>JAVXNW010000242.1:0-503 GCA_036645575.1 Clostridia bacterium | reverse complement strand
GTTTAAAAAGGACGTTTTCAGGCCGGAAAAGCTGAAGTCGTACCGCCCGTCCGGGTGCGGATGGGGGAGCGCAAGGTAGCGGTCGTCGCCGCCCTCGGCTAGCTTGCTTAACAAGGGGCCGCCGGGATAGTTCAGCCCCAGCACACGGGCAGCCTTGTCAAAGGCCTCGCCCGCGGCATCGTCCACGGTTTGGCCAAGCAAGGTGTAGTTTCCAAAATCGTTGACGCGCACAAGGTGGCTGTGCCCGCCGCTGACCACAAGGCACAGAAACGGCGGCATCAGCGTGGGCGTGGTGAGGTAGTTGGCGCTCACATGCCCCTCGATGTGGTTGACGGGGATCAGAGGGAGGCGCGAGGCGTAGCTTAACCCCTTCATGCAGTTGACGCCGGTGAGCAGCGCGCCCACAAGGCCTGGCCCGTAGGTTACGGCAAGCGCGTCGATATCGGCAAGCGCCATGCCTGCCTCCTTGAGCGCCTGATCAATCACACGGTCGCAAGCATCCA
>JAVXNW010000241.1:0-518 GCA_036645575.1 Clostridia bacterium | reverse complement strand
CTATGGCATTCATGGTCATTCCTCCTCGGAAATAAACTTGAACATTTCAAGCAGGTCGCTTGCTGTTAATTGACAGCTTGGGGCAATTTGCAAAATTTTCCGCATATGCGCTTCAATTTCCTTTAGATGAGCCTCTCGTAAAAGCTCGGTGTTTTTTTCCGCGACATAAGAACCCTTGCCCGATACCGAATAAATATACCCGTCCCTTTCCAGCTCATCATAAGCGCGCTTGGTTGTGATGACGCTGATGCGCAAATCCTTGGCCAAATTGCGGATGGAGGGAAGCTGATCCCCCTGCTTGAAGGCCTCCGAAATGATGGAGGACTTGATTTGCTGATAAATTTGCTCGTAAATCGGTTGGTTGTTGGCGTTGCTGATGATGATATCCATGGTGTCCTCCAATAGCATACTGTACATATATGCTATACACAGTATATACTCATGCTGATATGCTGTCAAGAGGAAAAAAAGGGGTAGCGGACAACATGCATGGCGTCCGCTACCTCCCGCACGGGGGG
>JAVXNW010000240.1:0-519 GCA_036645575.1 Clostridia bacterium | reverse complement strand
AAAGAAAAGCGTGACGAGGCCGTGGCACTAATGAAATCAATCCGGGGTCACAACACCTATACGCAGGGCGGCAAGCGTGGGCGCGTCTTCGACACGCCGGGATTTGGCGATTGTTCCTCAACGGTCAATGCGATCATGAAAAGGGTGCTGGGGTACGGGATCGGCAGCCGCACCACCAACCAGATCGCCAACACCAGCAAGCGCAAATCCGTCATTGTGGATCTGAGGATCAACAAGGCGGGTGTGCCGGATGTATCAAAGTTGCTGCCCGGAGATTGCTTGTATTTTGCGGGGAACGACGCGTCTCGGCGGTCGTACAAATACGTCGGGCATGTCGAGATGGTGGTGGCCAAGAACACCCTGTGCGGCCACGGCAGCGGAAAAGGCCCGACGGCCAAGAATCTCACCCGCTATTGCAAGGCACGCCAGCGCGGAAAAGCGCCGACGAGGCGCGGCAACCGGGGATTGATCTGCGTGCGGCGTTGGATTTTCGATGATTGATCGTGATCTTAAACGCAC
>JAVXNW010000239.1:0-522 GCA_036645575.1 Clostridia bacterium | reverse complement strand
GGATGTATCGGGGGCACAATCGACCAAAAGCAGCGGCACGGGTGCTGTTGTGTGCGCGGTAAAAGGGGTGCCATCAGCTGCGGCCATTTTGTCGGCGTTTCCGTGGTCTGCCGTGATAAGCGCCACGCCACGTGCGCGCTCAAGCGCGGCGAGCACACGCTCAAGGGCAGCATCGAGCGCTTCCACCGCGCGGATGGCTGCCGCAACCGATCCGGTGTGCCCCACCATGTCGCAGTTGGCAAAGTTGACGATGTAGACATCGGATTGCCCCGCATCGATGGCCGCCGCTAAGGTGCGCGCCACTTCCGGCGCGCTCATTTCTGGCTGCAGATCATAGGTGGCCACCTGCGCAGAAGGGATTAACACACGCTGCTCGCCTTCTTTGGGCTGTTCCACACCACCATTAAAGAAGAAGGTGACGTGCGCATATTTTTCGGTTTCGGCAATGTGATACTGTGCAAGCCCTGCTGTGGCCAGCACATCGGCCAGCACGTTTTGGGGGAATTGCTTGGAAAAGGCAAC
>JAVXNW010000238.1:0-529 GCA_036645575.1 Clostridia bacterium | reverse complement strand
CTCACTCCACAGCTGCTTTTCGAACGCGTGAGGGTTGTTCGAGATCAGTACGTTGGCGCAACGCAGGATGCGGCTGGTTGAGCGGTAGTTCTGCTCGAGCATCACCACCTTCAGCGAGGGGTAATCGTCTTTGAGCAACATCAGGTTTTCCGGCCGCGCGCCCCGCCAGGCGTAGATCGACTGGTCGTCGTCGCCAACCACGGTGAACTGATTGCGCGTGCCGATCAGCATCTTCACCAGCAGGTATTGGCTGGCGTTGGTGTCCTGGTATTCGTCTACCAGCAGGTAGCGCACACGGTTCTGCCACTTTTCGAGAATGTCGGCGTGTTCTTCGAAGAGTTTTACCGGCTGCAGGATCAGGTCGTCGAAGTCCACCGCATTGAACGCCCGCAGGGTGCGCTGGTAGTGCGAGTAAACGATCGCAGCCATCTGCTCCTTGGGGTTACGGGCCTTCTCCAGCGCTTCGGGCGGCAGGATCAGGTCGTTTTTCCAGGCGCCGATCATGTTCTTGATCTCGTCGACGCCATCG
>JAVXNW010000237.1:0-534 GCA_036645575.1 Clostridia bacterium | reverse complement strand
GCTGATATAGTCCATGAGTTGGAGCACCAAATCGCAACGCACCTTGTTTTCAGGCTCCGTCAGGTGTTTGTTCACCCCGATGTAGCACACGGGGTAAAGTCGGGCCCAATCGCCATTTTTTCCAGGATTGAAGAAGGGCATCAGGCCGAATTCATCGGTGCAGCCGCTGTGCGCCATCCCCATCCGCGCCATCAGCACTGAATCTTCCACCATGGCGCACTGGCGGCTGAATATCATAGTTTCCCGGTCTGCGTAGGTCAGCTTTAAGTCGCCGGGCTGCAGGACTTTGCGGTCGATGAGGGTCTGGAAAATGTCCAGTGCGGGGGCGGCGTGAGCGGCAAAGCTTCCCTTGCCGCTGTTATAATCGTTGAGCCACTGGAAATCGGCGGGACTGCTCATGCACTCTGAAAGGCTGTACCCCACAAAGGCGGTGTCCAGCACCTCCGCGTTGCCCAACCCCAGTTGGAGCGCGCGGATGCCGGTTTTTTCGATTTGGTCGCAGAGGGAGAGAAAACCCTCAAAATCTTTGGGGAC
>JAVXNW010000236.1:0-540 GCA_036645575.1 Clostridia bacterium | reverse complement strand
CATTCTGTTTTTTGGCAAAAAGCAGGGAAATAGGTTGAATTACGCCATTAAAACGGATTATGTGCTTGTGCGTCCGTCATTTATTCGGATGCGAGCTTGTCTGCGTCCGCCTCAGTTCGCACGCGGCGATCAAAGATCAGCCGCAAATTTGCACCCCCCCTGCCCGGTACTGAAGGCTATCGTTTTTTTATACCAATGGTTGCCCGTCCAAGTGAATACCCTGCGTCGCGGGGTATTCACTTTTTTGTGCAACGAAAACCCCCGCTTCGAGCGGGGGTTCAGGGAAGCTTGAAGCTATAAGTAGAAACCATCGGAACTCTCGTGGTAGAATGGGAGAGGTCTGCCAACCGCAACCAAAACGAGAGGAGAGAACCGATGGACAAAAGCAGTTAGCACACACGAAATGGAATTGCAAGTACCATATAGTATTTGCACCAAAGTATCATACAGTATTTGCACCAAAGTATCGGCGACAAAAAAGCTAGTACGCGAGTTCTAGGATTGCATAGCCGTCTATTTCGGGGATGGTCACGACGCCAT
>JAVXNW010000235.1:0-547 GCA_036645575.1 Clostridia bacterium | reverse complement strand
ACCAGTTTCGGTACCTTTTCGCGACAGATATCCATACAGCGATCGCAACGATCGGAAAAATGACAGCCGGAGGGCATATCAAGCATATTGGGTACCGACCCCTCGATGACATAGAGACGCTTGTCGTCATCGTCTTCAAGGCGAGGGATCGACTTCAAAAGACCGAGTGTGTAGGGGTGCATGGGGCGCTCGAACAAAGAACGAACTGCGGCAGCTTCGACAACCTGACCACAATACATCACAACAACACGATCGGCCACTTCTGACACAACACCGAGATCGTGGGTGATCAGAAGCACCGCCATGTCGGTTTCATCGCGCAATCTGCGCAGAAGATCGAGAATCTGAGCCTGGATCGTCACGTCGAGCGCGGTTGTTGGTTCATCCGCGATAAGCAGCTTCGGATTGCACGAAAGCGCCATAGCGATCATCACGCGCTGGCGCATGCCGCCAGACATCTGATGGGGATAATCCTTAGCGCGCTTCTCGGGCGAAGGGATGCCGACACGGCGAAGCATTTCGATTGCTCTGAGCGCAGCGTCCTTCT
>JAVXNW010000234.1:0-548 GCA_036645575.1 Clostridia bacterium | reverse complement strand
GCCCCCGGCCGCCCGCCGCCCCGCCCGGCGGGGGGGGGCGCCGCCCCGCCCCCCCCCCCCCCCCCGCCGGAGGCACGTCCCCTATATAATCTTCCCGCCTCCCAGTTCCCCCCGCCTCCTCCTCGCCGTCCCCCCTTAATTACCCTTCCCGCCTCCTGGTTCCCCCCGCCTCCTCGTTCCCCCTCGCCTCCCGCCTCGGCTGCCATGATGACTAGGCGGGCGGGGGAGGCGACCTGGTCGCAGGTGGAGAGGGTGAGCAGGGCTGCGCCGGGCGCGGGGAACGCTTCAGGGATGATAATGGCGTGGCGTGCGACGAGCGCCTTGCGCAGCGCGGCGAGTGCTTCGGGGTCGCGGGTGTCGATCGGCTGATAGCACGGATCGTCGCGGCTGGCGCTGTCCAACTCCAGCACCGCAAATACCCGGTACTCGCCGCGCGCCGCAAGCGTGTCGTAGCGGATCAGCGGGTGCGCCGCCCGGAACGCCTCGCCCAGGTACCCCTTCAGCGCCGCAAACATCGCCCCGGTTCGCATGTTGTGCGCATAGATGAT
>JAVXNW010000233.1:0-549 GCA_036645575.1 Clostridia bacterium | reverse complement strand
AAGAAAATGCTTGCAGCGTTAACCATTATGCAGGAAGTTGGCATTGATTTCATGCGGGAACATGGTATGGAAGACGCATTGCGAGACAAGGGTATCATCGAATAACCCAACATCCGAAATAATCTTTCCTACCCACGAAAAAGTGGGTAATTCCCTTTCTTTTCGAGGCGCTTTATAGTGATCTTAATAAAGGACAATAAGAGAAAGGGTTCCCCATGAAAGTAACCAGCAGCGGCATCACGGAAGGCTTCTATGATGCAAAGTATGGCGCGCACGGCACCCAGACGAACGTCAACGGCGTCCCCGACTATTCAATTCCCTTCAGCATTGAAGACGCTCCTGAAAATACCATTTCGTACGCAATCGTCCTTGAGGATAAAGACGCTTACCCCATAAGCGGCGGCTTTGCCTGGATCCACTGGCTGGCAGCCAACATCACCCGTAATGAGATTCTTGAAAACGAAAGCAGAACAGCGAATGATTTCGTTCAGGGAGCCAACAGCTGGACAAGCATGCAAGGTGGCCAGCAGAGCGTTGAGCTTTCAAGCT
>JAVXNW010000232.1:0-566 GCA_036645575.1 Clostridia bacterium | reverse complement strand
TATGCATGCCTTTAAATGCTAGAATACACGGCTATACTTTTGTTAGCCGATCCCTTTTCGCTAACTTTCGTGGTAATGCTCACGAATCCCGCAACACATTGGACACCTTTACGAGAGGCTGTTGGACGGTTTTGCTGAAACAGCTCGTACTGTTTTCAACGGGGACGCATATGGAGCCGAACATGGGAGTTGAACCCACAACCTGCTGATTACAAATCAGCGGCTCTACCATTGAGCTAATTCGGCACGAGAGATAAGGGGTCAACCATATCTCTTGCACAACACAGTGATTAGTTGCTAAGTCTAATTAATTGGTGGTCGGGAGGCGACTCGAACGCCTGTTCTCTCGCACTTTCGAGCGAGTGTTTTAACCACTATACTACCCAACCATATGATTGTTGCTAAGCCTTACCGCGAAGTACGTCGCTTGAGTGTGCTAGCAACAGCCCGCAAAACATTCAACTACAATATACATATAGCTTTTAATTACAATGTGCATATAGCTCTTAATTGCAATGTGCGTATAGCATCTTGATTGTTACGCTTGAATTGCGATAGCGTTTATC
>JAVXNW010000231.1:0-566 GCA_036645575.1 Clostridia bacterium | reverse complement strand
CAAGAGCTGACCATTTATTACGATGGGCAGTGCCCCTATGTCCGCCAAAACATAGAGATTGTTCAGCAGTACTGCGGGGAAAATGATGTTCCGCTCTCCCTTATTCCGGTGGACACCCTGCAAAAAGCGAAAGCCTTGCCCTGCGTTTTCAACAATTGGGCGGTGTTTTATAAGGGGAACTTTGAAACGGTGAATTTGCTGCCGGATGTGAACGTCCTGAAGAGAATACTCAAAAAATAGTCGTCAATCGTCAAAGTAAACGCAAATCTGTGCCGATATGTTTATTGAGTAGGGTGACAAAAGCACATTTTTACATCATCGTGTACCATTCATTGTACTGATTCCTCTTTCTTGTACAATGGATGGTACGTTATACGCCCCCAATGTGCTTTTGACATCCGGTTCATTTATCAAAGCAATATATTCTGACGGCTTTTCGTGTGAACACGCGACACGAAGCCCTATCGTGGCAGGATGAAATGAAATTATTTTGTTTTCGCGCCACTACGAATGCTTTTAGCGCTAAAACGTACATTGAGACGCGGTTATCTGCTATACTGTGCTTA
>JAVXNW010000230.1:0-566 GCA_036645575.1 Clostridia bacterium | reverse complement strand
GCCTTACTGCGCCCCTTCTCTATCTCTGCCACCCTTTCCACGTTCAGGCGGCTTTCCTCGTCCGCATAATAAATGCCTGTTTGATATTGTTCGCCGCTGTCGTTGCCTTGTCGGTTTTGTACGGTGGGATCAATCACCGCAAAATAGGCAAACAAAATCGCGTCCAAGCTAATCTGATTGGCGTCATACTGTACCTTTACCGTTTCGCGGTAGCCCGTATCGCCGCCGCATACAGCCTCATAGGTGGGGTTTAGGGTATGACCGTTTGCATAGCCGCTTACCACATCCATCACGCCGTTTAAGCCCTGCATCAGCTTTTCCATACCCCAAAAGCATCCGCCCGCCAAATAAATCGTTTGTTCGTTCACCTTCGCTTCACCGCTTTCTTCCGCCTTGCCTGCATTTTCCTGCGCAATGGCCGCCCCTGCAAGCAGGGTGCCAAGCATTGTCACTAATAAACAAATACCCAATAGCTTTCGCATCATCATCACCCCTCCAATTCATTTTTTCCAATTCATTGCTGTTTGAAACCAATCGAGTAGGAGGCTAGGGCATTAAGCCCTAGC
>JAVXNW010000229.1:0-573 GCA_036645575.1 Clostridia bacterium | reverse complement strand
TAGATCGCCCCTTATACGGCGTCTGGTTGCTTTTTAAAGAGGTTTGAAATGTTGGTATCGTAAGATGCTTATGATATAATTCTAAAGTTATCGATACAGGGTGATATCAGTTAGGCGTAGCCTCTCTTCCGACGCCTCGTTTGACTTACAAAGCCCTTACGATAACCTCACTACAAAAACGCACGGTAAAAGGAGCATGTCAGTGGCAAACAAACCTGACCATTACGACGGTTCTGACATCCAGGTCCTCGAGGGCCTGGAGGCGGTACGCAAGCGTCCGGGCATGTATATCGGTTCGACGGGTCCGCGCGGTCTGCACCATCTGGTGTACGAAGTAGTCGACAACGCTGTCGATGAGGCGCTCGCAGGATTCTGCGACAACATCGACGTGTGGATACACCCCGATAACTCCATCACCGTCGACGACAACGGTCGCGGCATCCCGGTGGACAAGCACCCTAAAGAGAAGATTCCTACGGTGGAAGTCGTTCTCACCATCCTCCATGCCGGCGGAAAGTTCGGCGGCGAAGGGTATAAGGTGTCGGGCGGTCTGCACGGCGTGGGCGTTTCGGT
>JAVXNW010000228.1:0-573 GCA_036645575.1 Clostridia bacterium | reverse complement strand
TGATGAATAATCATAACCCTGTAATCGTATCTGTTTGCGTTTGGGTAATTTCAAATAAACAATCCTTCTCCCATTTTAATGGATTTGTGTCTATATATTGCCAAACCTCACGATAACCCTGTTCGTTGCGTATCATTCTATCATTAAACGATTTTTGCCAGATAGAAAACCCTATTTGTTTTGTTATTGACCCCTTGAATTGTTTGATGATGCGAGATAATGTAGGGGCGAACTGTGTTCGCCCGTTCTCATCGGGCCTCAGGTGGTCAGCGGGGATTCGCCGAATGTTCATGGTGGTGTTCATGAGTTCCTGCTTTGCGTGAGTGCCAAGATAATACGCAAGATAATAAGCAAGATGTTGATAAAACAGTCAAGGTACGATATACTAGAGGGCAAGAAGGCGAGGCGATAGCATGGAGAACTTTCAACCGCCCTTTTCCATCACGAACCATATGGTCACGTCCGTGGCAGAGATAGCAGAAATCCTTGGTCGCATCAGCCATCACCGCGATTTTGAAAGCAAGCCGCACTTGCGACGCAACAACCGCATTCGCTCCATTCATTCCTCTCTTG
>JAVXNW010000227.1:0-580 GCA_036645575.1 Clostridia bacterium | reverse complement strand
CCCGCAAAGGCAGCCCCGTTTCTAGGCAAGCGCTAGGGGGGAGATAAATTGCCTGATAAAATTATCCTTGAGATGCGGGGAATCGAAATTCAGTTTCCGGGCGTCAAGGCACTGGACAAGGTGGACTTTACGCTCCGGGCGGGGGAGGTGCACGCGCTGCTGGGGGAAAACGGCGCGGGCAAGTCCACGCTCATCAAATGCTTGACCGGCGTTCACCACATGGACGCGGGAAAAATCCTGCTGGACGGCAAGGAGATTAAGCCCAGCAGTCCGCAGGCCGCCATCGACATGGGCATATCGACGGTGTTTCAGGAGGTCAACCTCTGCCCGAATCTGACGGTGGCGGAGAACATCTTTGTCGGGCGTCAGCCGATGAAGCATCACCAGATCGCTTGGAAGGAAATCAACCGGCGCGCAAGCCAGCTGATGGAGCGCTTCAATGTGCACATCGACGTCACGCGGCCGCTTTCGTATTACTCGACCGCCATTCAGCAGATGGTGTCCATCGCGCGCGCGGTGGATGTCAAGGCCAAGTTGCTGATTCTGGACGAGCCCACCTCTTCGCTCGACGAAAAAGAGG
>JAVXNW010000226.1:0-585 GCA_036645575.1 Clostridia bacterium | reverse complement strand
GGGTCACTGGTTCGAGTCCAGTACAGACCACCACAAAACCGCCTGAATAGGGCGGTTTTTTTATGCGCATTGGAGAATAATAGCCGCATATAGGAATCTCCCGCATGAGCGTAGCCCGGCACTGCGGTGCCGGGCTGGCGCTCACGCGGTGATTGAACCGAAAGGTGGGCTACTCGCCAGCCCGGGCACTGCGGTGCCGGGCTGGCGCTCACGCGGGTGCTTGAAATACGCTATTCGCCCTTTGTCAAAAGCTGCCCTTTAGCGTCAAAATGCGAAGCACGTGCTCATCTAGCTGCGCCTCGGAGATCGTGCCATCCTTTACGGCGGCACAGACGCCTTCGTAGGCCTCGATAAAATTTAGCGGCATCAGCACAATGTCTACACCGGCCAGAATCGCTTTGACCGCACTCTCGGAAGAAGTGTAGGTTTCTGTGATGGCGCTCATTTCCATGCCGTCAGTGATGATCACGCCTTGATAGCCTAAATCGCCCCGCAACTTTCCGGTCAACAGCTCGCGCGACAGGGTTGCCGGCAGCGCGTCGTCTGTGATGTTGGGCGTGGTGATATGGGCAACCATGACCATAT
>JAVXNW010000225.1:0-586 GCA_036645575.1 Clostridia bacterium | reverse complement strand
TGATCGAACGGCTCAGGCACATTGAAGCCATGCTGGATGTGTCGCTGGACGACGCGGAAGTGTGCCTTTACCTGCAGATTTCCTTGCGCATTCGCACGCTGGTCAATCTATAAGACACATACAAGGACCATGAAAAACTGCGCCTACGGATGCCGCGCCCGCTTTGCGGGGCGTTCATAGGCGCAGTCTCTATATCCGATTACATTCGTCGATACGGGGGTGCGCACTCATTTGGCTGGGCAGAAACGCGCACGGGACGGGGGTTCCGCTCGCTGTGGCGAGAGACTGGCCTACGCGGCCGGATCGCGCAAGGCTTGAAGCCTTGACCACAGTTTCCGCTGTGGCGGGATGAGAGGCAAGAAAGGAGAGCACCGAATCAAAACTATTTCTTCAGCGCGCGACAGCGGGTACACAGCGGACCTGTACCCGGCTTTACCGCGCCTGCACATCGGGTACAACTCTCGGACAGGACGCGGGTAGCGACGCATCGCGCCGTGCGATCGAGCCGCTTCTCGCTGATCTGTACAATTGCTTTCTCGGGACACACCGCTTGACATGCGCAGCACCCCGTACACAGGCAAGGTTC
>JAVXNW010000224.1:0-589 GCA_036645575.1 Clostridia bacterium | reverse complement strand
GATAGGAGGACGAAAATGGCCAGAAAGACCAAGTAAATTCCGTAGGCCGACAGCACCTTGCCGAACGAACGCGTGGATTTTTCCATGCTCAACCTCTCAATCCGGCGGCCAGTCCCATCATGGCCTCCTGTGTCATATGCGCCTTATCCAACTCGCCGGTCAAGCGCCCCTCGCTGAGCACGATCACGCGATCACACACGCCGATAAGCTCCGGCATTTCGCTTGAGACCATGAGCACCGCCTTCCCCGCGGCGGCCAGCTTCTTGGTAATCAGGTAGATTTCATATTTTGCGCCCACGTCAATGCCGCGCGTCGGCTCATCCAAGAGGATGATCTTGGGCGAGGCGAGCAGCCAGCGCGCAAGGATGACCTTTTGCTGATTGCCCCCCGATAGGTTGACGACCTGCTGGTTGCGTGAAGGGGTCTTGACGTTCAGCATTTGAATGCCCCGATCAACCGCCTCGTTTTCGCGTCGATTGTCGATAAATTGCCCGGCCCGGCAGTAATCGCCCAGTGTGACGATGCTGATGTCGCGCTTGACGCTTGTCTTGAGGTTCAGCCCCGTATGCTTTCTGTCCTCCGTGACGAA
>JAVXNW010000223.1:0-600 GCA_036645575.1 Clostridia bacterium | reverse complement strand
CGTTTTTTCCTTTACACACTTTTTGACGGCGGAATCTATATCCCACCAAAGCTTTACAATGTGTGGGTTTGAAGTGCGCCACGCGGTTACAAGCGGATGCAGCTCTTCTTCGGCAAGTCCCATGTCGAGCGCACCCATTGCCGTTAATGCACCCACGGAGCCGCCGTAGCCGCAGTTATGGACGAGTTTTCCCGATACGGTAAAACGATGATGTTCTCCGGCATTTCGTATGTCATAAAGTCGAGCCGTGCGCTGATGATTCGCCAGTTCTTTCTCCTCTCGAACACCGCCGTTTCCGCGTCTCGGATTATTTCGTTTCGATTCAGTCCTTGAGACAGCTTCCTCGTCACAACACTCCTTGCATACGGCCAATACTGCTGATCGAACTGAGTTAGTACTGTCTGCTGTTTGTTTTGATTGTTCTGCGTGTGCGTCACAAAACGCAAATTCCCCTCGGCATAATCCAAATTGTTGTCGATGCGGTCTATCTCCATCATCCGTTTCGGCAGGCCAGAGAGCTCGATTAAATAGAGGCCTGCCTCTGTGATGTTTTGAAAACAAAATCGGATGCCTCTCCCGCCATAATTGGAATATTGAGGA
>JAVXNW010000222.1:0-613 GCA_036645575.1 Clostridia bacterium | reverse complement strand
GTTGTAAGTTATTTGTCATCATCTTCCCCTGAATATCCACTTCATGTGAATTTTTTAAATAGCTGATTCTAAAATAACAAACAAGCATGTATTTAAGCTAGGGACTGATACACAGTTTTCTGAGGAATTTGTTTAAAAATGTATTTGAAACTAATACTTAAAATACCATCAAAAGCATAAAGTAGATAATAATTCTATGCCAAGCTTGTCAAAGGTAGCACCATGACCAATTGGAATTGGAATTGGAATTGGAATTGGAATTGGAATAGATAATAAACCCACTGTGGTAGTTCCTAAAATAACACCACCATAGTTAAAAATATTAATTCGTGTAAGAATTTTATTACGACGGTTTGGAACAAGCTTTACTGCTACTGAGAAAGTGGGTGATGCCAAAGCACCAATAGTAATACAAAATTGTTGGCTAGCACCATAGAGTAGGTAAACTAAACGCCAACAAGTGTTATTGATACTGCGGATTTAGCCAGTAATAGAGGTGTAAGCAAAAGACCCATTTGATAGTTAGCATAGCCTAAGGGTGTGATAGTCACAGATGCTATCAAAGTATCTTCAAGATATATCGTATTTTATGTACGGAAGGCAGAATCTATAG
>JAVXNW010000221.1:0-613 GCA_036645575.1 Clostridia bacterium | reverse complement strand
TGCTTTTATTTCAAATGATATGGTTGTAACAACTGAATTTTCCTTTGATACAAACTGGTTTAATGGTGATACCTATAGTCACGATACTTTTGATGTGGAAAATTTTCCATTCGTATTTTTCACGTATGATGAGTGTATAGAAATGCTCAAATCAGAAAAGATTAAAATTGTTCATAAAGTTGCCTCTGATGGTTTAAGTGAGTTGTTGCAAGATAAAATTAATCAGCTTGACGAATATAGCTATAACCAGTATCTAAAATACCATTTTTACATTTGTGAAAAAGTCGAAATGGTAGGACACAGCAATCATCTGTTATTTGTCGGAACAAAATGAGCATTGAACTGGGTGCTATTCAAATTTGTACTATTTCGAGGGTATTGAGATAATCTACACAAACCAGCCACCGCACTCACTTTTTATGGTGAATGCGGTGGCTGGTTTCGATTAGGTATAAATCAATTCTGCAAGCACAATTTCATCCGCTATCGCCTGTGCCTGTGTTCGTAGTCTGATACGCTCCAGTGTGTCCTCCAAGGGCGTGGGGTGACTTTTCAGCCATGCCTCCTGTATCTGCTCGGACTGCTCGAAGGCAGCTGTATCAATCGCCTTACA
>JAVXNW010000220.1:0-615 GCA_036645575.1 Clostridia bacterium | reverse complement strand
CATCAGCACCGGCACGCCGCCGGGCGTAGGCATGGGCCAGAAGCCGTCGGCCGTGTACCTGAAGCCGGGCGACACCATGCGCCTGGGCATCACCGGCCTCGGCGAACAGCGGCAGACCGTACATGCGTGGAATCCGGAACTGATCGACGGTTAATACAGTAGCAGACCGGCGCGCCGCCAAGATGCTCAGACATCGGCGCGCCGGCCTATGGCAGTGGAGTGGAGGAGACACACCATGAATCAATCCGAAGAGATACTGGCGCTGAACAAGGTCAGCAAGCGCTTTCCCGGCGTGCTGGCGCTGGACAACGTCAGTTTCAGCCTGCGCAAGGGCGAGGCGCATGCGCTGTGCGGCGAAAACGGCGCCGGCAAGTCCACCCTGATGAAGGTGATGAGCGGCGTGTACCAGGCCGACGAGGGAGAACTGGTCTACAAGGGCAAGGTGTGCAGTTTTGCCAGCAGCGTGGAGGCGGAGGCGGCCGGCATCGCCATCATCCATCAGTAACTGAACCTGATCCCGCACCTGAGCGTGGCGGAGAATTTTTTTCTCGAGCGCGAACAGGTGCGCGGCATTTTCATCGACCGCAAGAAAATGCGCGCCGACGCGCAGGCGAT
>JAVXNW010000219.1:0-616 GCA_036645575.1 Clostridia bacterium | reverse complement strand
GACATTTCTCAAAAACAGTTTGCCCTTTTGGGGGCAGCTCACCGACGGGGAGCGCCGTCTGCTGCTGGACACCCTGCAGCTTCACCGATATGAAAAGGGCACCATTCTCTACCACGGCAGCGGAGAATGTACCGGCGTGCAGATGATTCTCCACGGCAGAGCCCGGGTGTACATCAATTCCAAGGACGGCAAGGAGATTACCCTCTACCGCCTGCTGGACGGCGACGTGTGCATGATGAGCGCCGCCTGCATGATTAAAAGTCTCAGCTTTAGCATCAGCTTTGAGACGGAGACGGACAGCGAAATTGCCGTCATCCCCCGCCACGTCTACGAAAAGCTGAACAGCGAGAATATGTTCGTCAAAAACTTCACCTTGGAGATGGTGGCCTCCAAATTTTCCGACGTGATGTGGCTTTTGGAGCAGCTGGTTTTTTCCAACATGGGCCAACGGCTGGCGGGCGCGCTTTTAGAACAGCGTGCCCTCTGCGGCAGCACCACCTTAAACGTCACCCACGAGCAGATTGCTACGGATTTGGGCACCGCCCGTGAGGTGGTGACCCGCCTGCTCAAGCAGTTCCAAACCGAGGGGCTGGTCACCCTCTCCCGGGGAAAAATC
>JAVXNW010000218.1:0-625 GCA_036645575.1 Clostridia bacterium | reverse complement strand
CTCGTCGAACAGGTAGATCTTCGGCCGCCGCGCCAGTGCCCGGCCCATCGCCACACGCTGTTGCTGACCACCGGAGAGTTGGCCGGGCTTGCGCGTGAGCAGGTGCTCGATCTGCAACAGCTTAGCCACCCGCGCCACTTCTTCATCAATGGCAGCCGCAGGCATCTTGCGGATCTTCAGGCCGAAGGCGATGTTGTCGCGTACGTTCATGGTTGGGTACAGCGCGTAAGACTGAAAGACCATGGCGATATCGCGGTCCTTGGGGCTCATGCCACTGATATCGGCAGCGTCCACCAGAATCGCCCCGCCGCTGATCTGTTCAAGCCCGGCAATGCAGTTCATCAAGGTTGATTTACCGCAGCCAGAGGGCCCGACCAGAATCAGAAACTCCCCGGAGTCGATCGCCAGATCGATGTGCTTCAAGGTGTCCGGCTGACCGTTGCCGTAGGTTTTGTTGACGTTGCGCAGTTCAAGCGTTGCCATGTTGATTCACCCCTTGACCGCGCCGGCAGTAAGCCCGCGCAGGAAATACTTGCCAGCCAGCACATAGACCAACAGGGTCGGTAACCCGGCGATCATCGCCGCCGCCATGTCGACGTTGTATTCCTTGACCCCGGTGCTGGTG
>JAVXNW010000217.1:0-626 GCA_036645575.1 Clostridia bacterium | reverse complement strand
CGGCCATTCCGGAATGGCCGCCTACACCATCCGCGGCACGCGCAAGTACATGGCCTACACCCCCCTATCGGGGCAGGACTGGACGTTGCTCACCTTTGTGCCCGTTGCGGTGGTCAGCGCAAAATCCGAGCTTCTGCTGCACATCACGCTGCTCCTTTGCGGCTTTATCGTGCTGGCGTTTGGCACGCTCACCATTGCCTTGGCAACCTCCTTTTACAAGCACAAGCATTCTTTAGAAAGCCTTGCCTTTGTAGACCCGATTACCGGCGGGAACACAATCCAAAAATTCTACGAGGACGCATGGCCTTTGCTGCAAAAGGCCGCCGATAAAGTATATGCCTTGATTTATATGAACATCGAAAAATTCAAGGTGCTCAACGAACAGTTTGGGAAAAAGGCATGTGACGAGTTGCTTCGCGGCATTCACGAAGGGATTTCCACCGACCTTGCCGATGACGAGTGCATGGGCAGGCTTTCCGCAGATAATTTTTGCATCCTTGTGCGGTTTGAAAATGAGGACGCGTTAATCGCGCGCTTTGCCAAATGGCGAAGCAATACCATGGCATACATCGAGAGCATCGGTTCCCTATGGTTGCCGCAAAACGCGGAATTCGGCGTGTTCGTTA
>JAVXNW010000216.1:0-626 GCA_036645575.1 Clostridia bacterium | reverse complement strand
TACTTTAAAGCCTTGTTTTGAAAAATAAAGACTATACTCGCCAGCACCTGCCCCAATATCCAGTATCTTGCTATCGGGTTTAATATATTTTTCAATATATCTAATATTTGTTAGAAATTCAACTCTTGCTGCTTTAGAACGATTTAAGCGAATATCCTCATTGAATATCTCATACGTACTTTTGATTTGTTGTATTTCGTCACCAATTTTCCTTAATTCTTCAAAATTCACAGCCCTGCTTCCTCCCATTATATAAAATATACTCGTCCTGCGCTTTCAACTGAAATACAGGAGATTGTTTTTCTTATTCAGTATACCACGTTTTTTATGCTGTGCAACAAGGTGCGTTTGTGCTATACTAATACTGACGAAAATTAAATAACGACTGTTAGGATGATGGTGCAAATGAGAAAAACGATGGAGCAACTGGAATTAGACATTGAGCGAGAAATAAAATACTCTGCTTCGTTGAATCTAAAAATTGATGCGCTGAATGGGCGACTGAAAAAATTTATGCCGAGAGAAGAACACGAAAAAGCGATGGCACTATTAGCGCAACAATATGAGAATAGGCTGTCGAAAATTAAAAACAGTCAATCAAAAACGCATAATGAGCGCGGCGCAGG
>JAVXNW010000215.1:0-635 GCA_036645575.1 Clostridia bacterium | reverse complement strand
TTGGAGATGTTTACATTTTTAACAGTTTTTAGCCCTGCGCCGCCTAATTCAGCGCCGCGTTCTTCGTTTACGGCACAATTGGACGCTGCGTTCTTCGTTGATGGCATTAAAAAAACCGCCGGTTCTTTTGAACCGAACGGTGTGTTTCTTGGTCACGGGGCTTTATGATCCAAGTAACGCCCTTGCCCGCAATGATGCTACAGGGGCTTTTGTCGCGCTTCCGCCTTTGCGTTCCGTCACATCCGGAGATGGCGGGGTCTTGTGTCATGTGATAAGCTCATAGTTTCTACTTGCCTTGCAGACCACGTCGCTACGACTAGATGAGTATAGCACGCCCCGCCCATTTTGTCAAGCGTTTTTTTCGGCCGTTTCGCCGGCCGTTGTAGGACCGTAGCGCGTGAGTTGCCATAACTGCAAGATCTAAAAATTCCAAGGCATTGCGGTGGTTGTTTTGGCGAGAATGGACGTTGCGCTCAGTCTGGCGAAAGCGCGTAAAGGCTGTCCGGCGGCGTCGGACGGCGGGCTACGAAGGCGATCCGGCTTGGCATGAGGGGCTTAGAACTTCTGCTCGAAGGCCTCTGGGGGCATGGGTTTGGCGTAGTAGTAGCCTTGAACCAGCGTGCAGCCGAAGGACA
>JAVXNW010000214.1:0-651 GCA_036645575.1 Clostridia bacterium | reverse complement strand
CGCCTTGCCGCGCAGCTCATCCAGGCCGCTCCAGAAGCCGCACGCCAGGCCCGCCAGGTAAGCAGCACCGAGGGCGGTGGTCTCGCGCATTTGCGGACGCTCGACGCAGGTGCCGAGGATGTCGGCCTGGAACTGCATGAGGAAGTTGTTGGCGACCGCACCACCGTCCACGCGCAGTTCGCTCAGGCGCTGGCCGCAATCCTGTTGCATGGCGTCGAGGACGTCGCGGGTTTGATAAGCGATGGACTCCAGTGCCGCACGGATGATGTGGTCGACCTTGACCCCGCGGGTCAGGCCGAACAGCGCGCCACGGGCATAGGGATCCCAGTACGGTGCGCCAAGGCCGGTGAAGGCGGGTACCAGGTAAACGCCGTTGCTGTCCTTGACCTTGCTGGCAAAGTATTCGGTGTCATGGGCGTCATTGACGATCTTCAGTTCGTCGCGCAGCCACTGCACGGTGGAGCCACCGTTGAATACCGCGCCTTCCAGGGCGTAGGCCACTTCGCCGCGTGGGCCGCAGGCGATGGTGGTCAGCAGGCCGTGGGACGATTTCACTGCCTTGTCGCCAGTGTTCATCAGCAGGAAGCACCCGGTGCCATAGGTGTTCTTGGCCTGGCCCGGCTCCACGCACATCTGGCCGAACAATGCAGC
>JAVXNW010000213.1:0-656 GCA_036645575.1 Clostridia bacterium | reverse complement strand
AGAATGGTGGAAGTCCTGGTATTGGGAATTCAAATAGCATTAGTACAAATGCCATAGCTACTAACAAAGAAATTTTAACTAATCTGTTTACGTTTTTTGATGTGTTCATTTTATTACCCCCTAAATTTTCTGCATCCTTCAAAGGGTTACGCATAGAAACATAATTATATAAGTGAATCGATCTTATGCATTTTGCATATTGTTTAACATTTAAATTATCACTTAAATAAAAAAGCCCTGGTTAATAAACCAGGGCAAAATCACGCATAATTATATAACTATACTACCTTCTTCCATCCAGACTATACTGTCGGCTTCGGAATTTAACCGAATCAGCCTTTCGGCTCGCGGGCTATACCGCCGGTGGGGAATCACGCCCCGCCCTGAAGTGCATTATTAAATTTTATTATGTTATAATTTTATCATTAAAATCATTCAATTACAATATCTTTTTTCATTGATAAGGATATTCGCTTTCTCTTTTCATCGATATCAATTACTGTAACTTCTACTACATCCCCTAGCTTAACTACATCTAATGGATGTTTTACAAATCTATCACTTAATTGACTCTTATGAACCAGTCCATCTTGGTGTACTCCAATATCTACAAAAGCTCCAAAGTCTGATACATTTCTAACTGTCCCTAATAATTT
>JAVXNW010000212.1:0-665 GCA_036645575.1 Clostridia bacterium | reverse complement strand
GGGATGACGCTTCATTTTATATCGGGGCAATCAAAGCGGAAAAGCAACACCGAAGGGGCCTGCTCCGTTATGCGGATGGCGGATGGTACGACGGCTCGTTCAAAGATGGCTTGCGCAGCGGAGCGGGCGAGATGTACTTTTTCAATGGAGACTACTACAAGGGAAACTGGAAAAACGATCTGATGGACGGAAAAGGCGTATATCATTTTGGAAGCCCCAATTCCACCGAAAAATATGACGGCATGTGGAAGCAAGGGCAGATGTGGGGAAAAGGCCGCTATACGCTGCCAAGCGGCGACAAAATCAGCGGATCGTGGCAGGCCAATCAGTATATGCTCTAGGTAAACGCTGATGAAAGAACGTGCGTGATGGCGGAAACGCAGCCGACAGCGCCGCGAGATTTATTCAGCGCTTGCCCAGCGATGGAGGTGCCCCATGGGACGTATGCGGTTTCTTGAAGCGCCCAGTGTCAAAGAACACTCACTCACAGATTTTTTGTTCGACGAAGAAGCGAGCATTCCCAAAGGGAAACTGCTGCTGGTTGGTTCGTTGATGGTCGTGCTGTCGATATTGCTGAACATGCAGGATGCCTTTGCCAGACATCGGAGCCATTCCAGTCATCGGAGTCACTCCAGCCATCGAAGCCATTCCAGCGGCAGCGGAAG
>JAVXNW010000211.1:0-665 GCA_036645575.1 Clostridia bacterium | reverse complement strand
CCAAGGGCGTTATCGGCTCCGAACGTTGGGGCAGTAAAATGCGTGCGCGCATCGCCGACGAACTGGGTGTCGAACTGTTCGATATCTACGGCCTTACCGAAATCTATGGCCCCGGCATCGGCATTTCGTGCCCCGAACATGCGGGTATGCACTACTGGAGCGATTACATTTACTGCGAAATTATCGACCCGAAAACGGGTGCAGTGCTGCCCGATGGCGAAGTGGGCGAACTGGTTATCACGACGCTGCGCAAGCAGGGCGCGCCGCTGATCCGCTATCGCACGCACGATATGACGCGCATCATTCCCGGTCAGTGTGCCTGCGGGTCGCCTTTCCCCCGCATTGACATGCTGGTGGGTCGCACCGATGACATGGTGAAGGTCAAGGGCGTCAACATGTTCCCCGCACAGATTGAAGAGGTCATTTCGTTTACTGATGGGGCATCTTCTGAATACCAGGTCATGATTGATCACCTGTTTGGCAAAGACATCATCACGGTGTTTTTTGAAACCGCCTGTACGGGTGATGAACTCAAGCGCGTTGAAGAAGAACTTTCCTTTATTTTCAAGGGTAAAATCGGCTGTACGCCGATTGCTAAGGGCGTGCCCTTGGGCGATTTGCCCCGTTCAGAAAAGAAAACTCAGCGCATTTTCGACAATCGATAT
>JAVXNW010000210.1:419-678 GCA_036645575.1 Clostridia bacterium | reverse complement strand
AGGAAAGAAGCCAATACGGAAATCCGCTGCAACGTGGAGAGCAGCGCGTTTCACTGCGGCGAACAGGACTATTGCTCGCTGCGCGCCATTCAGGTGAAGGCATGCCCCGGCTGCAACAACGGCTGCGCCGAGGACGAGAGCATGTGCGGAAGCTACAAGCACCGTTAGGTAAGCGCTGATTAAAGAACGTATGGGATGACGCGCTGAATTTTCGCCGGATTCGTCCGCAAAAGCCGAAGGCATAGCGGAACTACGTCGA
>JAVXNW010000210.1:0-409 GCA_036645575.1 Clostridia bacterium | reverse complement strand
AGATGGCAGAAATGCAGCCGCCGGCGCGTGCGGGATTTATTCATCGCTTCCTTATAATAAAGCGATGGGGATTCTTACCGGTAGATGACATGCCGAATGAATATGTGAGGTGAGCACAATGCCGGGATACTTGATTAACAATACAACCCGCGAAGAACGGGAACAGCTCGTTGCGGAATCGCTTAGCAATATATCGGCGACCTGCGACGAGTGCAACGTGGGGATCATCGAATACCCGAATACCCCGCGACGCAACTTGGGGCGGGCAACCATTGATATAAAAAAACGATAGCCTTCAGCACCGGGCAGGGGGGTGCAAATTTGCGGATGATCTTTGATCTTTGCGTGCGAACTGAGGTGGACGCAGACAAGCTCGCATCCGAATAAATGACGGATAAACAAGTGAATA
>JAVXNW010000209.1:0-685 GCA_036645575.1 Clostridia bacterium | reverse complement strand
CCTCCAAATGCCGGCCGATCAAAACCGAAAGCAGCAGGTGAGGCAGCATCCAGGTCATCAAGGCCTTGAGTTCAATCGGTTCAATGAAGAAATACTCGACGCCCGCCTGATACGCGTACAGTCGATCTGTGAAGGAATCGCCACCCTCCTGCATCAAGCCAACCGCGATGGTTATCGCGATAAAACTTACGGCCAGCGGTGACCGGAGGATGCCAATGACCGTAAGTAAACACCTGTCCATCCATTTCTTACCCATGCCGTCACCTCTTTTCAAGCGCCTTCGAAAGTGTCCATGCCGCCGATGGCGGAAATTGAGCCGCCAGCGCGTGCGGGATTTATTCAGCGGTTCCCTAGATCGTTCAACCGGTGTGGCCGTCATATCGGATCACCTTTCTGTAAAATAGTCCAAAGGAACCGACGAGCATCAAGCCAAAAAAGGAAAAGTATTCGATCAGCTTTGCGACCCATTCGGATTGAAGATAATATCCATAATAGATAAAATAGCAGGCGTCAAATAGGGGGGCAATGATTTTAACCCTGCTGAGCGTGGATATGAGCGAGAAAACCAAAAACGGCACGCAAAGCGTGATGTACTGGTTGCGGACATACCCGGACAGCGCAAGCGCCAAGCTCGCCCAAGCCATGGTGCTTGGTATCTGCATCAGCAGAAAGACCGCGTAATAAC
>JAVXNW010000208.1:0-689 GCA_036645575.1 Clostridia bacterium | reverse complement strand
GAAAATATCGCCCGGAGACATGAGATCACCCGCTTTCTAAACAGGGCTTTTATGCGCCTGCCTTGAGGACCCCAACGATTTTCATTTTGATTTCCGCGCCATCGGGGTGGCGAATGCTAAGCAAGCGCTGATTAAATCCTGCGGCGCTGGCTTTTGCATTTCCGCCATCCCGCACGTTCTTTAATCAGCGCTTCCCTAGGTAAGCACGGAATAACTCCCGAGGCGCTGACGGCTGCATTTCCGCCCTCTCCGTCCTGCAAAATCCCGGGCGCTCCGCTACGTCTTCGGCTTTTGCGGACGAATTTGGCGGAAATTCAGCTCGCCATCCCGCACGTTCTTTAATCAGCGCGCCCCATGTTTTTATACATCGCTTCGACGCGGTCCATCATGTCCGCGCCGTACCCCATATTGCAGAGGTCTTCCGCGAAATACGGTGTGGTCAGGCAAACGCCGGCCTCGGTCGGTTCAAAACCGTCGCTGCTCCAGCAGCTGATCCAGAAAATCAGGTCGACCTTCCCGCTCACCAGCGCGGATAGGCGCGCGGGCGCCTCCAGCTGCACAATCTCAAAATTGCAGCCGGTCGTCTCGGAGATGGCGTTGAGCAGCGCCACATTGAAGCCTGCGGGGGTGCCGTCCGCGGCAACATAGTCAAGCGGCGGCAGATCGCCGGTGACGGCGACGATGTGGGT
>JAVXNW010000207.1:0-695 GCA_036645575.1 Clostridia bacterium | reverse complement strand
AGGGGGAGATACTGGGCTTTGGCGGGTTGGTCGGCGCGGGGCGCACCGAGATCATGCAGGCGATCTTCGGCGCGGATCGCGTGCTTTCGGGCACGCTTACGCTGAACGGAAAGGTCATCAAGGTGAATGATCCCGGCGCGGCGCTCAAGCAAGGCATCGGCCTCATTCCCGAGGATCGCAAAAATCAGGGCGTGCTGCTGGGCCTGTCGGTCAGGCAGAACGTGTCGTTTTCCTCGCTGGATCAGGCGCGGTTCGGTCCGTTCATCAGCAAGCGCAAAGACATGAAGATCGCGCGGGAGTACATCGACAAGCTGCGCATCAAGACGCCGAGCATGAACCAGCTGGTGCGCAACCTGTCGGGCGGCAATCAGCAAAAGGTGGTGCTGGCCAAGCTGCTGGCCACGCAGTGCGACGTGATCATCTTTGACGAGCCGACGCGCGGCATCGACGTCGGGGCCAAGCAGGAGATTTACCACCTGATGCGCAAGCTGGTTGACGAAGAGGGCAAGAGTGTCATCATGGTTTCCTCCGAAATGCCGGAGCTGATCGGCATGAGCGACCGCATATTGATTATGCGGCTCGGCCGGGTCGTCGGCGAAATGGAACGAGAGAACTTCTCGCAGGAATCGATTCTTGAATACGCTTCGGGCTTAATAGGAGGTTAGAAGATGAGTGCTAAGGTTAATTCCAAAAAA
>JAVXNW010000206.1:0-700 GCA_036645575.1 Clostridia bacterium | reverse complement strand
TGGCTCCAGCACATAATAATCGCCGCTGAACGCTTCCTGATTTCCCAGAAAAGCTTTTTCGGCGGCGGCACGGGCGGTAAGCGTTCCAGCCTGCGGTTTGCCACTGGCCAATGTCGGCTCGGGGCAAGCAACCGCGGGTCTGTCCACAGTATTTAGGGAGAAGCAGACATTTTCGTTGACACCGCATCCCTGCGGACCGTTTTCATCCTTGCGACCGATCATGTTGCCCTGCAAGGCATACACCACATCGGGCACGGTATTGCCCCCGGAGGGTGCTGATTTCAGTGTGGGAGATAGCTCCTCCTGATACCCCAAGCTA
Organism: Clostridia bacterium; assembly: GCA_036645575.1. Classification (GTDB taxonomy): domain Bacteria; phylum Bacillota; class Clostridia; order Christensenellales; family Aristaeellaceae; genus JAVXNW01. The sequence goes on along the minus strand of JAVXNW010000206.1, from coordinate 381 downwards.
CGAGCCTGCGCCCCTTGTCCGCCCATAAAGGCGGCTACAAAGGGTTGCTGCTTCATGCTTGGGTTCGAGTAAAGTGTGCCTGCCACTTCGTGAAAGTCGCGCACCTCTGCGCGTTGGTTTTGAGATAAGGCAATGGGCTCCACAACGGCCATACCGCCTTGGTTACACGAGGGCGCACCGCCCAAACAATCAAGCGTTCGGCTGGTATCCGCCTCATAGATACCAGAGTGGGGATTATCCGAAAGCATAGCGTTGCTTTGGTCGGAGCTGATACCAAAGACAAGCGGCACCTGATTCCCGCCCGTGCCCATTCGGTTCGTGAGTGTTTGACAGATGTCCTCATCCTTAATTTTGATGCGGCTGTCCGTAGGATTGAAGTCC
>JAVXNW010000205.1:316-719 GCA_036645575.1 Clostridia bacterium | reverse complement strand
TAGAAGCAATCGTCGGTCGGATCGTCTTTGGGGTCCCACGCATCCATCGGACCGAACAGATCAAGCGGCGGCTCGGCAGCTTCGGGCTGCTGCTGCCACTGTCCGTAGGAGTTCGGCTCGTAGCCAATCGCTCCACCGAAGTTTTCGTCGGTGCGCATCGCGCCATCGCGATGGAACTCAGCATAAGGGCAACGCGGCGCATTCACGGGAATGTGGTTGTGGTTCACGCCGAGACGATAGCGCTGTGCGTCGCCGTAAGCGAACAGGCGACCCTGCAACAGCTTATCGGGAGAAAGACCAATGCCGGGCACCAAATGGGTGGGAGCGAAAGCCGCCTGCTCCACTTCTGCAAAGTAGTTTTCAGGGTTGCGATTGAGCTCGAAGGTGCCAACCTCGATCAGAG
>JAVXNW010000205.1:0-306 GCA_036645575.1 Clostridia bacterium | reverse complement strand
CAGAGGGAATTCTTTTTGGCTCCACGTCTTGGTGATGTCGAAGGGGTTTTCCTTGTAATTCTTGGCGGTTTCTTCATCCATCAGCTGTACGCAGAAGCGCCATTTCGGGAAATCGCCGCGCTCGATAGCTTCGAACAGATCGCGCTGGTGACTTTCGCGATCACCCGCAACGATAGCCGCTGCTTCTTCGTTGGTCAGGTTCTTGATTCCCTGTTCGGTTTTGAGGTGGAACTTGACCCAGGTGCGCTTATTGTCGGCATTGATCAGGCTATAGGTGTGGCTACCGAAACCGTGCATGTTGCGATA
>JAVXNW010000204.1:0-725 GCA_036645575.1 Clostridia bacterium | reverse complement strand
GATAAATTAGGTATCCGCGTACATGATATTTACGGACTTTCCGAAATCATGGGACCGGGCGTTGCCTGCGAATGCGAACGACAAAACGGATTGCACGTGTGCGAAGATCAGTTCATCGTTGAAATTGTCGATCCCGCCACCCTTGAGCCGGTACCCGACGGGCAATGGGGTGAAGTGGTGATCACGACGCTCGTCAAAGAGTGCTCTCCGCTCGTCCGTTATCGCACCCGTGATATTTCTCGCATTGTGCCGGGCACGTGCGAATGCGGCCGCACGTTTCGGCGCATCGACCGCATCACGGGGCGCACCGACGACATGCTCATCATTCGCGGCGTCAATGTCTTCCCTTCGCAAATCGAAGAAGTCATCACGACGTTCCCCGAAATCGCCACCCATTACCAAATCGTACTTTCCAACAAAGGACCGCTCGACCATGTGCAGCTGCAAGTCGAAACCGTTCCTGAATTCCCGTTCGACGAAATTCGCAAACTGCAAGACATTAAGAAGCGCTTAGGTGCCGAACTGAAGAGTAATTTACAGGTACAGGTTGAAATCAAGATAGTGGAACCTAAAACCATCGAACGCAGCGAGGGCAAAGCTCATCGCGTTATCGACTTAAGAGGGGAAGGGAAGTAGCCATGATCGATCAATTAACGGTATTTCTCGCGAACGAAAAGGGTCGTCTTGCAAGCGCCTGCGAGGTCATTGCCGCAGCACACATCAAC
>JAVXNW010000203.1:0-732 GCA_036645575.1 Clostridia bacterium | reverse complement strand
GGGAGACTTCATTCCTCTTTGCGAGCAAACGGGGCTTGTCGTTGACGTTGATATGGTCGTTCTGGAAAAAGTATTGCGTTTCCTTCGAAAAAGGCTCGACGAGGGCATAGCCTGCGTTCCTGTTTCGGTTAATTTCTCGCGCCTACATCTGCTTGATAGGACTTTTATTGATAAAGTGATGGAAAAACTGCAGGACTACGAGGTGCCTGCAAACCTGATCGAGGTCGAGCTGACTGAGAGCGTTATTTTTAATAATAACCAGGTTATTTCCGACTTCGTTGCGAAGCTACATCGTGTTGGCCTATCCCTTGCAATGGACGACTTTGGGTCGGGCTATTCCTCGCTCAATATGCTTAAAGATATTTCGGTCGATGTCCTCAAGATCGATCAGGGCTTTTTGCAGGCAACTTCAAACAGTGATCGACAGGCTATTATTTTCGACACCGTTGCACGCATGGCAGATCGTCTCCGCATCGGCGTTGTTGTGGAAGGGGTAGAAACTGCTGAGCACGTTCGGCTTATGAAGCTGTTCGGCTGCTCGGTTGCTCAGGGGTACTACTTTGCAAAGCCCATGGATGAGCAAAGTTTTGAAGAAATATACAAGGAGGGGAAGATATGATGAAACGCCTGATGGTATGCATTTTCGCTCTTGCACTGGCGGGATCACTGGTGGCTTGCAGCGCGGCCCCGCAAAGGGATTCTTCTTCAAAGGACAGCAGCCAAAATGACGGC
>JAVXNW010000202.1:0-735 GCA_036645575.1 Clostridia bacterium | reverse complement strand
GAAGAACAAGGTCAACGGCACCGCCTCCTGTTACTGGATCAGATGAATCAGTACTCCGCCGAACCCGGTGCACGCGGGTAGGGGATCGCGTCGCGGATGTTGGACAGGCCGCAGACGTAAACCACCAGGCGCTCGAAGCCCAGGCCGAAGCCGGCATGCGGCACCGAGCCGTAGCGACGGAAGTCGCGGTACCACTGGTAGTGATCCGGATCCAGGCCGAACTGCGCCATGCGCGCGTCGAGCACGTTGAGGCGTTCTTCGCGCTGGCTGCCGCCGATGATCTCGCCGATGCCCGGGGCCAGCACGTCCATCGCGGCGACGGTCTTGCCGTCGTCGTTCAGGCGCATGTAGAAGGCCTTGAAGTGTTCCGGATAGTTGGTCACCACGACCGGGCGGCCGACGTGTTCTTCGGTCAGCCAGCGCTCGTGCTCGGTCTGCAGGTCCAGGCCCCATTCGACCGGGTAGTCGAACTTCTTGCCGGACTTCTGCAGCAGGCTGATCGCATCGGTGTACTCGATGCGCTCGAACGGTGCGTTGACGAAGGCTTCCAGGCGGGTGATCGCGTCCTTCTGCACGCGCTCGGCGATGAAGGCCATGTCGTCGGCACGCTCGTCCAGCACGGCACGGAACAGGTACTTCAGGAACTCTTCGGCCACGCGCGCGTTTTCGGCCAGGTCGGCGAAGGCGATTTCCGGCTCCACCATCCAGAACTCGGCCAGGTGGCGGGTGGTGTGG
>JAVXNW010000201.1:0-741 GCA_036645575.1 Clostridia bacterium | reverse complement strand
AAGAGAGTATCTGTGTCTTGCCTAATCGTGCTGCTGATCCTGTGTGTTTTACCCACGGTCGCACTTGCCCGCACCAGCGATATTATAGAAAGTTATTTTGTCGGCGTAAATGCCTTGAGTGACGGGCGAATTTCTGCGAAAGCCACGGCTACGGCTGCGGTGAATACGAGTAAGCTCGGGTTTCCCACCATCTTGATTCAGGAATACAACGGTTCCAGTTGGGTAACGAAGAAAACGGTTAGCGGAAACCCCTGATGAAAGAACGTGCGTGAAGGCGCGCTAGATTTTTGTAAGCTTCGTCAGGCAAAAGCGAAGGCGCAAAAGCGCTGCGTCGGGCGATTTGCAGGCTGGAGATGGGGAAACGCAGCCGCCAGCGCGCGGGATTTATTCAGCGGTTCCCTAAGCACACCGGTGTGGCGTATGAACGCCCATGCTTGACCGAATCCATACGGAGCATGTCTATATCGCGTGCGGATACACAGATCTGCGCAGCGGCGTCTGCGCGGGTGCAGGTTTCGCTTTGTCTGAATCCTTATACGAACACGCTATTTTGTTCTGCGGCAGGCGCGCGGATTAAATCAAGGCGCTTTACTGGGACGCGGATGGATTCGCGCTTTTGTACAAGCGACTGGAGCAGGGTGCATACCAATGGCTGCACACGCCGGCGGAAGTGCGGGCGCTGACAGTGCGGCAGTTGCGACGGCTAGAGGGGGGGCGGCTTGAGAGATCCAACAACCGAGA
>JAVXNW010000200.1:0-752 GCA_036645575.1 Clostridia bacterium | reverse complement strand
ATCGAAAAGAACTCGGGGCGAATGATAAAGCAGACGAGCAGGATCAGCGCCTCGGCGATGATCGCCCACGTCAACTTGGACTTTAGGATGCGGTCTTTGTCAAATCGCTTCATGCGCTCACCTCCTTCTGATTTTCGCCCGCAATGATCGACAGGATCTTCGCCTGCGTGCAGCTGTCCCCCATGACCTCGGCCGCCTTCGCGCCGTCGCGCATGACCAAGATGCGGTTCGAGCAGCGAATGATCTCGTCTAGCTCGGAGGAGATGAAGATGATCGACATGCCCCCTTCGCACATCTTGAGCATCAGCCGCTGAATCTCGGCCTTCGCGCCCACGTCGATGCCGCGCGTCGGCTCGTCCAGTATCAGCAGATCCGGCTCGGTGGCCATCCAGCGCGCCAAAATGACCTTCTGTTGGTTGCCGCCCGACAGTTCGCCCACCTTCTTGTCCGCGTCAGGCGTCGCGATGGCGAGCATCTCGATGTACTTATTCGCCAGCTCCTCCATCTCCTTCATGGACATGGGCTTCATGAACCCGCGCTTGGCCTGCACCGCCAGCGCGATATTTTCGCGGATCGACAAATCGCCGATGATGCCGTCGCGCTTTCTGTCCTCGGGGCAGAACGCCATCTTGCGCTCGATGCAGTCAAGCGGCACCTTGGCCTTGAGCGGCTCGCCGTTCATCGTGATGCTGCCCTTTGCCGGGCGATCCACGCAAAACAGCATTTCGGCGGTCTCGGTGCGCCCCGATCCC
>JAVXNW010000199.1:0-758 GCA_036645575.1 Clostridia bacterium | reverse complement strand
AATAAAGATTTCCTTGCAGGTGAAATATTAATTGATTTAATAAAAGATAAGCTAAAAGGAACTGAAAGTGATTATATATTAACGTATATTCCTATTGGAAAAGCTTCTTTAAAGAAAAGAGGATTTAATCAATGTGAGTATATTGCAAAAGGACTTTCTAAAATTCACGGACTTAAGTGTATCCCTACACTTAAAAAAGTAAAAGAAACTAAAGTTCAGAAAGAACTTAGTAAAAAAGAAAGAAAAGTAAACGTTAAAAATTCTTTTGGACCAATAGATAAAAACTTAATTAAAAATAATAAATTTATACTCATAGATGATGTTGTGACAACAGGTGCAACAATAGAAGAAGGGGTAAAAATTTTAAAAGAAAATGGCGCAAAAGAAATAAAACTGTTGACTATTGCCAGAAGTCGTATATAATATTAATGTAAAGTTAGGTCTGTGATTGAAAGTCGATGCCAGTCGCAGGCGAAACGATCCACGTAAGTTAAATAAAATGTTTAATGATCATGGTGCGGCTTAGAGGTGAGTCCTACCGCTTAAAGGCGAGAGGCTTAGTAGTGAGAGGGTAATTCTGGGTAGCGAAATGTCCAGTAGGCGAGTGTGGGGTCAAAGACCAGGTCAAACGACAGAAGGTAACATCTTGTTTTTCAAGGTGTTATTTTTTTTGATTAAACATCTAGCACATGTGATTTAATTATATCATATATTATAAGAATTTTCACGCACTACATATAGGTGATATAAGTAGTCTA
>JAVXNW010000198.1:0-761 GCA_036645575.1 Clostridia bacterium | reverse complement strand
ATGAAGACTTTCAAGCCCCATATTGAGCAAAAAGGCATTTTGCGGCGATTGGCTCGCCCCGAGATCACGCATGAGTTGGGAAGTTGCCTTTGTGATAAACGCCCCTTCAAGGCCGAATCTTTCGGTATAGATCACCCCATGATAGCTTTCGTCGGGCTGACACAGCCCGGGAAACTTATCGGCATGCGCCGTCCAGTCAAACTTTCCCGAATCGACGATACACCCACCGACCGTCGCACCGTGGCCGTCCATGTACTTCGTGGTGGAATGGGTGACGATATCGGCACCCCATTCAAACGGGCGGCAGTTGATCGGCGTTGCAAAGGTGTTGTCCACGATCAGCGGCACGCCATGAGCGTGCGCCGCCTCAGCAAAACGCTCGATATCGAATACGGCAAGCGCAGGATTGGCAATGGTTTCTCCGAAAACGGCCTTCGTGTTAAAACGAAATGCCGCAGCCAATTCTTCATCGGTGCAATCGGGCGCCACAAACGTGCACTCAAGACCCATGCGCTTCATGGTATGGGCAAACAGGTTGAAACTGCCCCCGTAAACGGCTGATGAAGCAACGATGTGATCTCCGCTTTCCGCAATGTTGAACACGGCAAAGAAGTTGGCGGCCTGACCCGACGACGTGAGCATCGCGGCCGTTCCTCCTTCGAGCTCGCAAATTTTCGCAGCAACGAAATCGTTTGTGGGGTTTTGCAAGCGCGTATAGAAGTAACCTGCTTCTTCCAGGTCGAAAAGCTTCCCCATATGTT
>JAVXNW010000197.1:0-778 GCA_036645575.1 Clostridia bacterium | reverse complement strand
GTCCAGTTGGGCAGAGCCGGCATATGTGCCGCCCACGCCCGCGCCCTGCGGGGCGGTCGAGGTGGGTTTATCCTTTGCGCCGCAAAAGAGTAGCCCAATAATCGCCAAGATGGACAGCGTTCTGGCGACAGCTTGCCAATGCCGATGCTTCACGGTCGTTCACTTCCTTTTATCTTTTGCCGATATCCGTGCGCATGCCGCGCTTGACGCGCTTGACGCCTTGTGATGTCAGTCTTTGGCCATAACGAAAGTATAGCATACGGCAAAACTATTGTCCAGAAAAAAGATACGTGCTATACCAAATCGCTATACAAATAATATGCCCCGATTTCGTTGCAGGCTTTGTCTGCAAGCGGTTTTGCGTGAAATGTGACATTCCCCTATTCTGAAAAGCGAAGATGTGAGGTCGCTATATTCGCGCGTCATGCTCGCCACGAATAATCTCCCCACCTGTTGTGCGACGGATAGAGGTTTCAATACCAGTATAGCATAAACGCACTTTGTTGCACAGCATAAAAAGAGATATACCTGTCCGAATTGTGGTGGGATAATCCACACAAACAAGGGGACAGTAAACAACGCCCCTAAAAAAGCTTATCAAATTGGAATTAAACGTTTCCGCCCATGATGGTGCCGTCTCTTTGGGGCGGTGTTTTAGCAGATAGCGTCAACAAGCTGCTCATCATCGGCACACCGGTCGTCAATAATTCAAAACCATCATCCTGTTTTTTTGCAACGCCATGTCACAACCGCTAAGCAGATCTGGCTGGGTGAGCGG
>JAVXNW010000196.1:0-782 GCA_036645575.1 Clostridia bacterium | reverse complement strand
ATCCGTCTCTTTGTTTTTCCGTACAATTGCGTCATAAAGGCCTCGACAAAAGTCTTCCGATCCATTCAAAACACCACACTTCCACCTTTTGTAAAAAGCACGAATGGAGCCCCGACACTTTCATAACGAGAGTATAACACATATCCTTCTCCTAAGTAAATAGCCAATAAATGCGTCTCTTCGATCGACGCAAACTTTGCGGCTCTGGCTCTGCATTCATCAACCCAGCCGCACGAAACCGAAGCAGAATATTTATTGTATATACATATATTACCGTACACAAGTTTATCATATGTGACGAAATTTTCAATATTTTTTCCTCAAAGCGTTAGATTAGCCCAGTCTCCAGACATTTACTAGTGAAGGGATCATCCGGTGCACCGTAATTTTCCCCTTCAGGAACCTTGGCAAACGGGGCGAGACGTCGCTTTCTTCTGTCGTCAACACTCGGCCAGAGTAGTCAAAAGATTAGAAATACAGCGAAAAGAGGTGATTGGCATATGCGCGGGAAGCGAAATAAGGCCGTGTAATTTCTTTCCAAAGGCTCAGTCAGCCTAGACGGACTTATAATTATAAGGTTGATCATACTACAGATTGCCTCGTGTGTACATGCGGATTGTACACGCTATACCAATGGCAAGTTCGTATCTGATCAATTCAAAGTGCTTGATCCTTGTATCTGCCGAACGGAAAATTGGATTAAATAGAGGAGGTACTATCCTTGAAAAAACTTATCGCTATCGCTCTTACGGTTGGGCTCGTACTAGGCCTAACTTCTACCG
>JAVXNW010000195.1:0-815 GCA_036645575.1 Clostridia bacterium | reverse complement strand
CCCAGTTCCCGGTGTACCGTAGCCCGAATTTCGTCCGCCAACGCCCCGCCGTCTCCCCCGAAGAGGTGGAGGGTGCCCGTCACGTCCAGCCAGCTCTCGTCGATGCCGAAGGGCTCCACAAGGTCGGTATAGCGGCCGTAGATGGCGTTTATCAGCTTGGAAAAGTGGCTGTATTTTTCGTGGTGGGCGGGGAGGAGCACCAGACCGGGGCACTTTTTTTGCGCCTGCCAGATGGTCTCCGCCGTCTGCACGCCCGCCTTTTTTGCCGGCTCATTTTTCGCCAGAATGATGCCGTGGCGGCTCTCCGGGTCGCCGCACACCGCCACCGGCTGCCCCGCCAGCTCCGGGTGGTCAAGAAGCTCCACCGACGCGAAAAAGCAGTTGCAGTCGCAGTGCAAAATCGTCCGCTCCATGAAAAGACCACCCCCCTGTTTTCTCTATTTTACCACAGCTTTTTCAAAAAGTCAAACCTATGTTCTACCAATTTTTATAGTAAAAAAAGGGGCGGGAGACAGCGTGTCTCCCGCCCCTTTGGGGCTTAGTTTGCAGTACTTTGATGCACCACCACTTGTGGGAAGGGAATTTCGATGCCCGCTTTGTCCATGGTCATTTTCAGCTCTCGGTTTAAGAGGCGACGGGCGGTGTAGACATTGGCCTCGTCCACCTTTGCCACCACGCGGAGATTCACCGAAGAGGCCGCCAAATCTTGGACACCGGAATAGGTGGGGGGCTCTTTGAAAACACCGGGGTACAGAATGGGCATTTCCGCCACCATGGTGCCGATGGCGGCCTCCGCCGCCGGGATGGAGGCGTTG
>JAVXNW010000194.1:0-824 GCA_036645575.1 Clostridia bacterium | reverse complement strand
ACAATAGAAAAACCACTCAAACGCAACATTCCAGATATGAAACACCCATGGAGATGCCAAATTTTTTGGAAATATGTAACACATAATATTACGGAATCTGAAAGCATGGTATAAAAATGTACCAGTTTTAAACTGGTGCTAATGTTTTAATTATTTTAGGACATTTTCAAATTTGGTTGACAGAAATTTATTGGATTCTTTTTTATTACTTTTTATTTGTCAAACCACTACTGACAAGTAGCAATAACTGCTATAAGGTTATGAGGAAGCAGCAAAGGGGATTCCAAATATCTTTGACTAAGAAAAAAAAATAAGTATTGAGAAATAGAAGATTTTCTTGTATAATGAGTAGGTGGTATTCGGCGGACATGGCGGAATGGCAGACGCGCTAGATTCAGGTTCTAGTGAGGGTTTCCTCATGAGGGTTCAAGTCCCTTTGTCCGCATGGAACACAAAAGCTTGAAGCCTTTAAATACATGGGTTTCAAGCTTTTTTAATTGGATAGAATTTGAGAATGGGGCAGAAATGGGGCAGAATTATAAAAAACTGATATTTTTAATCTCGGCATTTTCTCTTTCTTGCATTCTCTTCGTTACATGATAATATACTTCTTTTGTGATCTGGCTCGACTCATGCCCTAATCTCCTGGATATTGAATCTAGACTTATACCAGCTTCCGCCATAAGTGCAACGTGCGTATGTCGCATTACATGAGTAGTTACATTGCGGCCAAGTAGACGCTCTGAAACCTCACGAAGGTATTTATTGTAAGCATAATAGTCCACATAATCCCCATTGATATCACAAAGAAAAAGTTTTGTATC
>JAVXNW010000193.1:0-830 GCA_036645575.1 Clostridia bacterium | reverse complement strand
CAGATTCCGCGTAAAACCCAAACTGTCCAGCGACAGCGCGACGACCAACTCGCGCAAGACTTCGTTCATGCAAAGTCACCTCCATATGCTTGATGATCCGGCTTTTTTTGAGTATAATAGAAACAAGGCAGGTGATATAAATGATGTTCCCATTCCTTACGCTGGATGACGAGACTGAAATTGTCCATTCGGAAATGAGCCCGGATCATCGTGTCAAAGTGTACATCGAGAAGCCGGATGCGGAGGACGGATTTCACCATGCGACGTGCTATCTTCCCGACTATACTTGGACGGAGGTATTTGGCTTCAACAGTACGGAAATGAATCGATACAAAGAGATAGTCGAATCCACCGCGCACCTGATCTTGGAATTTTCTCAAGCAGGGGGCTTTGATTATGCCGCAAATTTTTAAGATCGGCGCGTATTGGGTGTACTTTTGGGCGAATGAAAATTAGCCGCTTGAGCCGGTTCATGTCCATGTAGCCGAAGGTGCACCCAATGCGAATGCAACAAAAATATGGATCACAAAAGCCGGAAAGTGCTACCTCTGCAACAACAATTCTCAGATAGCGGATCGGGTCTTGCGGAATATTACTAAAATCATTGAAGCGCGAAGTGCCGAAGTGCTTCAGAAATGGCAGGATTTCTTTGGAGACGCACGGTTCTACTGCTAACGATCACTTTCTGGGCTGTGGCCACACCTGATCGATAAACCCGCGTTTGGGCGCACGGGCGACTTTTTCACGCTGTGTGTCCCACGCCCGCAAAAGAAGAAAACCGACCATATCCATCTCGTCGATGTCCTTCATACGCCAGCCGCTTTTCATCA
>JAVXNW010000192.1:0-838 GCA_036645575.1 Clostridia bacterium | reverse complement strand
AACGCTCCAAAGCCAAAGAGGTGTTGGCTTATTTGATTCATCGCCAGGGTGCGACGTGCACCATCAAAGAAATCGCGGGCGTTCTCTTTGAGAATACGCCTTACGATGCCAAGCAGCAAGGCTATATGCAGCAAATTATTTTTTCGATGATGCAGACACTGAAACAGGCAGGGGCGGAAGGCGTTGTTCGCAAGCGATACAACCACCTATCCGTTGACATAGGCAAATTGGATTGCGACTACTATCGCTGCTTAAAAAATAATGCTTCGCATCCGCAGGCGTTTATGGGGGAATATATGTCCCAATATGCGTGGGGAGAGTATATGGTGGGCTATTTGGAGCGGCAAATGAGCGAGGATGCGAAAAAGGCCTTGAGGTTATAAATAGGGTTGGCGCATAGCACGGTAAAAAAGGGGGCTGTTGCAGATGTTTTATCTTCTGCAACAGCCCATCAACTTATCAACGAAGTTGATAAGCGACTATTGAATCGGTTGGAAAGTGGCGGTCTTGCCGTTCCAGTTCAGGTATGCGGGGGTGGAAATGTGCTCCTTGCCAAATACGTCGATGATGACAAAGGCATAGGCGTACTTTCCTTTGGACAGCAACTGGTTCACGATGTCGGTCTTGTCGTTCAACTTGACTTTGCCCGAGGGCACCATGCCCAGCGCTTCGCCGGAAAGACTCATGACGGTCAACATCGGCTGGATCGTATGGCCATAGAATCCCTTCAAATCCGTGATGTTCCGGTTGGGCATATTGACGCTGCTGCTGTAGCCATCCCAGACGCCATAAAGGGCGTAGCTTCCGCTGTAGGGATCGAGGGCGGGCTCGCTGCTGT
>JAVXNW010000191.1:0-842 GCA_036645575.1 Clostridia bacterium | reverse complement strand
GGACTCAAGGTGCTCGATCTGTTGTTGAGTGCTCAGTTTTTGCTTCATTGGTAACTCCGTTTTCCACGCCAAACAGAATACCCCACATCCAGCAAGATATTGCGAAACGCAGGTCGCGTGCTGGATTGACAGTCAAAAGGCCAGGCTATTCCCACTCTATCGTGCCTACGGGCTTCGGCGTGAGGTCGTAGACGACGCGGTTTACTCCGGGGACTTCGTGGGTGATGCGCTGGGTTATCTTTTCGAGCACGTCGTAGTCGATGCGTTCGATGGTGGCAGTCATGGCGTCGACCGTGTTGACGGCGCGCAGGATGACGGGGTATTCGAAGCAGCGCGCAGCGTCGCGCACGCCGACGGATTTGAAATCGGGCACGACGGTGAAGTACTGCCACACCTTACCGGCCAAGCCTGCCTTCTCGAATTCCTCGCGCACGATGGCATCGGATTCGCGCACGCACTCCAGGCGGTCGCGGGTAATTTCTCCCAAACAGCGCACGCCTAAGCCGGGGCCGGGGAAGGGCTGGCGTTGCACCATGGCGTCGGGCAGCCCCAGGGCGCGCCCGCACGCACGCACCTCATCTTTGAACAGCATCTTCAATGGTTCGACCAGTTCGAACTGCATATCGTCGGGCAGGCCGCCAACGTTGTGATGCGACTTTACGACCTTGGCGGTTTTGGTGCCCGATTCGACGATGTCGGGATAGATGGTGCCCTGACCCAAAAAGTCGATTCCCTCAAGCTTGCGCGCCTCCTCTTCAAAGACCCGAATGAATTCAGCGCCGATAATCTTGCGTTTTTCCTCGGGATCGGAAACGCCTTCAAGCTTGCCCAGGAAACGATCG
>JAVXNW010000190.1:0-859 GCA_036645575.1 Clostridia bacterium | reverse complement strand
TCCCCGTTCCTTAGCCTTAAAAGCGCATTTAGGGGGGACCCGCGTGAGCGGGGGGCTTTTTGCAAGAGAAAAAGCCCTCTTCCCGCCCGCAGGCGAAGATTGCCCGCAGGCATCGTACCACCCAACCTCGCCCAACCTATAGGGCGATGCGCGAGAATACCATAGCGTGAGCGTAGCACGACGCCGGGCTACGCGAGACAGCCCGAGTTCGGTCGGGCGGTCTCTTGAGTTACTTATGAATGTTCTAGCGCTGCGAGCATTCCTGCGGCTGCGCCGGACGGTTCACCTCGCCCATCGGCTACGGGGTTCGGGGGATTTTGCCGATGGGCGAGGAGGCGTTTGGGGTTCGAGGTGCGGGGTTCGAAGGATTTCGCTCGCTGCGGCGAGCGACCGGCGCTGCCGCCGGCTCGCACAAGGCTTGAAGCCTTGACGACATCCTTGCTCACGCAAGGGTTGAGACGATGCGCGAGAATGCCACAGCAAGGACGTACAGCTCGAGGGGATAGTGTGAAAGGGGGCGAGCAGCCCCTCCTCCGCGTTCAATAACCGCGTGAGCGACAGCGCGGCACCGCAGTGCCGGGCTGCCTTGACGACATTCTTGCTCACGCAAGGGTCGGGGCGAGGGAGGCGCGGCGCGAAGGATTTTACTCGCTCACGCAAGGGTTGTCGCGAGGGCGGGGAGGCGCGAGGTCGGCGCGTCGCGAGGAACGAGGAGGCGCGAGGTCGCGCGGGCGTCGAGGTGCGAGGAGCTCCTCGTATTGACGGCGTCAGGCCTTGCCGCCCTACAGCGTCATATTTTTGCCGATCACGATCGGGTATTCGCTCTGGCCGATCAATTTCCCGGACCGGATGGTGACGG
>JAVXNW010000189.1:0-866 GCA_036645575.1 Clostridia bacterium | reverse complement strand
TTCATCTATTTCCCGGGAGTTCATAGCCTCGCAAAATCGCTAAACTAGGAACCACCGTGTAGTTGCTGCTACACGGTGGTTTCGCTTACTTCTTAGGTATGCCGCGAGGACAACCCTCAAAAGCAATATGTTGAGCATGATTTGAAGCGTCTCGAAATTGCTCATGACATATCACCTCACTTTCGTTGTTAGTGAGGCGCAAAATCCCATATAGTTTTTCTGCCGTGTTTATTATACATGAACAGGCTGTTTTTCGTCAACCATTATTTTACAATTCGACCCGTAAACCAAAATAACACCCCTTGTGCGGCAGCACTTATTCCGAGCCTCCTTGAGGGGCGGTGGCACCCGCAGGTGACGGAAGGGTGGGTTCGGGACTTGAATAAACGCGCGATAGCCCAACCTATAGGGCGTTGTGCATGAATGCCACAGCGTGGGCGTACATCTCGAGGGGATAGTGTGAAAGGGGGGCGAGAAGCCCCCCTTTCACACTAATTACATGGTGCCGTCCGTGATCTCGAACACGCCGCCCTTTCCGATGTACACCGTACCCGCATCACTCATCCTTGCGTCCTTCCGGAAGATAAGCTTTCTGCTATCCGACATCGTAAGCCAGCTCTCGTCCGTTTCCATCGCCAGCGTCCCGTTGACTTCCACCGTTCCGTCGACGTTTAACAAAGCTCCACTAGCAACCGTCAGTGATCCGGACTCGATGGTCAGTACGTCATTCTCCCTAATCGGCATTTTCTTCTTTAGCACGACATCGCCCTTGATGCGCGCTTGAAAGTCATTTGCCGTGTTGCATGCAATTTCCATGGTGCCGTTCGTGATCTCGAACACGCCGCCCTTTCCGATGTACACCATCT
>JAVXNW010000188.1:640-921 GCA_036645575.1 Clostridia bacterium | reverse complement strand
CAGCGTATGCTCGAACTCATCAGGGACGGTGTAACCGCCCTCGGAGAGCTCACCAACCTGCAGGGCGTTGCGCAGCTCGGCGTTGCGGCGCTCCTGATCGCGCATGTGCTTCCAGAAGGCGTCCCTGTAGGCATCGGAAGCGACGCCCTTCTTGGTCTCGCGCTGCTGCTCGGGACGGGAAGCGAGGTTGGGGCTGACGGAGGCGTTCATTTCGCGCTCCAATTCGGCGGCGCGTTCTTCGCGCTCGATGGCGTGGCCGAGATCGACAACCTCCTGCTCCA
>JAVXNW010000188.1:0-602 GCA_036645575.1 Clostridia bacterium | reverse complement strand
GTTTTCGCGTCCAGAAATGCCTTGGCCTTGTCCCAGATGTCGCTGCGCTTCTGTCGCATGTCCAAAATCTTACTCATATTTGTCCTCCTTCAGTTGCTCCGCTTGGCGGGCATAAGTAGACCCAGCCGCTTTTGCAGCTGGGCGACGGGGGTACCGGTTTCTATCGGCGGCTCAGGGGCAGCAGGCGTTTCATCCTGTGGTTTGATGGATTCCACCAGCACAGCCGGTGGCGCTGTCCCGCCCGGTTCCACGGGCATTTCGGCCTGTTCATTGGCAGGCGCTACATCTGATGTATGATCATCGCCCTGTACATGGCGGGACAACTGGGGCTTATGCGGCGTATGGCGGTCAAGCCACGCCTGCACCTTTTCCTTGGCTTCCTTCAGATTAGCTGTGCGAAGCTGACCGCTGTTGGTCAGCGTGCTGAACGGATCGTTATCCACGATGCTGTCGATGAAGCCGTTGTCCAGCGCGGCTTGCGCGTCCATCCATGTAGTGGCAGTCATTAGGGCAGCGACATCCTCGCGCTTTTTCTTGCAACGCTTGGAATACACGTTGATGATGGACTCCTTGCAGGCGCGCAGAAGATCAATCGCGCCTTG
>JAVXNW010000187.1:0-933 GCA_036645575.1 Clostridia bacterium | reverse complement strand
GGAAGGTGGGGATGACGTCAAGTCATCATGGCCCTTACGAGTAGGGCTACACACGTGCTACAATGGCATATACAAAGAGAAGCGACCTCGCGAGAGCAAGCGGACCTCATAAAGTATGTCGTAGTCCGGATTGGAGTCTGCAACTCGACTCCATGAAGTCGGAATCGCTAGTAATCGTAGATCAGAATGCTACGGTGAATACGTTCCCGGGCCTTGTACACACCGCCCGTCACACCATGGGAGTGGGTTGCAAAAGAAGTAGGTAGCTTAACCTTCGGGAGGGCGCTTACCACTTTGTGATTCATGACTGGGGTGAAGTCGTAACAAGGTAACCGTAGGGGAACCTGCGGTTGGATCACCTCCTTACCTTAAAGAAACGTTCTTTGTAGTGCTCACACAGATTGTCTGATGAAAAGTAAATAGCAAGGCGTCTTGCGATTGAGACTTCAGTGTCCCCTTCGTCTAGAGGCCCAGGACACCGCCCTTTCACGGCGGTAACAGGGGTTCGAATCCCCTAGGGGACGCCACTTGCTGGTTCGTGAGTGAAAGTCGCCGACCTCAATATCTCAAAACTGACTCCCTGAGTTATGTTTGAGATATTTGCTCTTTAAAAATCTGGATCAAGCTGAAAATTGAAACGACACACTGTGTCTGTTCTCCGTAATAAGAACAGATAAGCGGTGTGTTCGAGTCTCTCAAATTTTCGCAACGCGGAATGTTTTACGAAACATCTTCGGGTTGTGAGGTTAAGCGACTAAGCGTACACGGTGGATGCCCTGGCAGTCAGAGGCGATGAAGGACGTGCTAATCTGCGATAAGCGTCGGTAAGGTGATATGAACCGTTATAGCCGGCGATTTCCGAATGGGGAAACCCAGTGTGATTCGTCACACTATCATTACGTGAATACATAGCGTAATGAAGCGAACCGGGGG
>JAVXNW010000186.1:0-969 GCA_036645575.1 Clostridia bacterium | reverse complement strand
CGGCTCCCGCTCAAGTGCCCCGCATCGCACGAGCCGGTCGTCCCGGCGTGCGCGCGGCGCGCGATCGTGGTGGCGGGCATGGACGGCGTAGGGCAGCGGATCGAGGCGGTCTGCCATCGCCCGGCGCTGTACGCGCAGATGTGTGGAAAGGTCGAAACGGACGTGGTGACGGCGTCTGATGTCGCGCGCGTGCTGTGCGCGGCGGATGGCGGGCGCAAGGGCATCGCGT
Source organism: Clostridia bacterium (assembly GCA_036645575.1). GTDB lineage: Bacteria > Bacillota > Clostridia > Christensenellales > Aristaeellaceae > JAVXNW01. The sequence continues at coordinate 740 of JAVXNW010000186.1, read as the reverse complement.
GCGAGATTGAGTATCTGCTCAATAAGGCGGATAGCCCCGAGCGGCTGCGCGCGGCGCGGGCGATTGCGCGCCTGCTCCCGCACGCCGTGGTAGGCGCGACGCAGTGCAACGTCGGCGAGCGCTGGCGGGACGGCGAGAGCGTCCTCCTCCCCACGTGAGCGAGTATGTGGTCAAGGCTTCAAGCCTTGCGCAGTCCGGCCGCGCAGGCCGGTCGCTCGCCGCGCGAGCGAAATCTAGCCCGTCACTGCGGTGCCGGGCTGACGCTCACGCAGGTGATTGAACGCGAAAGAGGGGCTGCTGCCCCCTTTCACACTATCCCCTCGAGCTGTACGTTATTACTGTGGCATTCTTGCATAGCTCCCCTATATTACATAGACGGAGGTCAGACATATGTTGGTTGTGATCAAAGGTGCGGGCGACTTAGCGACGGGCGTCGCGGTGCGGCTGCGCCACGCGGGGGTTTCGGTCGTAATGACCGACCTTGCGCGACCCACTGCGGTTCGGCGCACGGTCAGTTTTTGCGAGGCGATCGCGCATGGCGAAGTCACGGTTGAGGATGTGCGCGCACTGCGCGCGGAAAATGCGCAGGCGGCGCGCGCCATTGCGGCGCGGGGGCTGGTCGCGGTGCTGATCGACCCGGACGCAACGTGCGTGGCGGCGCTCGCGCCGGACGTGCTCGTGGACGCGATCCTCGCCAAGCGCAATACCGGCACGCGCATGACCGATGCGCCGCTCGTGCT
>JAVXNW010000185.1:0-1054 GCA_036645575.1 Clostridia bacterium | reverse complement strand
AGCGAAGCTCTCCATGCTCGGGCAGAAGCTGACGAATCAGAAGCTAGCCGTCGAACAATATTCCCGCGCACTGGTCGCGGCCAATCAGAAGCTGGTGGATTCCCACGCGCGCCAGGAGAAAATGCTATTTCTCGTAATGGTAGCGACATTGCACGATATGAATTGTGTTTTCCATGATTGTATAGACCAGACGGTGTTCTGAATCAATTCGCCGACTCCAGAACCCCTGTAGCTCATAGCCAAGGGGTTCCGGCTTACCGATTCCGCTGTTTCCATTCCGGTCAATATCTTTGATCAACTGGTTAATACGCCGGAAGGCTTTCTTGTCGGTTTGTTCCCAGTACAGATAGTCTGCCCAAGCCAAATCGGTAAACGATTTATTCATTGGCATCCTCGCCGTCATCCGATTGAATCAGTTCACGGGTTTTGTAGGCCCCGCTTTTGAGTTGCCCAATAGAAGCCATCAAATTCTGGTAGTTGGCGGGATTGGCTCGGATATACAGATTCTCAATCAGGTTGTTGTATTGATCTTCGGAGAGCATAACGACGTTGCCACCCGCTTTGCGCGTCACAATCAGCGTTTCCGCCTCGTCGTTCACGCGGTCGCAGTAGTGCTTGAGTGATTCTCGATAGTTTGAATAGTTTACAGCCAACATTGCCATCACATCCTTGTACAATATATTGTACGCCGAGATCCGAGAATGTGCAAGCCTTTTTTAAAATTTAGCATTGGAGGGGTTCTTCATGAGCGAAGTCTTGCGCGAGTTGGTCGTCGCGCTGTCGCTGGACAGTTTGGGTTTTGCGCGGAATCTGCGCACGATTGGCAAGCAGATCAAGGGATCAAGGAGGTGCGGCTGCAAGCGCTGATCGACGCGCGGGAGGAAATCGAGATCAAGTACCGCTTCGCTCAAATCATCGAGGAGCAGACTTGAATATAGTATGCTGTTTTGCTATTGACAAGCAAAGTCAATCGTGATATATTTATCTCTCGAGGGGACAAATAGATCACTTTTGACAATGGAGGTTATCGAAATGAAAAATGAAAAACGTACTT
>JAVXNW010000184.1:0-1104 GCA_036645575.1 Clostridia bacterium | reverse complement strand
GGGTGGTTGAAAATACCGAGGCGTTCAAGGACCTGTGGAAGGACTTGGTCACGCAATAATTTGAAAGCGCTCGCAGATCAGAAAACTGCTTGATTCATCGATGGAAACAACGGAAAAAACATACCGGGCGGGTGGTGCACAACCCCCCGCCCGGTCATTTAGAAGGACTGGAAGATGAGCAAGAAAATTACAATCGACCATGTCGACAAGTTTTATGGGACATTTAAGGCAATCGACGACGTGAGTCTCGCGATTGAACCGGGCGAGTTCTTTACGCTGCTCGGCCCGTCCGGCTGCGGAAAGACCACGCTGCTGCGCATGATCGCGGGCTTTAACACCATCGAAAAGGGCACCATCAGCTTTGGCGACACCGTCATCAATCAGGTGCCCACCTATCGGCGCAACATCGGCATGGTGTTTCAGAGCTATGCGATCTTTCCGCACCTGAGCGTTTCTGAAAACGTCGCCTATGGGCTCAAGCCGCGCAAGGTGTCCAAGGCGGAGGCCAAAAGGCGCACGCAGGAGGCGATGGAGCTGGTCAAGATTTCAGAATACGCCGACCGCCAACCGCAAAAGCTGTCCGGCGGCCAGCAGCAGCGCGTCGCGCTCGCCCGCGCCATCGTCATCAAGCCCGACCTATTGCTGATGGACGAGCCGCTGTCCAACCTCGACGCAAAATTGCGCGTGCAGATGCGCACCAGCATTCGCGAATTGCAAAGCGAGCTGGGCACCACCACCATCTACGTGACCCACGATCAGGAGGAAGCGCTCGCGGTCTCCGACCGCATTGCGGTCATGAACATGGGCGTGGTCGAGCAGGTGGGCAAGCCCTACGATATCTACGCGCACCCGGTCAACGCGTTTGTCGCAAATTTTATCGGCGTATCCAATTTCCTGCCCGGCGAGGCGAGCCAAGAAGGCATCAGCCTGCTGGGCACAAGGCCCATTCCGCTGACGCTGCGCGCCGGGCGAAGGGGCCTTGTCAAGGCCTCCATACGCCCCGAGCAGATCGAGGTGGTCGATTGCCAGGCGGGACTACTCTCCGGCCACATCAAGATGGCCACCTTCCTAGGCGACTTTATCAGCTATGAGGTGGCGCTTGAC
>JAVXNW010000183.1:0-1699 GCA_036645575.1 Clostridia bacterium | reverse complement strand
TATTTCGCTTGTTGCGACAAGCGACCGGCGCCGCCGCCGGCTCCCGCAAGGCTTGAAGCCTTGACGACATCTTTGCTGCGGCAAGGGTTGGGACGAGGTGCACGAACACCACAGCAAGGGCGTACAGCTCGAGGGGGTGGTGTGGAGGGGGGCGAGAAGCCCCTCCTCCGCGTTCAATAACCGCGTGAGCGCAGCACGACACCGCAGTGCCGGGCTGGCGAGCAGCCCCCCTTTCGCGTTCAATAACCCGCGTGAGCGCCAGCCCGGCACCGCAGTGCCGGGCTGCCTTGACCACATCCTCACGCGGCGTGCGCTACACATATGGAAAAATCGAACGGGGGGAATATTATGCGCAGTCTCCGTGCCCAAAATGGGCTGTTTTGCGTGCTTGTCGGCATGCTGGGCGTCTATGCGAGCGCCTTTAGCGCGGTCGCCGATCGGATGGCCGGAAGCTTTCTCGCCTCGCCCGCGATGGCAGGCTTGCTCGTGTCCGTCTATGCCGCAGGCTCGCTCCTAAGCGTGCTCGTAAGCGGCGCGCTCGCCGATGCCGTCGGCAAGCGCAAGGTGGTCGCCTTCGCCATGCTGCTCATGACGCTTGGCCTCGTCACCGTGGCTACCGCCCAGTCCGCCGCGCCGCTGCTGATCGGCCTTTTTTTGACCGGCATGGGATTTGGCCCCACCGAGTCGATGACAAGCGCCCTGTTGACCGACGAAAACCCGCTCGAGGCGACCAAGTGGATGAACCTGTCCCAGATCGCCTTCGGGATCGGCGCCATTGCCGCGCCCGCCGCCGCCGCGTGGTACCTGCTGACCGGCGGCAGCTTCCGGGGCATTATGGCGCTTTGCGCGCTGCTCGTCGCGGGGCTGCTCGCGCTGGTGCTGTGCTCCGGCAAGGGGCAATTTGCGCCGCCTGCTACGGCGCGTAAAGCGCATGACTACAACCTATTTAGCGTGCTAAAGCGCCCCAAGGTGTGGGTTTACGCGCTGATGGTGTTTCTCTATCTGGGCTATGAATCGGTCGGGCCGGTGTATTTCAAGCAATATTTTCTGCTGCGCGGCGCGACCGAGCAGATGGCGACGCTAGCGATTTCGGTGTTCTGGCTGGCCATGCTGGCGCTGCGCTTTGCGGGCGTGTTCCTGACCGGGCGAGAGCTCAAGTGCATCCGATACCTGCCGCTGCTGGCGGTTGTCGGAACGGCTGTTGCGCTGAGCGCGCAAAGCGACGCCATGCGGATGCTGGGCGTTGTGCTCTACGGATTTGGCTGTGGTCCCGTGTGGCCGATGTTGTTTGTGTTGGCGGCGCAGGCGTGTCCGGGTCGAAGTGGCGCGACCTATGCGGTGATGATGTTGTGTTCGACGGCGGGGAACTCGCTGTTTCCGGTGTTGATTGGCGCGTGGGTAGGCGATCCGCCGGTGACGCTGATGATCTGTGCGGGTCTGGCGATTTGCGTGACGGCGACCTCGCTGGCGCTGCAAAAGCGCGGCGCGGCGTAGCACGGCACTGCGGCATCGTGCTACGCTCACGCGGGTTATTGAACGCGTATCCCCTCGAGCTGTACGCCCTTGCTATGGCATTCTCGCACCTCGCCCCAACCCTTGCGTGAGCAAAGATGTCGTCAAGGCAGCCCGGCACTGCGGTGCCGTGCTGCGCTCACGCGGGTTATTGAACGCGGAGGAGGGGCTTCTCGCCAGCCCGGCA
>JAVXNW010000182.1:0-1729 GCA_036645575.1 Clostridia bacterium | reverse complement strand
GAGGACACCACAGCAAGGGCGTACAGCTCGAGGGGATAGTGTGAAAGGGGGCGAGTAGCCCACCTTTCGCGTTCAATAACCCGCGTGAGCGCAGCACGACGCCGCAGCGTCGTGCGTCAGCACGGCACCGCAGTGCCGTGCTGACGCTCACGACATGCTTGCTCACGCAAGGGTCTTTTCGTTTTGGAAAGCTCATATATTGGGGAGACAAGGGGTGCGGGTCGCGCAGGGAGGGGGCGTGGTGGAGAGAATCGGGGAGCGCCTGCCGCAGTTTCTGGCGCAGCGGTTGGCTGGGGTTGCGCTGGAGGCCGCGCGCGAGGTGCGGGTGCGGTTGGGTCAGCCGGTTGAGGTGCGGTTTCTCGGCTCCGCGACGCTTTTGGGGGAGCCGGTCACGGCTGAACAGATGGGGGAACTATTGGGCGCGCTGACCGGGCATTCGGTGTACGCCTGTGAACGGCAGATGCGCGAGGGCTTCTTCACGCTCCCGGGCGGGCTGCGCGTGGGGGTGGCCGGGCGCTATCCGGGGGAAGGCGATGGGGCGATCCAGGTGGTGACCTCGGTGGCCATTCGTCTGGCACGGCCGATAGACGGGCAAGCGGCGTTTGTCGTGGGGCAAATGATGGCGACGGGACGTGCGCAAAGCACGCTGATTCTGTCGGCGCCGTGTCTGGGCAAGACCACGCTTTTGCGGGCGCTGATCGTCCGGCTGTCGGGGGCGGGGCTGACGGTCGCGGTGGCCGACGAGCGGGACGAGATCGCGGGCGGGACAAGCCTGGGCGTGCGCGTGGACGTATCCGCGCTGAGCCCTAAGCGCCTGGCGATTCCACGCATGGTGCGCTCGCTTGCCCCCGACGTGGTTGCGACCGACGAGCTGGGCGACGCGGGGGATGCGGCGGCAGTGCTCGAGGCGGCGCGCTGCGGCTGTGCGGTGCTTGCGACCGTGCACGCCGCGTCCTATGAGAGCGCGTGCGCGCGGCCTACGCTCCATGCGCTCATGCGCGCCGGGGTATTTGAGCGCTTTGTCGAACTGGGCGGCGCGGTCGGGCGCGTGGCGCGCATATTGGACGCGGAGGGGGCGGTGTTGTGGACGGCTGGGCCATCCGACTGATCGCGGCGGCGCTGCTCACGCTGTCGGGCGCGGCGGGCGGGCGTGCGCTGGCCGGGGCGCGCCGCGCCCGCGCCGAACAATTGCGCGATATCGTGGGCGCGCTCGACCGGCTGAAGGTGGGAATGCTCGAAAAATACCTGCCGCTGGCCGAGGCGCTCGCCCGCGCCGGGCACCCCGCGCTGCTGCGCGTGGGCGGAGCCGTGCGCGGCGCGCGCCCGGTCGCGGATGCCTGGATTTCGGTCAGACCCGAGCTGACCGCGCGCGGCGCGTGCCTTGGGTTCTTGGACGCGCAGGAGTTGGCCGTGCTGGGCGCATTATTCGAAGCGATCGGCGCAAGCGGCGCGTCCGAACAGCGGCTTTTGCTCAATGACGCACAGGAGCAGCTGGCGCATTTGGCCGAAACCGCCGCGCGCAAGGCTGACGAACAGGCACGCCTCTACACCTCCCTGGGATTGCTCGCCGGGCTCGCGGCGTCCATTTGCCTCCTGTGACGCGCGGCGCGCGCCCCCGCGTGAGCGGAGCACGGCACCGCAGTGCCGGGCTGCGCGAGATAGCCCGAATACGGTCGGGCGATCTCTTGAGTTAGTGACAATGTTCTAGCGCTGCGAGCATTCCTGCGGC
>JAVXNW010000181.1:0-1843 GCA_036645575.1 Clostridia bacterium | reverse complement strand
GCGGGCCCCGGCTCCCCGCGCGGGCCGGGGGGGGGGGCCCCCCCCCCCCCCCCCCCCCGCCGGAGGCACGTTCCCCTTACTATACTTCCCGCCTCCCGGTTCCCCTCGCCTCCCCGTTCCCCGCCTCCCTTAATATACTTCCCGCCTCCCCGTTCCCCCCGCCTCCTCGCCTCTCCTGCGTTGGATGGCGTGGGCGAAGAGCCCCGCGGCGGCGATGGAGAGTGCGTCTTTGATGAGGTAGGGTGCGGAAACGGTGAGGAACGCCTGAAGAAGCGCGGCGTGGGTGAGCAGTGCGAACTGGATGATGCCCAGAAGGTGGCAGACCCCAAGCCCGGCAGCGGACAGGAGCGCGCCAAGCACCTTATTTTTCATTCGAAAGCCCCGTGCGCACAGCGCGGCCATGGGCAAAAACCCGAACAGGAATCCGCCGGTCACGCCTACCAGCTTGCCCAGCCCCGCGCCGAGGTTTGCGAACACCGGAAGCCCCACCGCGCCCAGCGCCAGATACACAGCGATACACAGGACGCCGCCCTTGACGCCCAGCATGTACGCGCACAGCGCGACCGCCATCGTCTGAAGTGTCACCGGAACGCCGGACGGCATCGGAATAGCGATCTGCGAAAGCACGCTGAGCACCGCGGCAAATAGCGCGATCATGGTCATGCGAAAGGTCTTGCTTGACTTGTTCATGGGCGATTTTCCCTCCAAACCGTACTCACTTCACCCGACGAGAGCGTCTCTTCGCTGCCGTCCTCATACCGCACGCACAGCCCGCACGCGTCGTCAATCGACTTGGCCAGCGCGCGGCGGGTGGAGCCCGGGCGGATCACGTCGATGCGCTGGCCGATCAGCTGCGCGCGCGCGCGGTAGCCCGCCAGGTGCGTGCGCGCGTCCAGCGTCAGCCGGTACCGCTCGAAGCGGTTGAGCACCGCCGCCGCAAGGCGATTGCGCGCGTCGGGTTCGCACTGCGCGCCCAATATCGAGCCCGCAATGCCGTCAAGCGCCTCGGGAAACCCGCCCTCGGGATCGCACACGTTGAGCCCGATCCCCACGACCGCCCACTTGAGCCCGCCGTCCTCAATCGACAATTGCGCTTCGGTCAGTATGCCGCACACCTTGAGCCCGTCAATCAGCACGTCGTTTACCCACTTGATGTGCGCGGTTTTGTGCGAAATCTGCTCGATCGCCTCGCACACCGCGACCGCTGCCGCCGTGGTCAGCTGCAGCGCGTCCGAGGCCGCAAGCGTCGGGCGCAGCAGTATGCTCATGTACAGCCCCGATCCGTCCGGCGAAAAAAACGCGCGACCCAGTCGCCCACGCCCCGCGCTCTGCCGCGCCGCGATCAGCACCGTGCCCGCTTCCGCGCCCTCCACCGCCATCGCCTTGAGCCGCGCGTTCGTCGAGTCCACCTGCGCCATCGTCATGATGTGGTAAAAATCCGGCGCGTCAAGCAACGACTCAATCGCCGCTTTCGATACCCGCGACGGCGCTTCACACAGGCGATACCCACGCCCCGGCATCGACGCAATGCCTAGCCCCGCCTCGCTCAACGCCCCGACCGCCTTCCACACCGCGTTCCGACTCACGCGCAACGTCCGCGCAATCCCCGCCCCCGATACATAATCGGGATATGCCGCCTCCAATGCCTCCAGTACCGATTGCTTAATCATGCCTGCATCCCCCCTCATTCGCTCATATTATACGCCCCCAAAAACCGTCCGTCAACCTGTCGCCTAAATTAGTTGACAAGTTGACGAGCAACTATCCCCTCGAGCTGTACGGTGATGCTGTGGCGTTTTTGCAGGGCTTTCTATGGGGTGGGGTGAAGGGCGGGGAGGCGGGA
>JAVXNW010000180.1:0-1851 GCA_036645575.1 Clostridia bacterium | reverse complement strand
GTCTTTGCGCAAGTGCCTTTTCTGCGAAAGAAAGCACGCGCCCCACCCCAGCAGCATCGGAAGCGGAACCATCTTCACGTGTTCAAACACGCTTTCATTGACCGGCACAAACAAGCCCACAATCAGCCGCTCGCCCAGCCACGCGTAGAGAAAATGGCACAGCCCGCCCACCACAAACAGCACCGGAATACCCCACAAAATGCAGGCCCTTGCCCGCTTGTCGGCCGCGCGCGCGGCCGCCTCAATCGGCTTTTCCATCACAAAGCCTCCCCCACGCTTAAAAAACGCGCATCCCATTCATCCTATGCGCGTGTTTTCCGCAAAGAACCGTTCGGCAAACGGAAGCGCCTTGCCGCGCGGGCATGGGCGTGCTATAATCAAGGGACGAGGGCGCGTCGCGGGACGGGCCATTTGATCGAGATGGGTAGGTAGATGATATGGAAGCGCTCACGCTCACGCTATTTTGTCTGGCGCTGGCCAGCTGTGTGCTGCTCAATTTTTCCATCGTGTACGCGCTGATCGCGGGCTTTTTCATCTTCTGCCTCTATGGCGCGCGCAAGGGCTTTTCCGCCCGGCAGCTAGGCCAGATGGCCTTGTCGGGCATTGCGACGGTCAAGAACATCCTGCTGGTGTTCCTGCTCATCGGGATGCTGACCGCGCTGTGGCGCGCCTGCGGAACGATCCCCGCCATCGTCTGCTATTTTTCCGGCTGGATTCACCCGTCCGCCTTTGTCCTGATGGCCTTCTTGCTCAACTGCGGCGTCTCGTCCTTGACCGGCACCGCCTTTGGCACCGCGGCGACGATGGGCGTGATCTGCATGACCATGGGCGCCGCGATGGGCGTCAACCCGATCCTTGCCGGCGGCGCGATCCTCTCGGGCGTCTTCTTTGGCGACCGATGCTCGCCGGTCTCGACAAGCGCGCTCTTGGTCAGCACGCTGACCGGCACCGACATCTACGCAAACATCCGAAAGATGTACCTGACCGCGCTCGTCCCGTTTGCGCTGACCTGCGCGATCTACGCGCTGCTCGGCCTGTTTTCGGGCGCAAGCGGCGCCACGCTCGACGTGTGGGGTCTGTTTTCCAAGCACTTTTCGCTGCCGCTCGTGGTGCTTGCGCCGGCGGCGGTCATATTGCTGCTCTCCGCGTTCAAGGTAAACGTGAAGGCGACCATGGCCGTCAGCATATTGCTGGCCTTCATCCTGTGCCTGACCGTTCAGGGGATGGCGCTCAAGGAGGTTTTGCTTCTGCTCATCGCCGGGTATCGCGTGGACGACCCGCTCGTCGCGCCGATGCTGAACGGCGGCGGCATCGTGTCGATGCTGCGCGTGGCCGCCATCGTATGTATCTCTTCATCTTATGCGGGGATATTCAAGGGCACGGGATTGCTGGAGCGCATCAAGCGCACCATCGCCAAATTGAGAAACAAGATCACCCCGTTTGGCGCGATTGTGCTGACCGCCACCCTCTCGTCGATGATCGCCTGCAACCAGACGCTCGCCATCATGCTCACCCACCACGTGTGCGGCGAGACGGTCCAGGAGCCCGAGACGCTGGCGATCGACCTTGAAAACTCGGTGGTCGTCATTTCGCCGTTGATCCCCTGGTCGATCGCGTGCGCCGTTCCGCTCTCCGCGATATCCGCGCCGACTGCAAGCCTGCTCGCCGCCTGCTTCCTCTACCTGCTGCCCGCCTGCCACCTGCTGCGCCGCGCCGCCCATCTCCCCCGCAAAGTAGCGCCCCCCGCCCAATCCCCCCACTTTTAAGCGGCTCGTCTAGGGAAGCGCTGATTAAAGAACGTGCGTGATGGCGAGCTGAATTTCCGCCAGATTCGTCCTGCAAAAGCCGAAG
>JAVXNW010000179.1:0-1973 GCA_036645575.1 Clostridia bacterium | reverse complement strand
ATTCAGCCCTCCTGTTTTCCTTGGGAAGCGCTGATTAAATCCCACACGCGCTGGCAGCTGCATTTCCGTCATCTCCGTCCTGCAAAATCCTCGACGTAGTTCCGCTACGCCTTCGGCTTTTGCGGGACGAATCTGGCGAAAATTCAGCTCGCCATCACGCACGTTCTTTAATCGCGCTTCCCTTGATACCCACTTGATTCGTACAATAACCCTTCCAATACAAATAGCAGCGCTTGACAGTTGTCCTTTCCGGACGCCAGCGCGCCAAGCACATTGCCAAAGGCAAACTCGACCAGCGTCGCGCGCGTGAACGCCTCCGTAAAGACGGGACGGCACACCCGCGCGTCTTGCTCGAGCGCCTGCAGTAGCCCCGCCTTGATCTGCCCGAAACACGCGCCCATGACGCTTCGTCCCTTTTCCTTTCCGCCACCCAGGCTCATCGCATGAACCGAGAAAAAGGCGGGATACTCGGCCGAACCACGCTTGACATGCTCGAAAAATTGACCCACTGACCACACAAAGCCGCCGTCGCCCCACGCATTGCCCGGCAAAATGTCCTGCCAGATGCTGCCGACCAGCGCGACCATCAGGTCGGCCTTGGACGGAAAGTAGTTGTACACCGAGCCAATCGATATGCCGTCCGCCTGCGCAACATCCCGAATGTTGAGCGCGGCCAGTCCCTTTACCGCCGCAAGCTTGCGCGCGGTGGCCAGAAGCTGTTCGCGCGTCGTGACAATGGTATTCATCCCCCACCTCCTCATACTGAACACTGTTCATTATAGCGATTTTGCCGCGCTTTGTCAAGCAAAAAGGATTGTAAAAAGTCCGGTAAATGAGGTATACTAGCCATGGCGACCGGTTTAGGCGCTTCAAACACGCGCAATAGCGTATCGGGGGGAAATAGCCATGATATTTGAGATAGACAATCCACTGCTTTCGATCACGGCGGATCGAATCCGGCCAGATCATCTGACGATGGGGCTGATTACGCTCAAGGAACTGGAACAGCAAAACGATCACCTGGGCTTCAGCGAGGCGACAATCAGCGAGTGCTATGAGACGGACGACCGCTTTCGCAGCAAGATCGACGTGTATCAGGACTATAGCTTTGGCATCATCACGGTGGTGGACGCGGCGGACGACCTGAGCATACAGGACAAGGTGGGCTTTTACCTCAAAAAAAACCTGCTGCTGCTGATCGAGATTGTGGACGCGGACAAGAGCGTTTCGCGCCTGTTTGAGGACGCGGTAAGTAGGCTCAACCCCGAGAGCGCGACGCTTGGGCGAATCATGTACGCGATCCTCCAGCGGCTGATCGACACGGACAACAAGGCGCTCGAGGCGCTCGAGGATCACATCGACGAACTGGAGTGCAAGCTGCTGGACGGAAGGGCCGACGCGCACTTTGAACGGGAAATTCTGGTCGCGAAGAAGCGGCTGCTCGCGCTGCACAACTACTATGAGCAGCTGATCGACATCGGCGAGGAATTGCAGGAAAACGAAAACGACTGCTTTTCGGAGGACGACCTGCGCTACTTCAAGATCTTTACGGACAAGTCGAGTAGGCTTAACAACAACGTGCTGATGTTTCGCGAGAATTTGTCGCAGCTGCGCGACTCATACCTCGCCTCGCTGGACTACAACACCAACCGCACGATGAAGCTGTTCACCGTCGTGACCACGATCTTTCTGCCGCTCACGCTCATTGTGGGCTGGTACGGCATGAACTTCACCACCATGCCGGAGCTCACGTGGCAATACGGGTACCTCGCGGTCATCCTGCTGTGCGTCGCGGTGGTGATCGGGTGCTTCTGGCTGTTCAAGAAAAAGAAATTGCTCTAGGGAAGCGCTGATTAAATCCCACACGCGCTGGCGGCTGCATTTCCGCCATCTCCGCCCTGCAAAATCCGGGGCGTAGCGCTTTTGCGCCTTCGGATTTTGCATGACGAAGCTTGCGAAAATTCAGCTCGCCA
>JAVXNW010000178.1:0-2072 GCA_036645575.1 Clostridia bacterium | reverse complement strand
CCCGATACAGCGATTCCACGCAGCGGGAATACCCCCTCTTTCGCAGCCGGTGCCACAGTTCCACCAGTCCCAGCTTCGGGTTGCGCCTGCGCATATCGCGAATCAGCTTCAGTTCCGCTTCGGTATGTGCGTTAGGATGGCTGTGCGGCCGGCGGGACTGCGGACGAAGTGATTCAAGGCTTCCGTCGTAGCGGGACAGCCAGAAGTAGATGTACGAACGCGACTTGTTGTACTTCCGGCTGGCACCCTGTACACCAAACTTCGCCGCGTACCGCATCAGGGATTGCCGAAACCGCATGTCTTGTGTTATACTTTGCATGAGGATTCTGAGCTCCTTCCGTTTTGTTGTGTTGCAATTCAACTCTAACAGATGCGCTCGGTTTCCTCAACCTCGTTTTGGTGATCCTTTGTCCAAGATGTATTGTAGCTCTACAGGCCGGCTTGTGGCAAAGGCGTGGCGCACGTTTACAATGGCGTTTCAAAATGCTATACTAGGCAGTGAGGTGAATGCCATGCCCAAACTGATTTATGTAACCGACGACGACCTGCACATCCGCCAACTGATCCTTTCGTTTTTGCGCAAGGACGGGTTTGAGGCGGTCGGGTTCGGCCGAGGCGAGGAAATGATGACCGCGTTTGCCAGCCGCGTGCCCGATCTAGTGGTGCTGGACATCATGCTGCCCGGCATGGATGGACTAGGCATTTGCACGCTGATCCGCCAGCAATACGCGATTCCGATCATGCTGGTGTCGGCAAAGGACTCGGAGCTGGACCGGATCACGGGGATCACGCTGGGCGGCGACGACTACATGGTGAAGCCGTTTTCGCCCATTGAGATGGTGGTTCGGGTCAAGGCGCTGCTTCGGCGCACAGAGATGAATTACCAGAGCGAAGCGGAGCAGAAGCTGCTGACGTTTGGGAACCTAACGATCGATACGCGCCGGCACGCGGTGACGATCGGGGCGGACGTGTGCGCCATGACGCCCACGGAGTTTGACTTTCTGCGGTACATGATTGAAAATAGCCACCGTGCGATCAGCAAGGCGGAGCTGCTGCGCGAGCTGTGGCACTTTGACAACGGCGCGGACACGCGCGCCACGGACGATTTGGTGAAGCGGCTGCGGCGCAAGCTGCGCACGCAGGGTAGCGATGTGCAGATTGAGACGGTGTGGGGGTTCGGGTATCGGCTGAGCGTCGGAGAAGCGCCATGAAAAGCCCGGGCCTGCGCAGTCGGATTTTCCTGCCATTTCTGGCGTTGATGGTGCTGATGCCGATAGGCGCCTATTTTGTGTTTCGCTTTGTGAGCGAGCGGTATGCGACGAACCTTGCGCATAGCGAGCTGTTGTCGACGCTTGAGTCGGTGCGCGCGCTGGTGGACGACGTGTATGTGACGCCGAACCATCTGCCGGAAGACGATCCCGAAGTGATCGAGGCGCAGGCGCGCGATTTTCTCTATCAGATGCGCGTAGCGATACGTAGGAGCCAGTTTGAGTCCTCGGTGATCGTGCTAAACCGGCACTATGAGCAGGTGTACCCCAGCGCCCCTGATGAGGAATATACGGCGTTGGCCGCCTGTTTCGATCCAAAGATGGCGGCGGACGCCTTTCAGGACAAGCCGCTTTTCAAGGAGCTGACGCTCGAGAACCGGGACTACATCGCGTGTCTTTTGCGGCTTTCGGACCCGGAGCAAGTGCTGTCGAATTACCTGATTGTCTTTAGCTCGGTCAACGACACGAGCTCGCTTTTGCGCACCTCGTCGCTGTTTGTGTTGCTGATCACGGCGGTGCTGGCATTTGCGGCGCTGGCGCTGTCGTGGGCGATTGCGACGGGGATATCGCAGCCGATCGACCGATTGCGCGAGCACGTAGCGCGCATTGGCGCGGGCGACTTCCGTCAGATGGCGCAACTGTCGGGCGTGCGCGAGGTCAATGAGCTGATTGAGGCGACGAACCGCACGGCGGTGCGGCTGGCGCGGTATGACGAAGCGCAGAAGACATTTTTCCAGAACGCGTCGCACGAATTGCGCACGCCGCTCATGTCGATACAGGGGTATGCGGAGGGGATTGAGCTAG
>JAVXNW010000177.1:0-2247 GCA_036645575.1 Clostridia bacterium | reverse complement strand
CGGCGGCCAAGGAAGGTCCTTGGATGCCATAAGCGCTCACGCGGAAAGCCCTGCGTGCACAGCGAGGAGCGGGGAGGCGAGGGGCTACGGGAGGGGGGGAATATAGGGGCGGCGGGGACGAACGAGGGCCTCCGGCGGCCAAGGAAGGTCCTTGGATGCCATAAGCGCTCACGCGGCAAGCCCTGCGTGCACGGAAAAAGCCTCGACCGCCGGCCTCGCGTCATCCGCGCACCGCACCGCAAAAAAGGGCCCTGCGAATCGCTTCGCAGGGCCCTTTGCCCGTCCCTTCCTATTCCATGCTGGACGCGATCAGCGCCTCGGCATCGGCCATGGTGGGCATCGCGCCTTGCGCGCCCTCGGCCATGGTGGAGAGCGCGCCGACCGCGTTGGCCAGCACAATCGCCTCGCCAATCGCGTAGCCGCGCGCCAGGCCGACCGCAAGCCCCGCGTTAAAGGAATCGCCCGCCGCCGTCGTGTCCTTGACCTCGACTTTGAAGCCGGGATAGCACTTGTAGCCATCCTTGGTCACAAGCAGCGCACCCTGCGCGCCGCGCTTGTTGACCACGTGCTTCACGCCGCGCGCGATCAGCGCCTGCGCGGCCAAAACCGCCTCGTCGATCGTGCCCACGGGCATATCGGTCAAGAGCGCAAGCTCGGTCTCGTTGGGCGTCAGGTAATCGCACAGTAGGTAGATCGCCTCGCCCAACTTCTGGGCGGGCGCGGGATCGAGCATCACCTGCGCGCCGGCCTGCCGCGCAAGGGCCATGGCGTGGTTGATCGAGACAAGCGGGCTTTCGAGCTGGAACATGCACACGTCGCATGTCCTGATGTCCGCTGCCTTTTCGGTGACCACATCGCTTGTGAGCTCGGCATTCGCGCCCGCCACGATCACGATCCGGTTCTCGCCGGCTGGATCCACCTCGATCAGCGCGACGCCGGTCGGCTGACCTTCGCAAACCTTGACGCCCGCGCACTTGATCCCCTCGCGCTTGAGCGCGTCCAAATACATCTGCCCGTTGCCGTCCTGCCCCACGCAGCCCAGCATGGCCACGTGCGCGCCAAGGCGCGCGGCGGCGACCGCCTGATTGCCGCCCTTGCCGCCGGTATAGGTGCAAAAGTCAAGCCCGCTCATCGTCTCGCCTGGCAGATGAAACCGGGGCACGGTAATCGTCAGGTCCACGTTCAAGCTGCCCACCACGCAAATGTTGTTCATCCTAACCCCTCCTGTCTTTTACGATCGCCACACGCCGGTGAAGCTCACCTGGGCGGGGCCGGTCATCATCACATGGTTGTCTGTCCGCCACGCGATCTGGAGCGTGCCGCCCGCGAGGGCGACGTCCACGTCGCGTGAAATGAGGCCCTGTGTCGCGCCGGCGACGACGGCGGCGCAGGCGCCGGTTCCGCAGGCGAGGGTCTCGCCAGAGCCGCGCTCCCAGACGCGCATCTGGATGTGCGCAGCGTCCACGGCGCGGCAGAACTCGATGTTTGCGCGCTCGGGGAAATGGGGATCGCGTTCGAGGCACGCGCCCGCTTCATTAAAGAGCGCGTCGTCGGGCAGCGTTGGCAGGTAGCACGCCGCGTGGGGATTGCCCATCGAGATAGGAAGCAGCGTCCAGTCGCGGCTTGCGGCGTGCAGGGTAAGCGGCTGCATGACGGTCGGCTCGCCCATATCGACGGTTGCGCCCACGCATAGGCCGCCTTGGATCAGGAGTTCCAGCCGTTTCATGCCGGAGCGCGTGTCGATCGTCAGCGTCTTTTTGCGGGCGCGACCGGCGTCGTATAGGTACTTTGCGACGCAGCGAATGCCGTTTCCGCACATGCGCGCCTCGCTCCCATCGCTGTTAAAGACGCGCATCCGGGCATCGGCGACAGTGCTAGGCTCGATCAAGATGAGTCCATCGGCGCCCACGGCGAAGTGCGGGCGCGAGAGCTTGACCGCGAGCGTCTCGGGCGATTCGGGGAGCATCTCCGAAAAGCAATCCACATAGACGTAATCATTGCCGATCCCGTGCATTTTGATAAAGCGCATTGGTCATCCTCCCCAATTCGTAGCATCCCGCGTGAGCGCATGTCGTCAAGGCTTCAAGCCTTGCGCGGTCCGGCGGCGCACGCCGGTCGCTCGCCAAAGCGAGCGAAATCCGACACTGCGGTGCCGGATTGCGCTCACGCGGGTGATTGAACGCGAAAGGTGGGCTGCTCGCCCCCTTTCACACTATCCCCTCGAGCTGTACGCCCTTGCTGTGGTGT
>JAVXNW010000176.1:0-2426 GCA_036645575.1 Clostridia bacterium | reverse complement strand
GTGTGAAAGGGGGCGAGCAGCCCACCTTTCGCGTTCAATCACCGCGTGAGCGCAGTCCGGCACCGCAGTGCCGGACTTGAAGCCTTGACCACGGCTCCGCTCACGCGGGGTGACCAGATTATACAGAAATCGAGGACGATCATGCTATTAGATTTTTTGCAGGGCGGGCCTGGCTCCTTTGACATGATGGCTTTTTTGCAGGCGCTCGTCGTCAGCTTGCCCGCGATCCTGCTCGCACTCACTTTGCACGAGGCCGCGCACGGCTATGTCGCGCTGCGCTGCGGCGATCCGACCGCGAAACTCATGGGCCGCGTGACCCTGAACCCCCTCAAACACCTCGACCCCAAGGGGTTTTTCGCCATGCTGCTGATCGGCGTGGGCTGGGCAAAGCCCGTGCCCGTCAATCCGGGCAACTTTAAACACCCGCGCCGCGACGATATCATGGTGTCGATGGCCGGCATCGCCATGAACCTCATCCAGTTCCTCCTCGGCTGCGCGCTCATGTACGCCATGCTCGCCCTCGCCTTGGGGCGCGTGCCGACGGCCGCGTACCGGCCCGACGGCCGCTTTACCGTGCTCGTCGGCCTCGATCGCTACGCCCTCACCGCGCACGACGCCTATACCCTCGCCCCAATGATGAACGTCTACCTGATCGGGCCTATCCTTGGCACCTTCTGGGGCTATGTCTACGAGTTTCTCGTCAATTACGCGGTCATCAACCTGAGCCTCGCCGTCTTTAACCTGCTGCCAATGCCGCCACTGGACGGCTATCACCTGCTCAACGACCTCATTCTCAAGCGCGACCTATTCGCGCCGCGCAAGGTGCAGTTGATCGGGCAGGCGCTCGTTCTGCTGCTCGTCTTTACCGGCGTCTTTGGCAAGGGACTGGGGTTCGTCGTAAACGGCGCGTTCGAGGGGATGGGCCAGATGGCCTATGCCCTGAGCGGGCGCTTCTAGGGCGCGCGCATGGCCTACGTCGTGTCGCTCAAGCAGTTCGACGGACCGCTCGACCTGCTCCTCACGCTGGTGACCCGCGCCAAGGTGGACATCCAAGACATCTTCGTTTCGCAGATCACCGAGCAATACCTAGAGACCATGGCCGCCGCTGAGGCGCTCGACATGGATTCCGCCAGCGAGTTTTTGCAGATGGCCGCAACGCTCCTTGAGATCAAGTCGCGCGCGCTGCTCCCGGTTCCGCCGCCCGAGCCCGGCGAGGGCGAGGAGACGCCCGAGCAGGCGCTGATCCGCCAGCTATGCGAGTATAAGCGCTTCAAGGAGCTATCGGGCGAGATGAAGTCGCTCGAAAAAGAGGCGCTTGCCCTGATCACTAAGCTGCCCGAGGAGTATCCGCTGCCGCCGCCCTCCTTTGAGCTGACCGGCATGACCCTTGACGGGCTGGCGCGCGCCTTTGCGCGCGTGCTCAAGCGCGTGGGCGCTCAATCCGACGATCCGCCCACGCCGCGCCGCGAGATTCGCCGCGACGAGTTCACCGTTCAGCACTGCATGGCGCGGATACTGGCGCGCACGCGCCATGGCGAGGCGGCCTTCTCGAGCCTCTTCGAGGGCGCGCCCGGCAAGAGCGAGGTCATTACGGTCTTCCTTGCGCTGCTCGAGCTGCTGCGCCTAGGCCGCGTGACCGCCAAGCAGAAGGGCAATTACGCCGAGATTTTGATTGACGCCGCCAAATAGACCTGCGCGACAGTTTAAAAAACGGTAAATCACCCAATGCTGCTTGAATTTAGGCGCGCGCGGTTGTATAGTGGTATTAATGGGGTAAGCGCATCGGCGCAGCCGGTTAAAAGTGAGGGGTCTGCATGAAAGCGGTAAAAATCAAACTGAGCCTTGCGGAGAACGTCAAGAGTTTCGTCAATATCGTGAGTCGTCACACTTACGATGTCGATCTGCGAGCGGGCCGTCATGTGGTGGACGCCAAATCGATCTTGGGGATTTTCAGCCTTGACCTGTCCAAGCCTGTCACCTTAGAGGTTTATGACGACAATTGCGACGACCTTCTCGAGGAGATCCAGTCCTTCATCGTGGACTGATCGAACGCGGGGCACTGCCAGCAGTCAAATGAAAAAGCCACTCACCCTGACGGGCGAGTGGCTTTTTTGGGGTTCACAGCGGGCGGATTGCGCAAAATAAGCGGAAAATCCGCAAAAACGCTATTCAAACAGCGCGTTATGTGGTACAATTGTAGTTGTATCATTCTAAATCTGTTAAGGAGGATGCTCATGAATAAGAATGCGAAGATCGTCGTCGTCATTTTGGTTCTGGCGTTGCTCGGCGTTGGCATCTGGGCTGGCGTCTCCACGAACAGCCTGTCGCAGGCGCAGGCGAAACTCAAGTCGGCGGACGCGGCGCTTGACGCGAAGACAAGCGCGCAGGCCGACGCGGAAAACAAGGCCAAGGCCGATTTGGAAGCC
>JAVXNW010000175.1:0-2463 GCA_036645575.1 Clostridia bacterium | reverse complement strand
ATACAATACGTCGCCGCGCAGGGTACAACGGACGGGGTGGCACGAATGGTATTGCATATCCGAACAAGGCAAACGAACGGGCAGAAAACAGAGGGGCTTCACAATTCTTTGTGTCTTGAAAGAGCAGAAATAATAACTCCCCCCGCCGGCTTCGTTAGAATGGAACGCCGAAGCGTCACGCATTCACCCGAACACCCGGACAGCGGAAGGAGCCACTACCCTCGGTATATCCAGCTTGCTTTCCGGTGTCAACCTCAATCGAATGAAAATTTCTGACGTCCCGCCAAGACGCGTGCGGCGCAGGCTGGGGGCGCTTATCTTGGGGGGAGTGCGCGGGGAGGGATCAATCTTTGCGCTACGCGTTATCGAGCTGCGTTTCGGGTATCGGCTACATAAAGCCCAGATAGGATAAAAGGGAAATCCAAAGGAAGATCGTCAGGACGGCGCATATGGATCCGACCACCACGATTTGCCCGGCCAATTCGTCGTCCGCCTGCATCTGCTGCGCCATGGTAAAACTGCTCACCGCCGTAGGGCTGGCAAACATGGCGAGCAGCGCGCCCAGTTCCACGCCGCGAAAGCCCATGGCGATGGACAGCGACACAAAGCACAGCGGGATTAGAACCAATCGACCGATTGCCGCGACAGCGACCTGCTTTAGGTTTGGCCGCAAGCGAGAAAAGGTAAAGGAGCCGCCCAAAATAATCAGCGCCAGCGGTGTGGCGACCTTGGCAATGTCCCGCGCGGTCTGCTCAAGGACGTGCGGAAGCCTGATGCCGCCGAGCAGAAAGGCAAATGCCGCCGCCGCGCCTATGATCAGCGGATTTTTGACGATGCCTATCAGGATGCGCTTGACGTCCACCTTGCCGCCCCGAAAAATTTCGAGCGCGACGACCGACAGCAGATTAAACAGCGGAATGACAAACGCAATCAGCACAGCGGTTGTTCCGGTCTTGGAGGCCCCAAACAAAGAGGCCGCCATCGGCAAACCAAACAGGATATAATTGCTGCGAAAGATGCCCTGTATCATCACGCCGCGCCGCAGATTGCTTTTTTCAAAGCGCGGCACCAGCAGCATGAGCCCCGCAAACATGGCCAGCACGCAGAATAGGGCGAAGGCGACCAGGCGCGGCTGAAAGGAGACGGAAAAGTCGCTGTCGTACACGTTGATAAACAAGACGGTTGGAAGAAAGACGCCAAAACAAAGCTTGTTGAGCTGACGCAGGAAATCCTCGGGAAACAGCCCGATTCGGCGCAAAAAATAGCCGAGCGCCATCATCAAAAACAGCGGGCAGACCACCGAAAATGCCAGAAAAAAGCTATTCATAGCGGCACAGCTCAATTAAATTTCCATCGGGGTCGCGCAGATAGAGGGAGCGCATCTCGCCCCGCGCGCCGTGCCGAAGCACAGGACCCAGCGCGATGTCGATCCCGCGCGCGGTGAGCTGATCCCCGCAAAGCGCAAGGTCGCCGTCGATCTCGAAACAAAAATCAGCGCTGCCGGTCTGCACATTTTGCGCCTTTGGCTCAAGCTCATGCCCCTTCAAATGGACATTGATTTTGAAGTCGCCGGAAAACAATTCCCAGCGCCCGCCCGCTTGCTGCGCCCGAAAGCCCAGCGCCTCATAAAACGCGACGCAGGCGGGCAGGTCTGCGGTGGTGATGACCATGTGGTCAACCTTGCGGATCATTTGGACGCCTCTTCATGGAGATATAGGCCCTTTAGGGTATACTCAGCCAGCATGTGTCCGTCCATTTTGTGGTGCAGTTCATTGAACAAAAAGCCGTTTTTCAAATCGAGCAGATTGTCCAGCGCGTACACGTGAAGCTCATACAGGTGCGGCGCATCAGGGGGGCACATGCCGCCGTAGAAGCTGGAAAGTTCCGCGCTCTGTCCGCCGCCCTGTATGCTGGTCCAACTGTTTGCGCCCTGCACAAAGTCGGTTGCGCTTTGGCTTTCGTCTTCCGCTAGCTCGGTGCGCGTGATGTTGGCCGCCAGCCAGTGAATCCACGCAAATCCGCCGCTGACGGGATAGGCGTCTTTGTCCTCCAGCACCAGCGCGTAACAAACTGTTCCCGCGGGCGCGCCTTCAATCCGAACCGGAATGGAACAGGTGGGGATGCCAGATTCGCTAAACTTGGCGCCACGCTTGCCGTATTTGTCGTTAAATACGCCGTCCACCATTCCGCTGCTAGATACCTTCATCATAAAACCTCCGATCATCGTATGGGATCATCTCAGTATAGCGCGGTTGGGCGCGCCTGTAAATTACCCACTTTTTCGTGGGTGTCGCGCACCCTGTGAGGGGTCCTCACGGGATGACGCCCTTTTCGCGCAGAACATCCGTCATATTGTTTTCCACCATATAATCAATGCCCACGGCCTGCATGATCTCTAGCGCCTTGAGTATCTTTTGCCCGCGCGCCTCCGTCAGAAAATACGCCACGCGCAGCGGAAAGCCT
>JAVXNW010000174.1:0-2589 GCA_036645575.1 Clostridia bacterium | reverse complement strand
TACGAGGTATTTCGCTTGTTGCGACAAGCGACCGGCGCCGCCGCCGGCTCCCGCAAGGCTTGAAGCCTTGACGACATACTCGCTCACGCGGGAAGGAAGGCGGGGTTCCGGTGAGGAGAGTGCGCCGGTGAGGCGAGCGCGCGACCTGCGCGCCTACCTACAACTCTATCTGCGTGCGCGTCTCCCCGCTTTTGTACGCCGCTTCCATGATCCGCTGCACGTGCACCGCGTCCGACGCTGGCGCAACCAGCGCTTTCCCGTTCAATACCGAATCGGCAAAACTGTCTAGCTCGCGCGTGTACATGTTGCCAAATACCCCCGCGATTTCTTCGCCGCGCACGTCTGCGTGATCCTGCGCCGCGTCGTAGGCCTTGTTCTCCCCCATCGCGAGCAGACTCAGCGTGCCGCCGTCTACCTGCCCGATCATCGTGTCGCCTAGCAGCCGCCCCTTTGTCCCGAATACCTCGAGCCGCCACTTGCTCGCCTCGTCTGGGATGTTGAAGTTGGTCTGTACCACAAATTGCGCGCCGTTCTCCATCCGCATCAGCACCGTTGAGGTGTCCTCTACGTCGTAACTGAACGTGATCGTCTCGTTCATGGAGGCGACCCGCGTCACGCGCATGCCCGTGATAAACTCCATTAGGTCGATCACGTGCACCGCCATGTCCATCATGCACCCGCCGCCCGCCTTCGCCTTCTCAAGTCGCCAGTTGCCCGACGACTCCGGCAGCCACAGCGTGAACTGCGAATAGCCCGATACCACCTGACCTAGCTTGCCTTCCGCAATCGCGCGCTTCATCGACTGAACATGACTGCCGTAGCGCATCATCAGCCCCGCCGCAAGCTTGATCCCCTTTTCCGCACAGTAGTCTACCGCCGCTTGACCCTCCGCACTCGTCATGCCAATTGGCTTCTCAACCAGCACATGCTTGCCGTAGTCCGCCGCCATCTTCACTTGACGCGTGTGCATCACGACCGGCGACGCGATGTATACCGCGTCTACCCCCGGATCCTTTAGAAGGTCTTCCTCGTTTGTATAGGCCCGCTTCGCGCCGTATTTGACGCGCAGCTTTTCGGCCTGCTCCGCATGAATTTCCATGACCGCCGTCAGCTCGCACAGCTCGCTTTGCATCATGCCCGGGATCGTGCGCCGGTCCGCTATGCCGCCCGCACCAATTACGCCAAATCGAAGTTTTTTCATTGATTGGAGCCTCCTCGTTGCTATCAGATGAACCGGAATCATTATACACCATGCGCCCCCAAATGCCAACGCCACATATCGCGCAGTTTGTCCAAATTTCATGGGAAAATGTGCATCTGCCCTTGACAATTTGCACAGGTGGCATTATCCTTAATACATCGTGTGTTGTGAGGTGTACAAATGTCGGATATTCATGAAGGACCGAATACGGAGGCTATCAGGCCGGAAGACGCGCAGGATATGCGCATGCCCCGCGTGACGCTCAAGGATATTGCGCTGCGCAGCGGCTATACCGTCAATACCGTGTCCCACGCGCTGCGCGGCAAGAGCGATATCTCCGTCGCGACGCGCAGAAAGATTGTCGCCATTGCGCAGGATATGGGCTATGTCGGAAATACACTGGCCTCGTCGCTGCGCTCGGGGCGCTCTAAGACCGTCGCGGTCATCATCTCCGACGTCGTCAATCCCCATTTTAGCAATGTGGTGGACAACGTCGAGGCGGTGCTGCGCGACGCGGGCTATACGACGATCGTGCTGTGCACGGGCGATATCCTGGAGCAGGAGTGCCAGGCGATCCGGACCGCGCTCAGCCACCTGGCCGATGGCGTGCTGATCTGCCCCAGCCAATTGAGCTTGCAGCCCATTAATCTGCTGCGCCAGAGCGGCATTCCCTATGTGGTGATGGGGCGCGAGTTCCTGAATTTGAAGGATAACTATGTGCTGTGCGACGACTTGGGCGGCGCACGGCTGTTGACCCAGTCGCTCATCGCGCGCGGGCACGAGCGGATTTTGTACGTAAGCGGCGAAAAACAAATAAGCTCCGAGCGCGAACGGCTGGCCGGATATACCGGCGCTATGCGCGAGGCGGGGCTTGCCCCGAGCGTCATGCCGTGGGAACAGTACCAGGCACGCGTGGCGGATGACGCGCTTGCGGGATTGCTCGAGGCGTACCACCCGACCGCAGTCGTGGCGTTTCGCGATGCCATGGCGTGGACGATCATCAATCAGCTGCGCGACGCCGGCGTGCGCGTGCCTGAGGATGTCTCGGTCGCCGGGTTTGACTATATCGCGGAGCGGCTCGGCTTTCTGTCGCCGCTCACGACCGTCGCGGCCGCGGGCGATAGCTACTCGACTGTCGCCTGCCGCAGACTGCTCGAACTCATCTCCGCCTTTGGTGAGCGCCCGCCCGAGACCGTGCGCCTCCCAATGCGCCTGGTCGCCCCCGAAGCCACAGTGCGAAGCATCGTGGCGGCGGGGTGACGAGGAGGAGGAGGCGAGGGGAACCGGGAGGCGGGAAGTATATTAAGGAGAACGTGCCTCCGGCGGGGGGGGGGGGGGGGGGGGGGGGCCCCCCCCCCCCCCCCCGGGGGCGCCGGCGGCGCCGGCGG
>JAVXNW010000173.1:0-2615 GCA_036645575.1 Clostridia bacterium | reverse complement strand
TGGGGTGTTATTTGTGTTTTTTAATGTTTACAAAAAGTGGGCGAGCGCAGCCCGGCCCCGCAGTGCCGGGCTGCGCTCACGACATCTTTGCTCACGCAAGGGTTGGGATGAGGTGCGAGAACACCACAGCATGGGCGTACAGCTCGAGGGGGTGGTGTGGAGGGGGGCGAGAAGCCCCACCTCCGCGTTCAATAACCCGCGTGAGCGTAGCACGACGCCGCAGCGTCGTGCGCAGCACGGCACCGCAGTGCCGTGCGCCACAGCGTCGTGCGCCGCAGCGTCGTGCGCCGCAGCGTCGTGCTACACTCACGCAATTACGAGAGAAAAGAAGCGAGATGCACATGGGAAAAACCGTGAACATGACGGCGGGGCCGATAAAAAAGCAGCTGATATTTTATGCGCTTCCGCTGATATTGGGCAATCTCTGCCAGCAGCTGTACAACATGGCCGACTCGTTTGTCGTGGGTCGCTTCGTTGGGCAGGACGCGTTTGCCGCGCTTGGCGTGGCGAGCACGGTGATGAACCTGTTCATCTTTATTTTGAGCGGGCTGAACGTGGGCGCGTCGCTGCTGATGGCGCGCTGCTGGGGCGCGCGCGACGAAAAAGGGCTGCGCAACCAGCTGTGGACGGCGCTGTGGTGGGGCGGCGCGATCACCGCAGTGTTTACAATCGGCGGGCTCTTTTTTCTCGAGGACATCCTGCGCCTGCTCAATACCCCCGAAGTGCTGATGCGCGACGCGCAAAGCTATCTGGGCATCATCGTTTCGGGGCTGGCGCTCACGTTTTTGTACAACCTGTTCTCGGCGCTGTTTCGCGCGCTTGGGAACTCCAAGACCGCGCTCGGGTTCCTGATCTTTTCGACGCTGGGCAACGTCGCGCTGGACGTGCTGTTTGTCGCGGTGTTCAAGATGGGCGTGGTCGGGGCCGCGTGGGCGACCGTGCTCGCGCAGGGCGCGTCGGTCGCGCTGTGCTATGGGTACTGCCGCAAAAGCTATCCGTTTGTGCGCATTCGCCGGGCGGACATGCGCCTTGACCGCAGGGTGCTTCGGTGCACCGCGCAGTACGGCATGGTGGCGGCGCTCCAGCAGTCCAGCCTCTATTTTGGCAAGACGCTTGTGCAGGGGATCGTCAACGGCTACGGCACCGAGGTGATCTCCGCCTATGCCGCCAGCACGCGCATCGAGAGCTTTCTGCTCGCGACCGCGGCGAGCGGCGAGGACGCGATCGGGACATTCATCTCGCAAAACACCGGCGCGGGGAACGAAAAGCGCGTGCGCGACGGATTCCTGAGCGGCCTTGAACTGCTGCTGATCTACGGCGCCGCCGCGACCGCGCTGCTGTACGCGTTCTGCCCATGGCTGCTGGGCATCTTCCTGACCGACGCGCGCGCCATTGAACTGGGCGTTGCGTACTTTCGCACCATCGGCCCGTTCTACCTGCTCGCCTACCTGTGCAATTCATTGGTCGGCTACTTTCGCGGCACCGGCCGCATGATGATCCCCTTTGTCGGAACCACCCTGCAAATCTCGCTGCGCGTGCTGTTTTCGGCGCTGCTCATGCCCGCGCTGTCGCTCGCAGGCGTCTCCTGGGCCGTCACGATCGGCTGGCTGTTCCTCGCGACATTCCACCTGCTCAACTACCGCCGCGTCAGCCGCGCGCCCAACACCCGTACCCCCGCCTAACCCCCGCGCACGTTTCGAGTCTGGCGCTGGGGCATGGAAGGCAGCAAAGTGCGGTTCACAGGATTTGATCGCCCACTTATTTTTGTCAATGGTGATCAATCGCCCAGATAAAACAATCATCCGAACCCCTCACCAACGGTGAAAAGGTTCGGATGATTGTTTTGTGGTGCGGTCGACGGGACTTGAACCCGTACTCTTTTCAGAACACGCCCCTCAAACGTGCGCGTATGCCGATTCCGCCACGACCGCAGGCAGCATAAACTATTATAGCGGATGTGGCGTCATTTGTCAACTGCTTTTTTTCGTTTTTTAGACGCGCGCAAATTGCACGTCAATCGTCAAAGTAAACGCAGCCGTCGAAGGGAGAGGTACTGCGTTTAGTGTGACGAAGGGAGGGCTGCATTTAATACGACGAGAAGTTACGAAAACAGAGTCCTTGCGAACCTGTTCCCCAAGGGGAACAGCCTGCGTTTAACCTGACAAATACCGGAAAGGGTGTTTAATAGACATCGAGGTGAAAGACGATGTCAAAACACATGAATCTAAATGACCGCAACCAAATCGCACTGGGTATCTCGAACGGGAAAAGCTTCGGTGAAATCGGCAGGTGTATCGGAAAGTCGGAGACGACCATCGCGCGTGAAATCAAGGGTCACAAGATCGTTTCAAGCAAGGGGGCATATGGCAGGATCACAAACCGTTGTGCACACAGGACAACCTGTGATATTAGCGGTTTATGTGAGCAGAAACCGGATTGCACAAGAAGATGCGCTACCTGCATGCGTCACCCAATTCACGCCCCGCACATTTGCGCTCAGGGCTATCGCTTACGAACGAGAGCAACGCAGAGCCGTCCGAATATTATATTTACGTTACCAAAGGGACTTTTCAGGCTCATCTCGAATATAGAAAACGAGGTGAGACAAATGAACA
>JAVXNW010000172.1:0-2758 GCA_036645575.1 Clostridia bacterium | reverse complement strand
CGCCCGCAGGCGCGCTGGCATCAAAGGATCATCCTTTGCGGGGTCCAGGGGCAGCGCCCCGGCCGCCGGAGGCCCCCCGTCCGCCTCCCTTACTATACTTCCCGCCTCCCGGTTCCCCCCGCCTCCTCGTTCCCCCCCCCGCCGCCTCCTCCTAGTTGCAGTCGGCGACCAGGGGGCCGGCGAGTTCTTTAAAGAAGAAGAGTTTGCCGGGCAGGGTGGGGATGAAGGAGGAGGTGACCCACTTGTCGGGGCCATAGCGCAGTGTGGTCCACAGCGACATGCCCTGCCACTGCATGCCGCGGCCGAAGCAGCCGTCCGCGCCGCCGATGGCGTAGTCCGCCTGGAGGAACAGGCCGGGCCCGATCGTGTTTGCGCGTGCGGGGACGAGCGTCATGCGCGACTTAAAGCTGGTGAGCGCGTTCTGCTCGATCGTCAGCGGGTGCAGTTTCGCGCCGAGCCGATGGGTCTGCTTCTTCCATTCCTCGGTCGTGGCGAACTCAGCTGCGAAGTGCGGCTCCCAGAACGCGATGTGGCACATCCGGCCAATGCCGTACACCAGCACCAGCTTGGCGCCCTCGCCCTTGAGCTGCGCGATCTTGCCGGCATAGGTGGGCAGGTTGTCATGCGTCGCGAAATTGCGCTGCGCAACTGGCACCGTGGCGTCGCCCAGCGGATCGAACAGCGCGTGTTCCATGGCATATTGGAACGAGGCGGTGCTGTCGCTTGAGAGCGTCTGCCCCTCGCCGTCCGCCCACTCGTCCATGTTAAAGGTGGTCACATGGTCGCATTTCACCTGCCACGCCTTCAGAAAATACACCACCCACCGGTACATGCCCATCGGCCCAACCGGCAGAATCAGCGCGATTTTCTGGCCTGCGTCGCGCGTCTGCTTGATCTGCAGCGCGATTTCGTGGCCCATCAGCGTGTCAAAGTCGCCAAGGCCGTCGCACATGATCGGCTGAAACGCCGGGTTCCAGAACGGCTGCGGGTCGCATACCGTTTCGGGCGCGCCCACGCACGCGTCCATCTTCGCCAGATCCCAACCTGCGGGATAGAAATGTTCGAGCAATGAACCCTGAATGGTATCGATGAGATTCATAAAAAGTTCCCCCTTTTTGTCAATTGTGCGGCCAAATGGCCGTTCGCGGTATTAGTTAATACACTGCCCTTATTATTGCGCAAAATAGATCAATTTGTCAAGCGTAAAATTGATGTTCTAGGCATGATCTGTGGGAATACGCGAATATTCTCTTGAAAATTGGGCGAAATCGGCCGGAAAGGGTGGCCCAAACGCCCGAATTTTGGCTTTCGCCGAAAGTTTATGCGGAGGCCGTAAATATTGATGCGCCGTATATGGCGTTTTGCGCCTTTTAATGCTATAATATTCACGAAACATGCGAGGGGGCTTGACAGGCAATATGATGTACTTGACCGAACGCCCGGCGGGCAGGCCGGTCAATCAACAGACGATGAAGGAAGAAAACCTGAAACGCACGTTTAGCTTGATCCGGGAAGGCGCGGATATGACGCGCGCGCGGCTGTCCAAGTGCGCGGGCTTAAGCGCGACGACCGTGTCGGCACTGGTGGACGAACTGGTGACAAAGGGCTTGGTGGTCGAGGTCGGGCTTGCGAAGACGGCGCGCAGCGGGCGCAAGCCGATCGCGCTGCGCGTTGAGGGGCGGAGTCGGCAGATTCCGGTCTTTTCCCTCAACAAGTGGGGCGTGCGCTATACGCTGTACGACCTCAATTGCCAGGCGTTGGAGAGCTTTTTTGTGCCCAATTCCACGGAAAAGTACGGGGGATTTTTGGGGGACGCCACGGCGCCCGAGCCGGATGCGGGCAACGACTACGCGGACATCATCGAAAGCGTGCTGCTGCGCGAGGCGCGCTGTTTTGACAAGGCGCTTGCGCCGGTCGTGTGCGTCGCGTACCCCGGCATTCTGGTCAGGCCGGCGGGTCGATTCTCGCTGTCGGGGATGCGCGTGTCCTTTGGCGAGGCGTCGATGCACGCGCTGGAGGACAAGCTGGGCATCCCGCTGTTTTTCGGCAACGCCTCGATGTGCATGGGTTATGCGGAAAAAAAGTTTCTGGACAAGGCGTGCGTGCCGGTGACCGACATGATCTACGTGAACGTATTTGAGGGCGTGGGCGCGGGGATCATCTCGGGCGGTCAGATCGTGACCGGGCCTGACCATTCCGCGGGCGAGATCGGGCACGTGACCGTGGACTATCAAGGCGTGTCGTGCGTGTGCGGCGGGTGCGGTTGCCTCGAGCGCTATGTCAACGTGGAAGAGGTGCTCAAAAACGCGCGCACGCTGGCGCTTCGGGGGGAACTGCCGGGCTTGCTCGAGTTGGCCGGCGACTCAAGCGACAACATCACCCTCGAAATGCTCGACCACGCGTGCGTGAGCGGGCTGCGCGCGGTGCAGTCGCTGGTGGACGACGTGGCGGACAAGCTGTTTGCCGGCATCTACGCGACCATATGCGTGACCGGGATCAAACGCATCGTGGTCGGCGGCGGCATCGAGCGCTTGGGCGCGCGCTTTCTTCACCGGATGATCGAAAACGCGACGCACAACCGGGATAACGTGTACCTGCAAGGCACCACCATCGCCTACGCCCAGTCCGGCTCCCGCAGCGATAGCTGCGGCATTGCGCAATATTACATGGATAAGCTGTTCACGGTGAGCTGAGCGTAGCGTAGCACGACGCTGCGGCGTCGTGCTGCGCTCACGCGGGTTATTGAACGCGAAAGGTG
>JAVXNW010000171.1:0-2828 GCA_036645575.1 Clostridia bacterium | reverse complement strand
CTTGCCGCCTCAAACGCGCCGGTCTCGGCGATGGTCGTAGATGGCAGCGGCAAGCAGGTCATCGCGACCATTGGCTGGGAGGTTCAGGAGCTTTCCGCAGGCATTTCGATTGCGGGAAATGATCTCACCTGCAATACATCCGGCACCTTTCACATCCGCGCCACATGGAACGGCCTGTACTCCGCGTGGCTGGAGGTGGTCGTGCGCCCCGCGCGCGTGCTGACCAAGCTTGCGCTCACCGACCCTACGGATATGCTGGCGGATTGGCACGCGGATACCACGGGCAAGACATATAATCTTGCGACGCTTACGCAGCGCTTTGTCGATCAGTACGGCGAAACCATGACCCACGCCGCAGCAAACGATTGGTATGTCGCCAAGGATGGCGGGGCGGCGACGAAAATTAAAACGCCCAATGCCTATTCGGTGACCGAGGCGGGCAGCTACGTCTTTTACGTCGAGGCGGGCTCCGTCCGCTCAAACGGATTGACGATGGTCGTGTACAAGGCGGCCAAACTCGCCCGCATCGTGATCTTCGACGACCCGAACAACCCCAAGCTGTCCGACTACGTGTTGGGCAGCGGCAGCGACAGCTTCCAGATGGCGCAGCTCGAAATGCAGGCCTACGACGGCGCGGGCAACCCCTACGCGCTGCAGCCTAATGGCGTCACTTGGCGCGTGGACGGAACCAATCTAGCGCAAGGCGCTTTCACCGCCACCAAGCCGGGCACCTATCAGATCGACTGCTATGATTCGTCTACGGGCACCGGCGTCGTGTCCAACAAGCTGACGCTCACGGTGCTGCCCAACAAGGTCATGACCAAGCTGATCATCTCCGACGATCCGCTGACGCCGCTGCTCAAGGACTACCTGCTGGGCAGCGGGAGCGACACCTTTGCGCTTTCGAAGCTGCTCGTCGCCGGGCAGGATCAGTACGGCGACCCGGTCGCGCCCGGTTCCCTCACTTGGTACGTAAACGGCGCGCCGCTCTCCGGAAGCACCCTCTTTGTCCCAAAGACCGGAACCTATCAGATTTACGCGTCGGCCAAGGTGGGCAGCGGGTATATCAAATCCAACGCGCTTCAGCTGAACGTGCTCACCCGCGTGACCGGCATTCGCCTAAACGCGCACACGGTCAAGCTGGCGGCGGGCGACAGCTTTGCGCTGATCGCCTCGGCGGAACCCGCCGGCGAGCTAGACCGCTACGCCTTTGCCTCCGCCAAGGCCTCGGTCGCGTCGGTGACGTCGGGCGGCGTGATCTCGGCGCACGTGCAGGGAGAGACCACCGTGACGGTGACCAGCGCGAGCGGCTACACGGCCACCTGCCTGGTAACCGTGGTGGGCGCGCCCGAGTCGATCGCGTTTCGCCCGAACAAGCGGCTGATGGGCGTGGGCGACAGCGAGCAACTGACGCCCGAGATTCTGCCCGCGCAGGCAAGCGCCACGCTGTCCTACCGCTCGAGCGACACAGGCGTTGTGAATGTGGACGCAAACGGCATGGCCACCGCCAGGGCGCTTGGCGAGGCGATCATCAGCGTCAGCACCCACAACGGCCGCCGCGCCGAATGCTACATCAAGGTGGTGAAGGACCCCTCCGTCATCCATGCGCCCAAGCAGCTGAATTTGGGGCAGGGCGAGGTCTATCCGCTGGGCGCGCAGGTGCTGGTCAAAGCCGCGCGGAGCAGGCAGCTATCCATCCTTTCCTATGAGAGCATGGACGAGCGAATCGCCAGCGTTGATGCGCAGGGCGTGGTCACCGCTTGCCTGCCGGGCGAGGCCACGATCGTGATCACCAGCTACAACAACCTCACCGCGCTGGTGAAGGTGCAGGTATCTGGCGCGCCGACCGATATCACGCTCAAGCCCCGGGAGATGGATATGACCCACGGCGACACGCAGGCGCTCACCTACACGCTGCCCGCCGGGTGCGCGGGCGCGGTTTCATTTAAGAGCAGCAAGCCGGGCGTGGCCTCGGTGGATGCCTTCGGCACGGTGACCGGCCTCAAAAAGGGCAAAACCACGATCACCGCGACCACCTACAACGGCAAAAAAGATACCTGCACGGTGGTGGTGGTGGGCAAAAACCCGCTGACGCTCAAGGAAAGCGGCGCAGTGGACTGCTATCGCCCCGATAGCTGCGCGACGCTCACGCCGACGCTCAAGACCGGCTGGAGCACCTACGCCTTGACCATCTCCGCGCGCCGAAAGAAAGTGGATTTGGGAAACGTGACGGACGACTTCCTCGTGACCCGCAATGCCGAGGGCGCGCTTGAGATCCGCAAAAAGCCGGGCGCGCACGTGAAGCTGGGCGCGACCTACACCGCGACGCTGACCGCGCAAATCGGCGGGAAGGCGCTGGTTGCCCAGTCCCGCTTCAAGGTGAAGGCCGGCCCCGCAAAGCCCGTGCTGTCCGAAAAGAAGATCGCGCTGGCCGCGTCCGATCCGGGCGCGCAGGCGGAGGTGCAGGTGACGTTTCAGGACGCGACGCTTTCGCCCATCGAAAAGATCACCGCGCAGAGCAAGAAATTCTCCGTGACAGACCTTGGCGGCGGCCGCGTGCGCGTGGGCTTCCTAAACGGCGAAGTGCCCAAAAAAGGCGCGACCCTCACGCTCAACGTGCTGCTCAAAGGCTGCGACAAGGCGGTGCCCGCAAAGCTTACCGTCAAGGTAGCAAAATAACCCGCAAAGCCCCCCGCGTGAGCGCATGTGGTCAAGGCAGCCCGGCACTGCGGTGCCGTGCTGCGCTCACGCGGTTATTGAACGCGAAAGGTGGGCTGCTCGCCCCCTTTCACACTATCCCCTCGAGCTGTACGCCCTTGCTGTGGTGT
>JAVXNW010000170.1:0-3010 GCA_036645575.1 Clostridia bacterium | reverse complement strand
GCCCGGCGGGGGGGCGGGGGCCCGCCCCGCCCGCGGCGGGGGGGGGCGCGCCCCGCCCGCCCCCCCCCCCCCCGCCGGAGGCCCCCCGTCCGTCTCCCTTAATTATCTTCCCGCCTCCTGGTTCCCCCCCGCCTCCTCGTCCCTCCCCCCCTCGCTACATGCGCTCGGGGGCGGCGATGCCGATGAGGGAGAGTGCGGTTTTGATGGTCTGGCGGGTGACGTCGGTCAAGGTGAGGCGTGCGGCGCGTTCGCCGGGTGTGCCGTCGAGGATGCGGTGTTCATAGTAGAATTTATTATAGGCCTGTGCGAGCGACACGGCGTAGCGGGTGATCATGGACGGTTCCGAGCGATCGATTGCGGAGGCGATCGTGGAAGGGAACTGCTCGATCAAGCGCACGACGTCCTGTGCCTCAGGGTCGGACAGGCTAGCGTAGTCGGGCGCGCTCGTGGGCGCGGCACCAGCCTTGCGCAGCACGGAGCAGCAGCGCGCGTGCGTGTACTGGACGTAGGGGCCGGTCTCCCCGTCAAAGTTGAGCGCGCGATCCCAGTAGAAGTCGATGTCCTTAATGCGGTTGTTGTACAGGTCAAAGAAGATGACCGAGCCCACGCCGACCTGCCGCGCGATCTCGTCCTTGTCCTCAAGTCCCGGGCTCTTTTCCTCAATGATGGCGCGCGCCTTGGCGATCGCCTCGCTCAGCAGATCCTCGAGGTAGACGATGTGACCCTTGCGCGTGGAGAGCGTCTCGCCCTCAAAGGAGACCATGCCAAAGGCGACGTGCTCCATGTCCTTGTACCACGGATAGCCCATCAGCTCGACCACCTTGAACAGCTGCCGGAAATGCAGGTCCTGCTGATACGCCACGACGTACAGGCACTTTGCGAAGTCGTAGGTCTTCTTGCGATAGAACGCCGCAGCCAAGTCGCGCGTCGCGTACAGCGTCGCGCCGTCCTTCTTGAGGATCAGGCAGGGCGGCATGCCGTACGGCTCCAGATCCACGATCTGCGCGCCGTCCGACTCGGTCAGCAGCCCCTTTTGCGCAAGCTCCTCGACCACGGGCGCCATTTTGTCGTTGTAAAAGCTCTCGCCCGCGTAGGAATCGAACTTGACGCCGAGCAGCGCGTACACCTTCTCCGCGTCCTTCAGCGTGACCGCCTTGAACCAGTCGAAAATCGCAAGCGCCTCAGCGTCGCCCTCCTCGATCTTCTTAAACCACAGCCGCCCCTCGTCCGCAAGCGCTTGGTCGTCCGCGCTCTCTTTGTCAAAGCGCACGTACAGCTTCACCATCTCGTTGATGCCGCCCTGTTCGACGGTCGCACGGTCGCCCCACTTCTTGTACGCGCACACCATCTTGCCAAACTGCGTGCCCCAGTCGCCCAGGTGGTTGATCGACACCACGTCGTAGCCCGCAAAGCGGTACAGCTGCGAAAGCGCGTGCCCGATCATCGTCGAGGAAAGATGCCCGATATGAAAGCGCTTGGCAATGTTGATCGACGAGTAGTCGATCAACACGTGCCGTCCCGCACCCACGCTGGACGAACCGTAGCGCGCGCCCGCCGCACTCGCCTCAGACAAAATCTCCTGCGCGTACACCGCGCGGTCAAGAAAGAAGTTCAGATAGCCCTTGACCGAATCGGTTCGCGCAAGAAAGGGCGCGTCAAGCGCCCCCTTCAGCGCCTCCGCAATCGCCGGCGGCGCTTTGTGCAGCGTCTTCGCTAGCCGGAAACACGGAAAGGCATAGTCGCCAAGCGCCGTGTCCGGCGGCACCTCCAGCGCCTGCTGAATCGCTTCCCGCGCAAGTCCCGTCTCGCCAAATACCGCCTCAAGCGCCGACACAATGCGCTCGGCTAGGCTCTGCTTAAAGTCCATGTGCCCACCTCGTCATTTCATATTGGGATATCCAACCGGCACGCGCCGACTTAGGCGTCCAATAGGCGTTCGCCGTCCGGCTTAGGCCGATCGTGCGGCCTTCATCTGCTCGAGCGCCCGTGCCAGTTGATCGGGGCACGAGGTTGTGCCTTGGCAGGGAATGCCCTTGAGCAGCGAGATCACGTCGTCCGTCTTGCGGCCGACGACCAGGCGCGCGACGCCCTCGGTATTGCCGCGGCAGCCGCCGATAAATTTCACATGGCGCACGATATCGTCTTCCACTTCTATCTCAATGGCGCTTGAGCAGGTGCCCCGCGTCTTGTATCGCATGGTACTCATAACATTTGTCTCCTCATCTGCATTTGGACGATCTGCCGCGTGGCGACGTCCAGCAAGTCTGCCGCCCTGCGGTAGGCGGGTTCGCCCCCGCCGTAGGGATCGGCTATGTCGCCGGTCAGCCCGGCATAGTGATTGATCGTATCGATTTGGGCATCCGGCAGGAGCTTTTTCATCTTCTCCGCCTGCCACCCGGTCATGCACAGCACCAGCGCGCCCTCGGCCATCTGCCTGGTCACGCGCACCGCGCGCGTTCGGTAAAACGGTATGCCGCGATTGCCCAATTCCCGCATCGCCCCGCCGCTCATCGGCGAGTCCGGGTGCGCGCACAGCCCCGCCGCCGAAACGCGCAGCGTCTCAAGCCCCGCGCCCCGCGCCTTGTCCAGCAACAGCGCCTCCGCCATCGGCCCACGGCAGGTGTCCCCGGTCGAGACAATCAGTATCCGCATTGGTGTGACCCTCCCAAAGGTTTTACGGCGCTACGCGTAAAAACGCGTCAGATAGCCTACGACCGCCACGCGGACGCGCGCGTTTGACTGAGCTGTACATGAATGCCACAGCAAGGCCGTACAGCTCGAGGGGATAGTGTGAAAGGGGGCGAGCAGCCCACCTTTCGCGTTCAATCACCCGCGTGAGCGTCAGCACGGCACCGCAGTGATGGGCTGCGCGAGATAGCCCGAATACGGTCGGGCGATCTCTTGAGTTAGTGAGAGTGTTCTAGCGCTGCGAGCATTCCTGCGGCTGCGCCGGACGGTTTACCTCGCCCATCGGCTACGGGGTTCGAGGGACTTTGCCGATGGGCGAGGA
>JAVXNW010000169.1:0-3045 GCA_036645575.1 Clostridia bacterium | reverse complement strand
GCGGTCAAGGGGGCGCTGCCCCCCTGAACCCCCCGCCAGAAGCCAGCCTCTGGACTCTATGAACCGCTCACGCGGGGAGGCGGGGACAGGTACGGCCTCCGGCGGTCAAGGGGGCGCTGCCCCCCTGAACCCCCTGCCAGAAGCCAGCCTCTGGACTCTATGAGCCGCTCACGCGGGCAGCGGGGGACAGGGCACGGCCTAGCCCTCCAGCCACGCCACGGCGGCTTGGCTGATCGCCTCCATCATGGCGTCGGTCTGCGCGCGGCTGCCGGTCACCGCGTTCACGTACAACTTGATCTTGGGCTCCGTGCCCGAGGGACGCACACACAGCCATGCGCCGCTGTCTAGCTCGTAATACAGCACGTTGCTGACCGGAAGCCCTAGATGCGACGTCACACCGCCCTCCTCGCGAAGACCGGTCTGGTAGTCGCGCACCGCCAGAACCTGATGCGCACCGAATTGCGACGGGGGCTGCTCCCGCAGCCGCTTCATTAGCCGCTGCATCTCTTCTAGCCCGTCCTTGCCCGTCAGATTGAACGAGGTCACCTTCTCGCCGTAATAGCCGTATGTCGCAAACAACGACTCGAGCGCGTCGTACATCGTCATCCCGCGCTTTTTGTAGTACGCCGCCGTCTCCGCAATCAGCATACACGCGTTTACCCCGTCCTTGTCCCGAACATCCGTGCCCGACAGGTAGCCGTAACTCTCCTCAAACCCGAACAGGAACGTGTAGTCCCGCTCCATCTCGAACCGCTGGATCATCTCCGCAATGAACTTGAACCCCGTCAACACGTCAAACAGCGTCACCCCGTACTTCTGGCAGATCGCGCGCGCTAATTCTGTCGTCACAATCGATTTTACCACCGCGCCGTCACGGGGCAGCTCGCCCTTTTCGGCCTTCTGCGACAGGATGTAGTCTAGCAACAGACACCCGATCTGGTTGCCTGACAGGATGTGCACGCCCCCCGACGCGTCCTTGACCGCAATGCCGACTCGGTCACAGTCCGGGTCCGTGCCAAATACCACGTCCGCGTTCAGCGACTCCTGCAATTTGAGCGCCAGCGTGAACGCCGCAGGGTCTTCGGGGTTGGGCACGCGCACCGTCGAGAAGTCCGGGTCGGGCAGTTCCTGCTCCTTGACCACGTACACCTGCTTAAACCCAATCTCCTTCAAAATCCGCCGAACCGGCAGGTTGCCTGAGCCGTGCAGCGGCGTGTATACGATCTTCAGCTTGTCGCCCATCTCCCGCGCCAATTGCGGATTCACACACAGCTTCTTCACCGACGCAATGTACGCGTCGTCTACCGCTTTGCCGATCATCTCAAGCAGGCCCTGCTTCTTCGCCGCCGCCTCGTCCATCGCAAGCGCGTCCGCAAAGTCAATCGTGTCGATCAGCCGCGTGATCTCGCTCGCGCGCTCCGGCGGCATCTGCCCGCCGTCCTCCCAGTACGCCTTGTACCCGTTGTACGCCGGCGGATTGTGGCTCGCCGTGATCACAATGCCCGCAATCGCGTTCAAATGCCGGATCGTAAAGGACAATACGGGCACCGGCCGCAGTGAATCGAACAGGTACGCGCGCACACCCCGCGCGCACAGCGTCAGCGCCGCCGCCTTCGCAAACAACGCCGAACACCTGCGCGAGTCGTACGCGATCGCCACCCCGCGCTGCGCTTGACCCGGCGTCTCCAGAATGTATTCGGCTAGCGCCGCCGTCGCCCGCCGCACGTTGTACACGTTCATCCGGTTGAGCCCCGCACCCAACACGCCGCGCATACCCGCCGTGCCAAACGTCAGGTTGGTGTAGAAGCGATCCTCAATCTCGTGCTCGTCGCCCGCAAGCGTCCTAAGCTCCGCCACCGTGGCTTCGTCAAACGCCGGATCGGTCAGCCAGCGCTCGTATTCCGCTCGATAATTCATGATTCTTCCTCCATCAGCAACTGCGTCAGCTTTTGCAGGTGCCCTCTCTCTTGACGAATGATCTCCGAAAACACGCGGTGCGCCTCCGCGTCACCCGTCTGTGCCAGAATCGCTTCGTAAAACAGAATCGAATCCTTCTCCGTCTGCGCCGCATACCGCACAATCTCCGTCGGCTCGTCAAGCCCTACCTTGCGCGCCATGCCGACTAGGCCGTCCGAAAAGACGACCTCCGCCGCCATCGCC
Organism: Clostridia bacterium; assembly: GCA_036645575.1. Taxonomy (GTDB): domain Bacteria; phylum Bacillota; class Clostridia; order Christensenellales; family Aristaeellaceae; genus JAVXNW01. The sequence continues at coordinate 885 of JAVXNW010000169.1, read as the reverse complement.
GATAAAAACGCGGAACTCTCCCCGTCGTACCACACAATCCCCGCGTCACCCTCGTGCCGCGCCAATTGCGCCTCGTACAGCGCGGAAAAATTGCGCTGGTGCTCGCGCTCGTCCTGCTCCAACTGCGCAAGCACGCTCGCCGCCTTGGGCGATTTGCTGATGCGCACCGCGTGACGGTATAAATCGGCCCCACGCTTCTCCATCTCTACCGCAATGCGCAGTCCCTCTAGGTCGTTAAAACGTCGGGTCATGGCGCGTCCTCCTATCCACCGGCACGGTCCACCTCGATTTTCCCCGTTTTCCACAGATTCATCCACATATCCACATACAAAATTGGGGATATGTGGATAACTCTGCGGGGGAAAGGACTACTTTGCCTTTGTAGAAATGTACTCGTTCAAGTCATCCACAAGCTTATCCACATCAATCCCGTGGACAGCGCCCGCGTCTTCCAGCGATTCCGCCGTCGCGTGCGGGCAGCCCAGGCAGTGCATGCCGTAGCTCATGAAAATGGGGGCCGTGTTCCGGTCAATGCTGAGCACTTGACCAATGCTCATCGTCTTGTCAATCATCTTTCATTCCTCCTGATCTATCTTGCTATTCCCGGACACAGTCTGCCCCGGAATGTCTATTATTATATCACGCAACGCCCCACAAGGCAATTGAAGATTGCACAATTGCAAACCACAAAGGTTCCACCGACAGCGCCCCCGCACCCCGAGCGGTACCTTGCGGGGTGGGGACGGAAGGGTGGGGTTCGGAAGGGCGACGGCCGGGGGAGAGAACGGGGGAGAGAGAACGGGAGAAAGAACGCGAGACAGCCCGAGTTCGGTCGGGCTGTCTCTTGAGTTACTTATGAGCGTTCTAGCGGTGCGAGCATTCCTG
>JAVXNW010000168.1:0-3049 GCA_036645575.1 Clostridia bacterium | reverse complement strand
TATCTCGCGGTCTCCCGCCTCCCCGCACCTCACCCAACATATAGGGCGCTATGCGAGAATGCCACAGCATGAACGTACAGCTCGAGGGGGTGGTGTGGAGGGGGGCGAGAAGCCCCACCTCCGCGTTCAATAACCCGCGTGAGCGCAGCGCGGCACCGCGGTGCCGCGCTGGCGAGTAGCCCACCTTTCGCGTTCAATAACCCGCGTGAGCGCCTCGCGCAACATCATAGAGGGGGACGATTATGGTCTGGGTTTTGATCCTGCTCGCACTGGGGGTGCTGGGGTGCGCGTATTTCGTGTTTTGCGGCGCGCTATTTGACGTGTGCTCCATGCGCGGGCGGGCGCTTGCGCGCAAGGTCAAGGCCAAGCCGCCTGACCCGCAGGTGTGGGACGCCTTTCGCGCGCAGATGGACGCGGGGCGCGCCTGGTTTGAGGCGCAAGACGCCGTGCCGGTTTCGATCAAAAGCCGCGACGGGCTGGCGCTTGCCGGCAAATACCTCGCGTGTCCCGGCTCCGAAAACACGATCCTGATGGTGCACGGCTACCGCTCATCGTGCGAAAACGACTTCTCGTGCGCGTTTCAGGCGTTCTACGAGCGCGGGTTCAATCTTTTGACGATCGATCAGCGCGCGCACGGAAAGAGCGAGGGCACCTACATCCTGTTCGGCGCGGCGGAACGATACGACGTCGTCGAATGGGTGAATTTTCTGGACGCGACCTACCACCCCAAGCGCATCGTGCTGCACGGCATATCGATGGGCGCATCGACCGTGCTGATGGCGCTTGACCAAGGGCTTTCGAAAAGCGTGGTCGGCGCGGTCGCGGACTGCGGCTTCACCACGCCCGCCCAGATTCAGGCCTACGTCATGCGCCGCGTGCTGCACATGAGCCCCAAGTGGCTGCTGCCCGGCGTCGGGCTGATCGCGAAGATCCGAACCGGGTACTGGATGTACGGCGCGTCCGCGACCGAGTCGGTCAGGCGCGCCCAAGTGCCCGTCCTGTTCATCCACGGCGACGATGACGACTACGTGCCGTTTCGGATGGGTCAGGCCAATTACGACGCGTGCCCCGAGCCCAAGTGGCTGTGCGCGGTGCCCGGCGCGGGGCACGGCGTGAGCTACATGGTCGACCGCGCCAAGTGCGAAGCCGCCCTTCGTCAGTTTGACGAGCGCGTCCTTGCAGACCCCGCGCCCCAGGCGCGCACGCGCTAACCAACCGCCCCGCGCCTTTCGCTTGACCGCCCCGCGCAAGGCGGCGCAATCTACTTGATCGCCATCGGTGGAAGCCCGCGCGCTTTCATGAAACAAATGTGGAGGGATGCTATAATGGAAAATATCACGCGTGACGTGGCACTGCGGCTGCTCAATGCACCCAATCGCCTGGAAAACCTGCGGGTACTTGTCGAAGATGCGCGCAAGGGGCGGCTTCCGCTTCCGGAGACGCATGACGACGTCAACAACCACATTCACACGCAATACTCCTTCTCGCCCTATTCGCCCACCGCGGCGGTCTGGTTTTCGTGGCAGGCGGGGCTTTGCACCTGCGGGCTGATCGACCATGATTCCATCGCGGGCGCGGACGAGTTTTTGGCGGCGTGCGAGATCGTCGGGATCCCGGGCACCGTGGGCATCGAGTGCCGCGCGAGCGTCAAGGATACGCCGTTTGCCGACAAGAAATTCAACAACCCCGATCAGGCGGGCATGACCTACCTGACCATTCACGCGGTGCCGCACGACGAGACGCACGCGCTCAACGACTTCTTTGCGCCCGCGCGCGCGCTGCGCAACGTGCGCAACCGCAAGATGATAGACGGGATCAACGGCATGATGGGCGCCTACGGCATTCACCTGGACTTTGACAAGGACGTGGTGCCGCTTTCGAACTTCCCAGTCGGCGGCTCCATTACCGAGCGGCACCTGGCGTGCGCCCTGTCCAACAAGCTGCTCGAGCGCTTTGGCGCGGGCGCGGGCCTGATCGCCTTCATCAAGGACACGCTGAAAATGCCCATCGCGCCCCGCATCGAGGGGTACCTGATGGACGAGGAGAACCCCTACCGCATGTACGATTTGCTGGGCTGGATCAAGGCGGAATTGATCAGCAAGTTCTACGTGGACGCGACGGACGAGCTGTGGGGCCTTCAGCAGATCATCGATCACGCCAATCAGATCGGCGCGATCATCGCCTACCCCTATCTGGGCGACGTGGGCGACTCGCTGACCGGCGACAAGCGCGCGCAGTGCTTTGAGGACAGCTTCCTAGACGAATGGTTTCCCTACCTCAAGCAGATCGGCTTTCGCGCGATCAGCTACATGCCCTCGCGCAACACGCCCGCGCAGCTTAAGCGCCTGCGCGCGCTGTGCGAAAAATACGACATGTTCCAGATCTCGGGCGAGGACATCAACCAGCCGCGCCAGCAGTTCGTGTGCATGGCGCAGCGCGCGCCCGAGTTCCGCAACCTCTACGAGTCCACGTTTGCCATGATCGCGCACGAAAACCTGTCGGTCGGGCACAAGGAAAAGGGCTTTTTCTCGCAAGAGACCATCGCCCGCTATCCCGACCTCGACGAGCGCACGAAGGCGTTTGCCGAAAAGGGCAAGGCGCTGTAAAAAGCAGGGGAAAGGCACGCCGCAAGGCGTGCCTTTTTTAATGTAAATGTGTTATAATGATTTAGACGCGGGATGTTCAATCAAGGAGGCCGCAAAGATGTTCGTGTTGCCTATCACCATCCTCGCCATGGACGAGGGCGACGACCGCACGTTCATGGAATCGCTCTACCGGACGCATCGCTGCGTGATGTACGCGCAAGCCCTCAAAATTCTGCGCAACAGGCAGGATGTGGACGATGTGGTCAACGAAGCCTGTGTCAGGCTGATTTGTAAAATTTCGACTTTGCGCACCTTGGACGGCAACATATTGCGCGGCTACATTGTTTCTACCGTGAAGCATGTCGCGCTCAACCATATAAGGGACACAATGCGCGAGCAAACCGGCGAGGATGTCGCGCAAATTTTGGAGAAGATGCCCTCGCGGGAAGATTCCGTAGAGGAAA
>JAVXNW010000167.1:0-3064 GCA_036645575.1 Clostridia bacterium | reverse complement strand
CCCCCGCTCCCCCCCCCCGCCACCCCGCGCCCGCCGCACCCCCCCCCGCCCCCCTCGCCCCCGCGCCCGCCCCCGTCGATCCCGCCCCCGTCGATCCCGCGCCGGTCGACCCCGCACCCGCGCCCGCCGACCCCGCGCCCGCACCCGTCGATCCCGCCCCCGTCGATCCCGTCGATCCCGCGCCCGCACCGGTCGACCCCGCCCCCGCAGACCCCATCGCCCCGCCCGACCCCGCGCCCAGCGCCAAGACCATCGTGCTGGGGCTGGAATCGAGCGTGGACGGAACGAATTGGACGCCGGTTTTGGACGAAACCGACCAACCCCTGCTTTTGACGCTGCCGCTGGACGCGCGCAACGACCTGCTGGGCACCTTCCCGCTGGTGGGTCTGCCGACGGCATCCAGCTACCGCGCCCGCATATTGACCTACCAGGGCGAGATCCCCGCGCACCGCGCCGTGGCCGGCTTTGCCATCGCCTATAAGGAAAAGATCGACCCGGAAAAGGGCGCGCGCACGGTCGTCCTATTGACCGAGACCATTCATGAAAAGCCCGCGCCGACGCCCACGCCGACGCCCGCGCCCACCGCCACGCCCGAGCCGACCCCAACACCCCTGCCGACCCCAACGCCCACCCCGACGCCCGTGCCCACCCCGACGCCGGTGCCGCTGTTTGGCGCGGCGGACAACTTTCGCGTGACGCTCACGCTCGAGGGCGAGCCGGAAGGCCCTGTGGCCATCGCGCTTGAGCAGCAGATCCCGGGCGGCGACTGGCAGCGGATCAACATCGCCATGCTGATCCCGGACGAAAGCGGCCATGCCACGTACGATTTTTCGCTGGAAGGCCTTGCGCAGACCGCGTCCTATCGCGCGCGCGTGATCGACTATGCGGGCGAAGTGCCGGTGCCGGTCGTGGACGCGCGCGCCGAGACGCCCGTGCCCAAGTCTCGCCGCGCCCGCACGATGCTCGCCCGCGCCGCCGCGCCCGCCGAGACGCCCCCCACGGTCTCCTACCAAGACGGCCTGCTGATGACCAACATCATGCTAAGGGCAGGCGAAACCAACTACACCTTGACGATCACGCCGACGATTCATACCGGGGTGGCGATTGCGGGAACCTGCACGCTGACCATTACCAAGAAGCCCGATGGTACGCTTGGCTATGCCACAGAAAAAACTACCGGTGCTACCGGTTATACCGCCACGATGAGCGGAACCACCCTGACGATCACGCCGACGACCGGCTCCGCTTTGTCGTTTGCCGTGAAAGTTGCGCGCGACGCGGCCACCACGGACGTGACAAGCTGCACGCTCACGCAGACGGAAAAGAGCGCTTATTCAACGATCTCCCCGATAACCGCCAATTTTTCCGGTCTCACAGCCACGGCCGCCTTTGAAGCGACCGAGCTTACCGACTATCCCTTTGTCAAGAACTGGAATGACAACAAGGCGGCCAACCGACCGACGCCCGCCTTCACGCTGTGTGCCGACGGCGCGGTCACGAATATCCCCCAGCCGACTAAGAAACCAATATCTCCACACAATGAAGATATTTACTGCTATACGAACTTGACGAAATATCCGGCCGGCGGGGGTACTGCCATTGATTACGGCGTAACCGAAACCGTCCCGGTGGGATATATGATCACCGACCCTGCCACGCCCGCCACGCCCGGCGACAAAATCACCAACACCCTCAAAGCCAAGCTGAACGTCACCGCGCAATGGAACGATGCGGCGATAGCAGCGGGCAACCGCCCGACACAAGATGCGCTCAAAGGCGCGCTTAAAGTCATGCAAAAACCCACTTTGGGCGATGCTGTGACAATAGCCAATCCCAGCTTATCCATTGACAGCACCCAAAGCCCTTGGGCAATCTCCGTCGATAACCTGCCCGCCTACGACGCAAACGGCTTTCCCTACACCTATTACATAGAACAAACCAAAAAAGACCTCACGCCAACCGACAAAACCCTCGGCACCTACGCCCTGACGATCGAAAACACGGGCGATCACGCCGGAAGTACCGACAAAGCCTACAACGGCGGCACCTTGATCAACACGATCACAGATACCATCGGATTTACGTTTGATAAAGTATGGAAAGACGGCGCTACCGCCGCCGCCGCCCGCCCCAACGTAACCTTCTACCTGTACCGCTATCCCGACGATGGGACACATGGGTTTGGCGACTTGGCCCCTGTCAAAGGGCACGACAATAAAACGTTGTCAGAAACCGAAAAAAATAATGGTCTGATCACCTATGCTAAGAAAGAACTCCCCCGCTACGACGCAGATGGTCATGCTTATGTCTATTACATCAGAGAAGTCATGGCCAACGCCGGGGATTACCAAACCGACATTGTAAACATCATTGACAAGCCATCAAGCACCGACTACATCCTCCCCGGCGCGACGGTGACCAACATCCGCCGGGCGAATACCGACATCCCCTTCACCAAGACTTGGAAGGCCAAGGCGGTTCAGGCGATGAGGGGCGGCATTGCGGTTCAGTTGGAAAAGCAGACGGCGACAACGCCCGAAACATGGGCAAAAGCTGAAATTGCCAATAACCCCCAAACGGTTACAGGCTTCCGCTCCGAAATTATGAGCCAAGAGGGCAAATTTGTGGGCGTTCCCAAGTACGATGCAAACGGCGCTGAATTGAATTACCGCGTGCGCGAAGTCGGGGCGACGATCATAGACACGGTCGAACCCACCGCCAACCCCATAACTGATGGTACTTTTAAAAGCGGCGGCTCTAACTTTACCGTCACACACAACGCCAACGCCATCACCAACACGCTGGTCGGCAAGACCAAGGTGCGCGTGATCAAGAAGTGGACAGATCTGGCTACTGGCACGCCCACATCCATGACGCTAAAAATCTTGCAGAACGAACAAGAATGGGATGCCCAAGGCGTCACGCCTAAGTCCGCCGTAGGCGTCAATTGTACTGCTGTCCAAAATACCTTCACCATCACCGGCAATACCGCGACCAACGACGTGCTGTTCGAAAACCTCCCCCAATACGACGCGGAGGGCAGGGAATACGACTACACCGTTGT
>JAVXNW010000166.1:0-3065 GCA_036645575.1 Clostridia bacterium | reverse complement strand
GCCGCCCCCCCGCCCCCCCGCGCCGCCGCGCCCCGCCGGCCCCCCCCCCCCCCCCCCCCCCCCCCGCCGGAGGCCCCCCGTCCGTCCCCCTAAATATACTTCCCGCCTCCCCGTTCCCCCCGCCTCCTCCTTGCCTCCCTCACTCCCCCACTGGGATGATCTTGATGTTGCCGCCGCTTTCGCCGGTCTCGCGCATGGCCAGTTCGAGGATGGTCGCGGACTGCGCGCGGGTGATCGCGTCTGCCTGAATGAGGATATTGACGGAATCCTCATGCACGGTCGCGAGCGGATTAGGAAAACCGCGCGCGCGCAATACGCCCTCGAGTGTGAGTTCCTGTTCGCTGTATTGCGCAAGTTCGAGCAGCATTTCGCGCGCCTTGTCGCGCACGGCGTCGCCTGCGGCGCGGTCATCCGCAACGCCGCGCAGCTGCGCGGTTTCGTGCGCGCGCAGCTGTGCGCGGTCGGTTCGAAACTGCGCGAGCGGATCCATTGCCGCATCGGCGGTCGCGGGCACTGCGCGCTTGGGCGCGCTCGGCTGCGCCTGCTGCCGCCCGCTGAACGCGACCGGATAGGCGATGGTAAAGCACACGACCACTGCGGCCAGCGCGCCCAGGCACATGCTCAGCCGCGCGCCGCGTCCAACCCCTGTATTTTGCATACGATTACCCTCCCTCGCTCATTTTTAGCACCTCAATGCGGCTGTTTTCGACGCCCAACAGCGTCTGAACCGCGCCAGAAAGGGCGATGCGCACGCGCAGATCGTCCGCGCCGGTCGCGACGATCAGCACGCCCGCATCGTCGCCCTCGCCGATCAACACGCGCACCGTGCCCGCGCCCTCGACCATGGAGAGCACCTGCGCAACCTTGAGTTCTTGGGCGCTCGGGGCGCTGTTGACCGGCGCGGCAGCGCCGCGCCCGCCCCGCGCGCCCAGCGCGATCAGGCATAGCGCGGCAGCGAGCGCCGCCACGGCGATCCACTCGATCCGCCTTGCGCCCCGGAATATTCGCCAGCTCGGCCGCTCGCCGTTCATGCGCATCCCCTCCAGGCGGCGATCAACGCGCCCAACATTTCGACAATGGCCTCCGCCGCGAGCAGCGCGCACATGAGCCGCAGCCAGCTGTTGAGCTTCATGTGCTCAGTCGCGGCGCATAGCGCGCACAGCGCAATGAGTCGGTTCAATAGGCCGGTCATCTCACCCATTATCCCCCTCCAAAGACCGCAATGGCGGCGCCGATCACGACAATAAGCAGCACCATCCCGGCGGCGACGGCGGCCAAGAGCATGCCGAGCACCTCGGCAAAGCGCTCGAGCAGCTTTTGTGCGGGGCCCGCGCCGATCGGCTCGACGAGCGCGGACGCGAGGCGCACGGCGATCAGGTACGCGCCGATCTGGAGAAGCGGGCTTAGGCAGGCGGCCGATAGCAGCAGTAGCCCGGTGACGCCCAGCGCGCTTTTGACGAGCGCGGCGCTGGTCAAAAGCGCGTCGATGGAGTCGGCGACCTCGCCGCCCACAATGGGCAGCAGGCTCCCGACGGCGAAGCGCGCGGTCTGAATGGAGGCCCCGTCATATCCGCGCGATAGCGCGCCCTGAACAGCCATGACGGCGGTGAATAGGGTCATGGCCGCGCCGAGGGCGAAGGCGTATAGCTTGCGCAGTAGCCCAAAGAGCGCGTCTAGGCGGAGCTTTTCGGATAGGTGCCCCGCAATGGTCACGGCGGCGGTGACGCTTGCGGAGGTCAGGGCGAAGGTGTTCAGGCCGGATGCGACCAAGGTGCCGACCATGGCGGCAATGGGGGTAAAGAGCGCCGCGCCGGCGGGGCTTCCGGCGGCGGCGAGGAGCGCGGCGAGGATCGGGTAGATGCGCTGGGTGAGCGCGCCGATGCGGGAAAGCGTCTGTGTCGCGACGAGGGCGCAGCGCGTGTAGGCGGCGAGCAATTGCGTGGCGAGGGCGAGCGTGCAGACGAGGCGCGCGGCGGCGGCCGCGCCGCTGTCGGGGCGCAGCGCGGTCAATATCGCGCCGAGGGCGGCGGGAATGACGAGCAGGACGATGAGGCGCATAGCGCCGTCCAGCTGCGAAAGGGCGGCCTGCTTGAGGGCGGCCTTGGTCTGTTCCCAGTCCCACGCCGCCTCGCCGCGCGCGAGCTTGCCCAGCATGTCGGGCACATCGATTTGGCATTCCGCCTGATCCGCCCAGTCGGCGAGCGGGGAAAGGCTAAGGGAGGCGAGCACCTGATCGACGCCCTGCGCGCGCGCGGGCACGCAAAGGAGGAGCAAGAGCAGGAAAAGCGGAAGCGCCCTCATGGGATGAGCGCCGCCAGCTTCGCGGCAAGGCCGGTCAAGAGCGGCACGGTCATGGCGAGGAGCGCGGCGCGGCCAGCGAAATCGACGCGCGTGGCGAGGGTGCTTTCGCCGGCATCGCGGCACAGTCCCGCGCCGAAATCGGTCAACAGTGCGAGGCCGCACGCGCGGTACATCATCTGGCAGGCGGCGTCTGTGAGGCCCGCGCCAGTCGCGAGCGCCTCGAGCTGGCGTGCGGCGTCGGTGATGTACTCAAGCGACCACAGGATTGCGAGCACGCCAGAAGCCATGGAGAGCACCATCGCGAGTTCCGGTTTGTGCACCTTAATGGCGGCGCACATGAGTGCGGCGGTCACGCACAGGCCAACGATTTTAAGCGCGGTCATGTCAGTACAATTGGAAGATCGACCTGACGCTTCCGAAAAATTCGGAGATCAGGTTGACGACCATGAGCATGACGATGACGAGCCCAGCGAGGGTTGTGAGCATGGCCATATCCTCGCGTCCGGCGTGGGAAAGAACCTGCGCGACGACGGCCACGAGCACCCCAATCGCCGCAATTTTAAAGATGAGATCGACGTCCATTGAATCCCTCCTAATCGCACGACGCTGCGGCGTCGTGCTACGCACGGCACTGCGGTGCCGTGCTGCGCTCACGCGGTGATTGAACGCGAAAGGTGGGCTGCTCGCCAGCACGGCACTGCGGTGCCGTGCTGCGCTCACGCGGTGATTGAACGCGGAGGAGGGGCTGCTCGCCCCCCTCCACA
>JAVXNW010000165.1:0-3125 GCA_036645575.1 Clostridia bacterium | reverse complement strand
GCACAGCACACATTTTAGGGAAGCCGCACGACAGGCACGCGCACATTTTAAGGAAAGCACCGCACGACAGGCACGCGTCAAGCAAAATCAAACCTTCAAACGCCCGCGTCCCTTTGGGCTAAATCGACGCACAAAAAAAGCAGCGCCCCATCGTGGCTGCTTATATTGCATGTCTTGACGCGATCAGGGTGATTCGCGGGACGCTGCCATCAGGGCCGCCTGCGGTCACGTTAAGGGTGTGCGTTTGGAAAAATGCGGGGATATTTACCGAGGATGCTGGATGGGATACACCACTAATTTACAACAATGTGCTATAATATTATAAAATCAAGGGGGTGTTTTTCGTGAACTACAAAAAACTTCTGGGTCTGATGATTTGCCTGGCGCTGATGCTGGGCACCGTTTCTGCCTGTGCGCAACCTGCCTTTACCGCCGGAACCTATACGGCGACGGTGACGGGGCACAACGCGCCGATGACCGTGGTCGTCACCCTGTCGGACAAGGCGATCGAGGCGATTGACTTTGAGGCCAACCTCGAAACCATTGGCGTCGGATCGGTGGCGCTTGCGCAGGTTTCTCGCGCCATTCTGGACACGCAGTCGATTGGCGTGGATGCCGTGACCGGCGCGACCATTTCCAGCTACGCGCTGATCGCCGCCGTGAAGGATTGCCTCAAGCAGGCGGGCGCCGATGTGGACGCCCTGTCTGTGAAGCAGCCCGCCGCCGCAGACGAACAGAGCGCGTATGAAGCGGACGTCGTGGTGGTCGGCGCGGGCGGCGCGGGGCTGGCCGCAGCCATCTCGGCTGAGCAAAACGGTGCGAGCGTCATCGTCGTTGAAAAGCTGGGCCTCATTGGCGGCAGCACCAACGTGTCGGAAGGCGCGCTCAATGCCGTAGACGAGAAGCGTCAGGGCGCGCAGGGCATTGAGGACTCCGTTCAAAAGTTCTATACCCAGACGCTGGAGGGCGGCCACAACGTCGGAACGCCCGCGCTGGTTGACTTTCTCACCCAGAACGCCTATTCCGCCGTCGAGTGGATGGAATCGCTGGGGGTTCAGTTCAAAGACGAGGTCGGCACCGCGACCGGCGCGCTCTGGCAGCGCAGCCACTACCCGGCGACGCCCTCGGGCAACAGCTACATCCGCGTCTTCAAGGACTACATCGACAAGACCGATAAGATCAAAATCCTGACCGACACGCCCGCCACCAAACTCATTACCGATGAGACCGGCCGCGTGGTGGCCGTCGAGTGCGCGCACAACGGCGAAACCGTGACGGTATCGGCCAAGCGCGGCGTGATTCTGGCGACCGGCGGCTTTGGCGCGAACATCGAAATGCGTCAGAAGTACAATACCGGCGTCTGGGCCGACGTGAAGCTGGATGCCTCCATCGGCTGCACCAACATGAAGGGCTCCGCGCAGGGCGACGGCATTGTCATGGCGGAGGCCATTGGCGCGCAGGTCACCGGCATGAGCGACATTCAGATCCACCCCTGCGGACATCCCCAAACCGGCCTCATGCTGGACATCCGCACCTCCGGCCGCAACCGCATCTTTGCCAACAAGACCGGCGCGCGCTTTGTCAATGAAGGCGCCGCCCGCGACACCTTGGCCAAGGCGATCTTTGCGCAGGACGAGTCCACCTACTGGATCGTCGTCAACGCCATCCGCTACCCCGAGCGCGACTGGGCCGACGCCAACGGCGCGACCATTGCGAACATGGTCGCCCAAGGCAGCGTCATCGAGGCCGATACGCTGGACGCGCTGGCCGAGAAGACCGGCATGAACGCCGATACGCTCAAGGCCTCGATCGAGCAGTACAATCAGGTGGTGCGCGGCGAGGTCGAAAAAGACGAGTTTGGCTTTGTGGCGGACAACAAGGCGGACAAAGAGCTGACAGAAGGCCCTTGGTACGCCTGCCGCAAGGTGCCCACCGTCCATCACACCATGGGCGGCCTGCTGATTGACGCCGATACGCAGGTCATCGGCGCCAACAATGAGCCCATCCCCGGCCTGTACGCGGCCGGCGAAGTCACCGGCGGCATCCACGGCTCCAACCGCCTGGGCGGCAACGCCATCGCAGACTGCATGGTCTTTGGCCGTCAAGCCGGCAAGGTCGCGGCAACGGCTCAATAGATCCCCGATAGGCCCTTTCAAACAGGGGCGGTTGCATAAGATTCGAATTTGGCGAGTTTGACGCCGAAATACATAAAAAAGCGCTGCCGTATCCGCTCGATATGGCAGCGCTTTTTGTGAGATTCATCTGAAGAGGGGTGCGCAACCAGTCCATGCGTTGGCCTATTGCGCGATCTTCTTGTGGATGCTGGCCACCTCGGCGTCTGTCACATCGAGGCAGGCAAATATGCCTTGGAGCGTTTCGCCCGTCTCCTTGCGGAAATTCTTGAGATCGGTTGAGATTCTGGCGGTGCGGCTGTCGATGTTCCCGATCTGCCCGGACAATTCTTCATGGACCGTGTCGATCTTGGCGTCAAGCGCTTTCTGCCCATCTTCAAGGGACTTCTGCCTGGCTTCAAGGGACTTCTGCCCCGCTTCGAGGGACTTCTGTCCCGCTTCGAGGGACTTCTGTCCCGCTTCGAGGGTGATCAGTCGGTCGTTTGTGACTTTCTGTCCCGCTTCGAGGGACTTCTGTCTGGCTTCAAGGGACTTCTGTCCCGCTTCGAGGGTGATCAGTCGGTCGTTTGTGACTTTCTGCCCCGCTTCAAGGGACTTCTGTCCCGCTTCAAGAGACCTCTGTCCCGCTTCAAGGGACTTCTGCCCCGCTTCAAGGGACCTCTGTCCCGCTTCAAGGTTGATCAGTCGGTCGTTTGTGACCTGCTGCCCGACTTCAAGGTTGTTTACCTTGCCGTTAAGCGTCTTGAGTTCCGACAGAATGGCATGCAACACCTCGTTGTTCTCCATGAATCTCACTCCTTATGGTTTGAAGTATAGCAGATATTATTTGTAAATGCAAGGGATGTCTCACGAACGAGGCGGCCTATTTTGGCCTATTTTGGCGATGCGCGACAGCGCGAGGCTGTCGGTTAAGCGCCTAAGCCTTTCGTCTGTTGCAAGAAATATCATCATTACCAACCGGAAAAGTGCGAGTTGTCAGATTGGAAGAGGGGC
>JAVXNW010000164.1:0-3147 GCA_036645575.1 Clostridia bacterium | reverse complement strand
CAAAGTCCCTCGAACCTCGTAGCCGATGGGCGAGTAAACCGTCCGTCTTGCCGCAGCAAGGCGCAGGAATGCTCGCACCGCTAGAACATTGTCACTATCTCAAGAGATCGCCCGACCGAACTCGGGCTATCTCGCGTTTTTTCTCGCGGTCTCTCGAACCCCGAAGCCCACCCTTCCGTCCCCTCGCGGGCGGGGGCATTTGATTCATGCGCTTGGCACAAAGAGAACCGCCCGGCCTAAGCCAAGCGGTTCTCCTGTTATGACGTTCCTAAAGGGCGCTGTGCCCCGACTTAGTACATGCCGCCCATTCCGCCGCCCTGGGGCATGGCGGGTGCGGGGTTCTTCTCGGGCAGATCGGCCACCAGCGATTCGGTGGTCAGCACCATGCCGGCGACGCTCGCGGCGTTTTGCAGCGCGCTGCGTGCGACCTTGGTGGGATCGATGATGCCGCGCTCGCTCATGTCGGCATAGTCGTCCTTGGCGGCGTCGTAGCCGTAGCCGACTGTCTTCTTGGCCTTAATCTTCTCGACGACGACGCTGCCTTCAACGCCGGCATTGAGCGCGATCTGGCGAACAGGCTCCTCCAGTGCGCGCAGCACGATGGCCACGCCGGTCTTCATGTCGCCTACGCACTCGGTGAGCAGCTTGGCGACTGCGCAGCTTGCCGCGATCAGCGCGGTTCCGCCGCCCGGTACGATGCCTTCCTCGACGGCTGCGCGGGTCGCGTTGAGCGCGTCCTCAATGCGCAGCTTGCGCTCCTTCATCTCGATCTCGGTAGCCGCGCCCACGGTGATCACCGCGACGCCGCCGGCCAGCTTGGCCAAGCGCTCCTGCAGCTTCTCGCGGTCGTAGTCGCTGGTCGTGTCGGCGATCTGCGCGCGGATTGCGGAAACGCGCGCCTTGATCTCGGACGAGTCGCCCGCGCCCTCGACGATGACGGTGTTCTCTTTGTCCACCTTGACCTGGCGGGCGCTGCCCAGCATGTCGAGCTTGGCTTCCTTGAGTTCGAGGCCGAGCTCCTCGGTGATGACCTGGCCGCCGGTCAGGATCGCGATATCCTGCAGCATTTCCTTGCGGCGATCGCCAAAGCCGGGCGCCTTGACGGCGACGCAGTTGAAGGTGCCGCGCAGTTTGTTGAGCACCAGCGTGGCCAGTGCCTCGCCTTCGATGTCCTCTGCGATGATCAGCAGCTTCTTGCCGGCCTGAACGATCTGCTCAAGCAGCGGCAGGATCTCCTGAATGTTGGTGATCTTCTTGTCGGTGATCAGGATCATGGGGTTGTCCAGCACCGCTTCCATCTTCTCGGTATCGGTCGCCATGTAGGCGGACGCGTAGCCGCGGTCAAACTGCATGCCTTCGACCAGCGTGAGCTCGGTCTTCATGGTCTTGGATTCCTCGACCGTGATGACGCCGTCCTTGCCGACCTTCTCCATGGCGTCCGCGATCAGCGCGCCAATTTCCTCGTCGCTCGAGGAGATGGACGCGACCTGCGCGATCGCCTGCTTGTTCTCAACGGGCTTAGAGATGTTGATCAGCTCCGCAACGGCGGCTGTGGTCGCCTTCTCGATGCCGCGACGCAGACCCATGGGGTTCGCGCCCGCCGCGACGTTCTTGAGTCCTTCGCGGATCATCGCCTGCGCAAGCAGCGTGGCGGTGGTGGTGCCGTCGCCCGCGACGTCGTTGGTCTTGGTCGCGACTTCCTTGACCAATTGCGCGCCCATGTTCTCAAACGCGTCTTCGAGTTCGATCTCCTTGGCGATCGTCACGCCGTCGTTGGTGATCAGCGGCGAGCCAAACTTCTTATCCAGAACGACGTTGCGACCCTTGGGCCCCAGCGTGATTTTTACCGTATCGGCCAGCGCGTTAATGCCCTTTTCCAGTGCGCGGCGCGCCTCTTCGCCAAATAGAATTTGCTTTGCCATGTGAATCTGCCTCCTCGTTATCTGCGTTTAAATTATTCTACGACCGCCAGAATGTCCGACTGACGCACGATGATGTACTCTTGGCCGTCCAGCTTGACCTCAGTGCCCGCGTATTTCGAATAGATTACCTTCTGCCCCGCCACAACGCTCATCGTGATTTCCTTGCCGTCTACGTTCCCGCCCGGGCCAACGGACAGCACTTCCGCCATCTGCGGCTTCTCCTTGGCGGAATTGGTCAGCAAAATGCCACCCTTCGTGGTCTCTTCGGCTTCCAGATTTTTGATGACGACACGGTCGCCCAACGGTTTAATCTGCATGTTCATGCCTCCCTGATTGTTCTTGATTGTTAGCACTCTCTCTAATTGAGTGCTAACCCCTAGACGATAGTGTATCCAATTTTGAGGCGGCGCTCAAGAAAAATTCCAAGTATTTTTCGTTAATTTGTCGTTTTTTGTGTATCTGGCGAGCAGAAGCGGGATTTGCGGCGGGTTGGGGTGCGGTGCGGGTTGGGTTTCCGGTCGATTTTCTTCATTTACAAAGGTTATTATGTAGCAAACAAAAAAAAACACCTCAATCGCCCAAAACTTTCATGGCCAAAGCTCCCCGTTAGGGCTTTTCAGCGGGCACAGTATCTGATAGAATAAGGACAGGGCATGTGTTGGAGGTGCAATTATGCAGGGATTAGACGAAATCGATTACCAGTTGATTCACCTGTTGCAGGAAAACGCGCGCACGCCGATCAAACATCTGGCGGAGGCGGTCTTTATGTCGCCGCCTGCCGTTGCGGCTAGAATCGCGCGACTGGAGAAAAACGGTGTGATCAAGGGCTATCGCCCGATCATCAATCTGGATATGTTTGGCTACAATATTATGGCTTATGTAAATTTACAGTTGGTGCCCGGCGACAAGGCGCGCTTCGTTCAGTACATCGGCGAAATGCGCAACGTGCTGGAATGCCACAACGTGACCGGCGATTACTCAATGCTGATAAAGGTCGCGTTCCGCAATACCGCCGAACTCGACCGCTTTATCAGCGACCTTCAGCGCTTCGGAAAGACCTATACCCAGATCGTCTTCTCAACCGCCGTAACCCCCCGCGAGGTCCGCCCCACGCCGTAGGCGGGGGGCGAGGCGAGGAGGAGGCGAGGAGGCGAGGAGGCGAGGAGGCGAGGGGAACCAGGAGGCGGGAAGTATATTTAGGGGAGACGGACGGGGGGCCTCCGGC
>JAVXNW010000163.1:0-3282 GCA_036645575.1 Clostridia bacterium | reverse complement strand
AGGCGCGCTGGCATCCAAGGACCTTCCTTGGCGGGGTCCAGGGGCAGCGCCCCGGCCGCCGGAGGCCCCCCGTCCGTCTCCCCTAAATATACTTCCCGCCTCCTGGTTCCCCCCGCCTCCCCTTAATTAATCTTCCCGCCTCCCCGTTCCCCCCGCCTCCTCCCCGCATCGCCGCCGCGCTATGACCTCGGCGGCGATGCTGATGGCGATTTCTTCGGGGGTCTGCGCGCCGATGGCGAGGCCGATGGGCGAGTGAACGCGCGCGAGGTCGGCGTCGGTGAACCCGTCGGCGAGCAGCCGCGCGCGGGTCGCCCTGACCTTAGCGCGGCTGCCGATGCAGCCCAGATAGAACGGCGCGCGCGCGAGCGCCTGCCTGAGCACCGCGTAGTCGTGCTCGTGCCCGCGCGTCATCACGATCACATAGTCGCCCGGCTCGATCAGCGCGGCGACGTCCGAAAAGTCGCATTGCGCCAGCGCGCAGCCCGCCGGAAAGCGCGCCGCGTCGATGAACGCCGCGCGGTCGTCCAGCACCGTCACCTCAAACCCCAGCGGCATGAGCACCGGCGCAAGGGCGCGCCCCACATGCCCCCCGCCAAAGATCAGCGCGCGCTCGCTCGCGGGAACCCACTCGGTAAATACGTCGCCGTCAAATGTAGGCGCCGCGCTGCCCTCGCCCGAAACCGCCTCGCTCACGATCGCCCCTTCGGCGATCCCGCGCCGCACAAGCCACTCGCGCTTCCTATTATAGAGCGCGGTAAAGGCGGGAAGGTCGGCCTGGCCGAGCGGGTGAAACAGCAACAGGACATCCCCGCCGCACACCATGCCCAGTTCGGCGGCGTCGCCGGGCGCGAGGCTGTAGCGCGCCACCGCGCATTTTTCGCCCACCATTTCCCGCGCGCGCACGATGGCGGCGTGCTCAATCGCGCCGCCGCCAATTGTGCCCAGCTGCGCGCCCTGCGTCACCAGCATCGCCGCGCCGGCCTCGCGCGGCGCGGAGCCGTGCCGCGAAAGAATGCTCACCAGCACCGCGCGCTCGTCTTGTGTGATCATTTCGACGATCCGCCCCAGTAATTTTCTCATGAAGGGTGCACCTCTTTAAAAAAAATTCGCGTCTGCCCGTAGGCCCGCGTTATGGAAGTCACATTTATTTATAAAGGGGAGTTTAAAGCGTTTCCGGGATGTGGGCGGCCAGCGCCATGGTCTGTTTGATGTAGCGCTTGCCCGCCATGCTCAGCGCCCGATAATTGAGAATCAGAAGCGCTTCGTCCTCCGATAGCCCCGCGGGGCGCGTTTGCGCGCAGTCGCCCAGCAACAGCGCGAGATTTACGTTGAAGTAGTCCGCCAGCGCCTCGAGTGTTTCAAAGTTTGGCTCGCGATTGCCCTTTTCGTACATTGATATAGTGGATTTCGCCACCCCGATTTGGTCGGCTAGCGCCTCTTGCGTGATGCCGCGCGCCTCGCGCAGCGCTTTTAAGTTTTGATGAAAGTCGCTCATGGCTCCCTCCTTTTTTGGTAGCATACCATGTCACTGGAAAATAGTCAATGGGCAAAAGGAGTGTTTTCTACCTAATTTGAGTGTGCCCCGTCCCGCGCGGCGCGATTCACGCCCCGACTTTTCTATCCCCAAAATTATCACAAGAGTGTTGACATATTGTGACTCAAGTGGTATACTTCTGGTATCCACGAATCGTGAACTGTCAAAGAGGTGGTGAACGCGCATGGATGTGCCGTCTCTGGGGGCCAGATTGGCCGCCTTGCGGGGCGACAAACCCCGTGCATTGGTGGCGCTTGCGGTGGGAATCAGCGAAAACGCGCTGTGCCAGTACGAAAACGACCTGCGCATGCCGCGCGACGAGGTCAAGCTGTGGCTGTGCAATTACTACAACAAAAGCCTCGAACAGCTTTTTTTTAAGCCGAATGTACACGTATCGTGACCGGGACTTTTGCACATCGCAACGGAAAGGGGGCGCGCGCCCATGCCTGACAATACCGCGAACCTGGTCAAAGAAGTATTGGAACTCACCCCGCTGATTCAGCGCCATGTGCTTCGCCCTATCGAGCGCAGCACGGGTTCCCGGCTCGCACCCAATCAATTCAGCATCCTGACCATCCTAAGCGAGGTCGGCGCGGAAACCATGGTCGGTTTGTCTCGCCAGATCGCCGTCTGCCGCCAGCAGATGACCCAGCTGATCGACGAATTGGCCAAAAAGAACCTGGTTCGCCGCACAATGAGCGAAACCGACCGGCGTTCGGTTGTCGTCACCATTACAGACCTTGGTCTCGATTGCGTAAAATGCGCGCATCAGGACGCGCTCGACGCGCTGTATCCCATCTTCGACGGGTACACCGACGCGCAAAAGGCGGACCTCATCCAAACGGCCCAAACCATGCGTGAGATCATGCACGGTTAAGCATAGGGCGGCGCGCGAGCGCGGCCCGGTAGTAAAACAGATTGGAGGTGAATGAGTCGTGAAGCGCATGGGCGTGGAGCAACTTGCTCTGTGTGGGATGCGGATACTGCCGCCCGTCGCAAGCGCGTTGGCTTGGCCCAATTCCAGGCCGATGTTCTTCTCGATGAACGATCCCCCAGCCTAGTCCGATTGCCAATGGGGCAACCCATTCGTAGCGGCGGATTCATCCGCCCAATTCCCCGCCGCGCCGCGCGCGGTACCCCGGTTCTCACTAATTTTTGGAGGTGCAATTCCATGACCAAAAAATGGTTATCCCTGGTATTGGTGCTGACGCTCATTGCCTCGCTGTTCACAGGAACGGCAATGGCGGCACCGGTAATGAAGGGTACAAAGCCTGTTATTACCTTTGAACCCAAAGCGCCGGTGATTACCGCAACGAAGGCATCACAGGTGTTCCCGAACTATGAGCTGGGAACCTTTAAATCAGATGGCGGGGCGATCACGGGTTATGCCGCGAATCAAGCCTTGGCAACTGCTTTAGGGACAGGCGCCATCAAGATCGCTTCTGCCAATGTGACAAGCTATGGCGTGAGCGAAGGCAAACTGTACGCAACGTTTACGGGCCCCGCTGCAGTGAACACCACGTCGTCGATTGCATTTGGCGCTGTTAGCGAAGCAAGCTACGACTTCACGCAGATCACGAGCAAGCCTATCGCGTTGGTCGAGTGCCCCAACCCGGTTACCCGCGTGACCGTGTCGCCTAGCGCGCCGGAAATCGTCGGCAAGGGCGGAGATACGGAGTTGACGGCAGTCGTTTATGCCGGTGTGGCGGTAGAGCCAGACGATGTTCTTACGTGGTCTAGCAGCGACG
>JAVXNW010000162.1:0-3335 GCA_036645575.1 Clostridia bacterium | reverse complement strand
AGTTCCTGGGTGCATTCGTCGTCCTGCGCCGCCCAGCTCATATCCGCCTCGATTTTCATCGCCGCCTCCTTTTCTGCGCCGGAAATTCCGTCGAGGCTCTCCGTCTGGTTCTTGTGAGATTGCGATACACGGAAGCGATTTCGCAGTAGGTTTTGCGCGGTAATGTAGATCCAGCCCACCAACCTTTCCTGATCCTTCGTGCCGTCCCACCGCATGCAAAGCAATAGGAGCGCCTCCTGCATGCAGTCGTCCACATCGGCCAATAACGCGGGACGATCCATTTCTTGCGCGAGTTTCAACAGCCGCCCCCGCGCTTCCGCATACGGGCGCCCCATATAGTATTTCAGGAAGTCATCTGGTTTCATCGTAGCAACCTCCATTTCAGATTGGCCTACTGCCCGCGTGCGACGCCTGATTTGCGCTGATTGTAGCACAGATTTTCAAAAGGCACAACAGTTCGGGCGTCAACCGCCCCCAAAACCTCTCGCTTTCCAGGGAACTTGAGGCAAAACGCGTTAAATCAACGCTCAATTTACACAAAGTTATATAGGCAATCCATCCATAACCGCATCGATATATCTGTCACTAAGGACGATCTTTCGGGGTATATTGCCAAATCCATTAGATTCCCCCCGCTGACTTACATTTATTAGTGAAGGGGTCATTTGGGTGCACCGTAATTTTCCCCTTCAGGAACCTTGGCAAACGGGGCGTGACGTCCGCTTCCCAAAGGTTGCCAACGCAAGGTGAGGAATGCGAAAGAGGGGAAAATGAATGAAGAAAATTATCTTGCTGGTGGTCGTGTTCCTGTGTTTGCTGTCGGCCACGGCGACGGCGCAGACGACCATCACGCTCTCGGCGGCAGGAGACGTCATTTTAGGCGGCGACCCCAAGATTAAAAGCGCGCTCGGGCAAAGCAGTTTGAGCTTTTTTACCCAACTGATTGAGCGCTATGGCACGACCTATCCGTTTTCCAATGTTTCCGGTTATTTCAGGAACGACGACGTGTCCATCGTCAATCTCGAATGCACGCTCACCAATGGCGGAAAAAGCAAGCCAAAGAGCCATTCTTTTCGCGGAAGTCCCGGCTATGCTTCCATGCTCGCCGACGCCGGCATCGAGGTGTGCAATCTGGCCAACAACCATACCCGAGATTTCGGCACCGCGGGCCTTAGAAGCACGGCTGCGGCCCTGAACCGCGCGAATGTGCGCTGGTCTAATTTCTCGAGCAACGGAACCTATACGGTCAAAAAGGATGGCATGAGCGTCAAGATTGGTTTTGCGGGCTTCCAGACGCCCACAAGCTTGAGTAAAATGCAAAAGCGCGTCAAGGCGCTCGCCAAACGCTGCGACGTGGTGGTCACCTCCTTCCACTGGTGCGACACGCAAGAGTGGACACAGCGCAACTACCCAAGCGACCGGCGCATGGCGCGCGCGGCCATCGCGGCGGGGGCGGATTTGGTGCTGGGGCATCATCGGCACGTCCCGGCGGGCATCGAGACGTATAGGGATAAGTACATCGTGTACGATCTGGGCAACTTTGTCGTGGGCATCAAGCACCTGGCCGACAGCGCGGGACGCCCCTTCACCGATTCGATGATCTTCCAATGGACGTTCACCGTGAATGAAAACAAGCAAATTGGCGCGCAATCGATCCGGGTAATCCCCTGCACGACCTCGACGACGGGAGAAAAGTACCCCGTTACCGACGGCTTCGGCACGGCGGGCGCGCCCATCAATAATTTCAGGCCCGCCGTACTATCCGGCACGCAGGGCGAAGCGTTGCTTGCCCGCATCCGCGCGCTGAGCACCGTGGAAATTCCCGGATAAATAGAGGAGGGCAGCCCATGCTTGACAACGCGCTGTACACCTACGTCTTTGCGAAAAAACCGTATACCGGTTTGAGCCGGCATCTGCCCTTCGCCGGCTTTGTGTTGAGCGCGAGCCAAGATACAAGCTGCGCCCTATGCGAAAAGGACGGGCGCGCGCTGCTCGTGGCGGGCTTCTGCGTGGATGCGCACGGGGAGATCGATCGAAAGGACATCGCATCGTACCTGCTGGATAAAGCGCCCAATTTACAGGCGCTGCTCACCCTGCAGGATCGGTTGGCCGGACGCTATATCCTTCTCTATCGGGAAAACGAAGCGCTCATCGCGCTGGGCGACGCCGTTTCCAGCATGGCGATTTACTACGGCGCGGATGCAAAAAATCCTTGCTTCGCCTCGATCGAACGCTTGGTCGCCGAGGTATGCGGCCACGATGCCTGCCCGTCAGCCAGCGCCATGCGCACGGCGGACAAGCCCGGCTATCCCTTGCCCGGCGATTGCACTGATTTTGAGGGCGTACATTGCCTCTTGCCCAACCACTTCTTGGACGTGC
Organism: Clostridia bacterium; assembly: GCA_036645575.1. Classification (GTDB taxonomy): domain Bacteria; phylum Bacillota; class Clostridia; order Christensenellales; family Aristaeellaceae; genus JAVXNW01. The sequence goes on along the minus strand of JAVXNW010000162.1, from coordinate 956 downwards.
GCCGTGCCTGCGCAATCCGCTACGCGCCGACGAGCGCGCACATTCCGCGAAAAACCGCCCGGCAGGCCGCTATGGCGCTGCATCCGCTGCTCAAAAACATCGCGCGCGCCTACACCGGAGCCTTTGATTTCGCCTTGCCCCTGACGGCGGGCGCAGATTCACGGCTGACCATGTCCTACTTGCGCAGCGCTTCAAGCGCGCCGCTACCCGCGTTTTCGTTCAAGCGCTCGGTCATGAATGAGGCCTTTGAGACGGATGCGCGGGTCGCGGGCATACTCGCGGACAAATTGCACCTAGACCACCGCGTGCTTGCCTACGAAAGCGCGCCGCCGCAGACGTGCGCGTACTTGAAGCGCTATCTGGGCGCGAACTTTCAGGAAGGTCTGGCCGGTTGGCCGACGATGTTCGCGAAAGCCTTCCCCGGTCGGTCGCTTTACGGCGGCGTCATCATCGACCAATTGGGGAAATGCGGCTTCTCCGGCCACAGATTGCCGGACGCCTGCGCGAGCGCTTCCTATTTAACCGCGCTGTGTGGATTCTACGCGGACGACGCGCGGAGAATCAATCGGGCGTTCGTCCAAGAGCTCAAGGCGCACGCGGGACCTTATCCGCTGTTTGACATGTATTGCTGGGAGTGGTACATGGCCAGGTGGGGAACACGCCACTCGGCGGTCTATTCGCTCTTGGGCGTCAATCATCTGAGCCTGTATAATTGCCGGGAAGTGATTGCCCTCCTGCTCAGCGTGCCGCGCCGGGAGCGGGTGCGTCGGGCGATTCATAGGGCGCTATACCGGGAATTTGAACCGGCGCTGCTTGAAGTCCCCATCAATCCCTCGTCCCGGCGCGCCAACCTGCGCAAAAAACTCGCCTCGACGCGCATCAACCACTTTCTGAGGCCTTATCTGACTTACGCCAAGCGCCGCTTTGTCATGCGGCACAGCCGAGCAAAAACACCC
>JAVXNW010000161.1:0-3398 GCA_036645575.1 Clostridia bacterium | reverse complement strand
ACCACGCCCTTTAACGGCGCGGCAGTGTTTTCGATCTGCGAAGTGTCGCCCACCAGCAAAACGAAAACCGAAAGGGCGAAATTCCCCGTCGCAATTGTGGACAACACTGCCACAATTTTGATCACCAACGCCTTTTCGCGGGCGTTAAAACCGGGCGTGTACTACTGGGACGCGCGCATCGTGACCGACCCGGAATATGACACCGACGGAAACGTCAAGTGCGGCGACATCACCGACGAAGTCCACTCGCTGCTTGCGTGGCGTACCGGCGGGATGCCGAAATTTACGGTATTGGAGGTGTCTGGCATTGTCTGACAACGGATTTGCGGTAAAAATCCTAACCAGCGCACAGATCATCAGCGCGGGCGTCAACCCCGCGCTATACAAGGGCGACAGCCCGTTTGTCGGCACCAACGGCAACTGGTGGGTCGGCACGGTCGACACCGGCGTGTGCGCGCAGGGCGCGGAAGCCGACCGCACCGCCGCCGAAAACACGAGGAAGACGAACGAAACCGCGCGGGCGACGGCCGAATCCAACCGCGCGACGGCCGAACAGGGGCGCGCCACGGCGGAGCAGAAACGCGCGTCGGCGGAAAGCGGCAGGGCCAGCGCGGAGTGTACGCGGGCGGCGAACGAGACGGCACGGAACACAAAACTTGACAATCTCAATTTCGGCGTGACGATGATCGCGCCCAGCGGGGTTCCGGGGGCGGCGACGACACAGGACGCGGGCAGCATCGACGTGCAGCTATCGATCCCCGCGAGCAATCTGGCTTACGCGACGTTTGATATCGACGAGGACGGCGATCTGTATATGCTCTCGCCGGACGGTTTCGACGACATTCATTTTGTAATCGACGACACGGACGACGATTTGTACGTCGTGATCGAATAAGGGAGGGACGATTATGTCAATCAGAACCAAGCTGGGGCCGATACGCTTCAGGCCCAAGGGGGCGTACTCGGGAAGCGTCAGTTACACCAAGTACGACTGCGTGGTCGGCGCGGACGGGTGCCTGTACTGCGCCAAGGTCGCTACCACGGGTAACGCCCCGCCCGACGCGAGCAAATGGACGCTGATGCTGGACAACGCGGCGCTCGTCCAGGCGGCTGCTGTGGCCAACCTCGCGGCGACGGGCGCTGACGAAGCGGCGGCGGCGGCCAACCTCGCGGCGACGGCGGCATTGGCGGCGGCGAGCGATCCAACAACCGAGGCGACCATTGCCCGCGACAAGGACGGGTTTGGTTATATCATCTTCACCAAGCTACCGACAATATAAGGAGGAATTGAACCATGCCACAACTACCCGCGTACGCGCTCGCGTCCAGAGCGCTGCTCGAATCAATCGACGGCAGCCTGCAAAACATCGCGGCGTCGCAGGCGCTGCGGGCGGCGGCGGGCGCCGCCGACTATCAGGACATCCAGAACCTCATCAGACGCGGGCTTGGCAAAAAGGGTTTGCCGATGGGCACGCAGACCAAAGCGACGCACGGCGTCTATGGCGAGCTGATCGCGGACGTACTCGACCACGACATCGACCTCGACCCGCTGGCGCGCGTGCCGCACAGCACGACGTTTTTGCTGCACGCGCTGCTGGAAGGCACGCAATTTGACGCGCCGGAGGCGTTTTATTACGCCGAGGCGGAACTGGCGGCGGGAACGTACAACTTCATTCTCGCGACGGCCTACGGCGGCTGGGCGGCGGGGACGTATCAGTTTACGACCACGCAGGCGCTGCCCGCCGGCGGGCAATTCACGCTCAGCGGCTACGAGACTACGGCTATGACCGCCACGATGGTCTTTGCCTTCGCGAGCCGCACAACGACCACCAAGACCGAGGGGTGCGTCATCACGGCGGGCAGCGGCGGCACGAATCTGGGAACATTCGGCACGACGCTCAACCACGCGCAGCGCGTCAGTTACGGCTATAACAACTGGGAGCAAAGCGCCATCCGCCAATGGCTGAACAGCTCGGCGGCGGCAAATGCGTGGTGGGCACCGCAGAATAATTACGACCGCCCGCCTACCTATTTGAGCCGTCCCGGATTCTTCGGCGGCTTGCCCGCCGACCTGCGCGCCGTGATCGGAGAGACCGACCACAAGGTCGCGCTGAATACCGTGACGGACGGCGGCGGCGCGGCGACCGTCCGGGACAAGATTTTTCTGCTATCGCAGGAGGAAGTGTACGGTACGGGCGAAAACTCGCAGGACGAGGGCACGCAGTACGAGTATTTCAAGAATCTTACCAACGCGCAGCGGGTCAAGTATCTGGCCAACGGAACGCCCACATATTGGTGGCTGCGCTCCCCGTACTCCGGCAGCGCGTACCGCGTGCGCGTTGTCGACTCGACGGGCGCGCTCAACAGCTACGGCGCGGTGAACGGCAGCGGCGTGGCGGCGGCTTGGACAATCTATTAATCGACTTGGATCGCCTCCGGCGATTCAATCATAATCCGCGCCGACAGGCGCGAAGGGAGAAAAGCATGAGCGTACCAAAGTGGAAGCGCAAAGAGGGCGATATGGCGGTTATCATGGCCGTCAGGTCGCTGTGTAAGTACACGCTGACCATTTGCAAGAACGAAAAGCGCTTCCCTAAGCGCAACCGCTGGGTCATCACGGACAAGATCGTCCGCGAAGCGATTCGAGCGGCGCTCGAGGCCGACAAAGCCAACGACGTGCGCGTGGAATGCTGGGCGGACTACAAAAGGCGGCGCAAGCATCAAAAGCGCGCGTTGGAAGCGATTCGGGGGATTATTACGCTCAAGCAGATCGCCTATGAGACGCTGCCCAGCGCGCGCGGCGAATTTCCCGTCGCGAGCGATCAGGACAGAGCCGACCAGATGGAGCAAACGCGCGTGATCGCGGAAATCGACCAAGCCTATGCGACATGCGGAGAGGCCCCGCCCGTCATGGCCGAGCAAAAGCGCGATCCCATGGAGTATTGGACGGGGCTTTGCATCGACGCGCGCAACAGGCTGCGCAAGTGGCGCGACAGCGAGAAGCGGGACAGATGCGAGTTTTAGTAAAACAAGTTTGGGCGGCGGCTATTTTAGCTCGTCGGGCCGTGTGGCTGCGCTCCCCGAACTCCGGCAACGCGAACAACGTGCGCATTGTCAACTCGACGGGCGCGCTCAACAACAACAACGCGGTGAACGGCAACGGCGTGGCGGCGGATTGTGGGAATGTCGAGATTAAAGTAAGGCGTTTTGGCAACATCACGGCCTGAAATCAAAGAGACCACACAAGGAGCCGCCGTCCGGCCCAATATCAGATGGCGCAAGCCTATCAGAGAGAAGGCGAACAAATGGCGCGGATGGCGAAGGGGCTGTGACACGAAAGAAGTTTCGTGCCGCAGCCGCTTGTTTTGAGGATCAAACAGATGACGGGGAAGCACGGG
>JAVXNW010000160.1:0-3500 GCA_036645575.1 Clostridia bacterium | reverse complement strand
GGACTGCGCAAGGCTTGAAGCCTTGACCACAGCTCCGCTCACGCGGGGAAGAGGGGTACCGGGAAGCGAAGACACCACAACTCCGCTCACGCGTGAGCATAACCGGCGCAAGCCGCACATAGCCTGCCAAGGGGTGATTCTGTGATCGTGCTTGAGGGCGAAAGCCTCGCCCATTTGTCGCTTCGCGCACAGGTGCCGCTGTGCATGTTGCTGCGCGCCAATCGGCTCTATAGCCCCGCTTGGCTGCTGCCCGGCCGCGAATTGTTCGTCCCTACAGGCGACTTTTGCGCAACCGACACCTTCCCTTGCCCGGTTTCCGCACTCCATACGCCCGCAGCGCCCAACATCGACAGACAAGGAGATTGACACCATCGATACGCTCTTGACATTGCGCCATGCGCTCCTCTCCTGGCACGATACCTACGCGCGCGACCTGCCCTGGCGCGGCGAGCACGATCCCTACCGCATCTGGGTGAGCGAAATCATGCTGCAACAGACCCGCGCGGAAACCGTCGTCCCCTACTATCACGCGTTTTTGCGCGAATTTCCGACGCTTGACGCGCTCGCCCGCGCCGATGACACGCGCGTGCTCAAGCAATGGGAGGGGCTGGGCTATTATTCGCGCGCGCGCAACCTGCACCGAGGCGCGCAGCTGATCGTGGACGAGCTGGGCGGGCGCTTTCCCGAGACGGTTCCGGAGCTGCTCAAGCTGCCGGGCGTGGGCAAGTACACATCCGGCGCGATCGCCTCGATGGCCTACGGCCTTGCCGAGCCCGCGATCGACGGGAACCAAGTGCGCGTGCTCGCCCGGCTATTTGACATGCGCCTGCTCACCACGCTGCCCGCCGCCAAGGCGCAGTTAGCGGCGCACGCGCGCGCGCTGATCGATCCGGATCGGCCGGGGGACTTCAACCAAGCGCTCATGGGATTGGGCGCGCTTTTGTGCGTTCCGCGAAAGCCGGACTGCGCGAAATGCCCATCTCAGGCGCAATGTCTGGCCTTTGCGGCTGGCGTTCAGGGGACGCTTCCGGTCTTGCCAGAGAAGGTAAAGCAGCGCGTCGAGCGGCGCGCGGTCGCGCTGGTCTTTGCGGGTGCGCGCGTCTACGTGCGCAGGCGCGCGGATTCAGGTCTGCTAGGCGGGCTGTGGGAGTTCCCCAACTTTCTAGACGCGCGAAGCGACGCGGACGTGCGTGCGGCGCTTGCGGAGATGGGGCTAATCGTCACGCGGCACGCGCCGGGGCCGCGCGCCAAGCATGTCTTCACCCACCTGATCTGGCACATGACGGGGCACCTATACGAGGCGGCGCAGGCGCTTAACGCGCCGCAATTTTCCGACGGGCAGGCGCTTTCTGCGGCGCAATTCGCCGACGCCAAGACGCTTTCCGCACTGCCCATGCCCACCGCGCTCAAGCCGTTCCGGGACGCCGCGCTCGCCCGCATCGCGCCTTGAAAAATCGCGCGTCATATTTTTTCGCCCGCGCGCGCACACTACCCTTGAAGTTTGACGCAAGGGAGCGATAATCAATGCGTGAAAAGCGCGAATGGTGGCTGAGCGTGGGGCTGTGCCTGCTCACGATTCTCCTGCTCGTGGCGAGCGCGTGCATCCTGCTTGAGCCCAAGCAACTGACCCCGCTGCGCGACGCGGTGTACGTGAGCACGGAGACGCCCCGATGAAAAAAAGGACAGAGCTGAGCGGGAACCCCAAAGAACAGGCGAAATACGCCGCCTATGACCAATTGGTCAAGCAACTCACGCCCAACAGTCGAATGCTGATCCCCTGCCTCAAGGCGTTCTGGGTGGGTGGACTGATCTGCGTGATCGGGCAATTGATCACGCTCGCGGGCGAGAAGTGGCTGGATATGACGATGCTGTCCGGACCCGCGTTTACGTCGTGCGTGCTGGTGTTCCTGGGCACGACGCTCACGGGACTGGGCGTGTACGACCGGATCGGGCACTACGCGGGCGCGGGCTCGATTGTGCCGATTACAGGGTTTGCGAACTCGGTCGCGGCACCCGCAATGGAATACCGGCGCGAGGGGCTGGTGCTCGGGATCGGCGCGAAGCTGTTCACGCTGGCGGGGCCGGTATTGACCTATGGGATCACCGCGTCGGTCGTGGTGGGGCTGGTCTACTATTTTTTCAATTTATAGAGGAGAGATAAGACAATGCAGGCATACGAACGATTTTTGAAGTACATCACCTACGATACCGCGTCGGATGCGGAAAGCGCAACGATTCCAAGCACCGAAGGTCAGCGCCAGCTGGGCGCGGCGCTCGCGCAGGAGCTCAAGCAGTTGGGCGTTTTGGACGCGCGGATGGACGAGCACGGGTATGTGTACGGGTCGATCCCGCAGACCGTTCCGGGGCAGCCGGTGATCGGGCTGATCGCGCACATGGACACGGTGAGCTCGGTGCCGGTCGCGCCGATCAACGCGCGGATCGTCGCGTATGCGGGTGGCGATATTGTGCTTAACGAGGCGACGGGCGACGTGCTGTCGCCCAAGACCTATCCGGAGCTTGCGCAATTGGCGGGCGAGCGGCTGATCGTGACGGACGGGCAGACGCTGCTGGGCGCGGACGACAAGGCGGGAATCGCGGAGATCATGACGATGTGCGAAGTGCTCCTGTCGAAAAAAAGCGCGCACGGCAAGGTGGCGATCTGTTTTACGCCGGATGAGGAGATCGGGCGCGGCACCGATCAGTTTGACTTGGCGGCGTTTGGCGCGACGTTTGCGTATACGCTGGACGGGGACGCGCTGGGCGGGATCGAGTACGAGAACTTTAACGCCTGTGACGGCACGGTAAACGTGCGCGGCGCGAACATTCATCCGGGCTCGGCGAAGGGGCGAATGAAGAACGCGGCGCTGATTGCGACGGAGTTTGCGGGGCTGCTTCCGGCGGCGGAGACGCCCGCGCACACAGACGGATACGAGGGCTTTTTTCACCTGACGAGCATTGAGGGCACGGAGGAATCCGCGTGCGCGCGCTACATCATCCGGGATCACGATAGCGCCCGATACGAGGCGCGCAAGGCGCTGTTTTTGCAAGCGGGCGCGCTGCTCAATACGCGGTACGGGGCGGGCACGGTCGCGATTTCGATTGAGGAAAGCTACCGGAACATGCGCGAGAAATTGGAAGACAAGCTGTACATTGTAGATCGCGCGAAGGCGGCGATGCAGGCGTGCGGGGTGGTTCCGAAGGTGAAGCCGATCCGGGGCGGGACAGACGGCGCGCGGCTTTCGTGGATGGGCCTTCCGTGCCCGAACCTGTCGACGGGCGGAGCGAACTATCATGGAAAGCACGAGTACGCATCGATTGACGGAATGGAGAAGATGGTCGAGGTGCTGACCGCGCTGGTTCAAGTAGCCGGCTAGCCGAGCAAAATCCCTCGTGAGCTGCGCACGACGCTGCGGCGTCGTGCTACGCTCACGCGGGTTATTGAACGCGGAGGAGGGGCTTCTCGCCAGCCCGGCACTGCGGTGCCTGGCTGCGCTCACGCG
>JAVXNW010000159.1:0-3556 GCA_036645575.1 Clostridia bacterium | reverse complement strand
CTCGCGCCCGCCCCCGCTTGGCTCAATCCCCGCGCTACTTCGCCCGTTCAGGGTCGAGCATCCCGTAATTTCCATCTAGGCGCTTGTAGACCACGCAGGTCGTGTCGGTGTCCTCATTGACGAACATGAAGAAGCTGTGCCCCAGCATGTCCATCTGCGAAATGGCGTCGGCCACGCTCATGGGCTTTATCACAAAGCGCTTGGTGCGCACAAGGGTCGCCTCTTCGGGCTCCTCTACCTGGACGGCCTCGTCGTCCTGCTCGTAGGCGCCCGCGCGCAGCCGCTTTTCAAGCTTTGTCCGGTGCCTGCGGATCTGGCGGAGCACAATGTCGACCGCCTTGTCAAGGGAGGTGATGATGTCGCTCGCCGTCTCCTCGGCCCGCAAGATGGTCCCGCTAAATTCCATCGTAATTTCAACCGTGTTGCGGTTGCCGCGCTCCGTGGAAAGGCGCACCTGCACTTCCTCGTCCTCAGAGAGGAAGCGATCCAGCTTGCCCAGTTTCTTCTCGATTCGCTCGCGCAGGCCCTCGGTAATTTCCACATTTTTTCCTGACACGATAATGCGCATACCTTTATCCTCCTGCTTTTTAGTCAGCTACCTATGGGGGATGCTCTGATTGCGGTCACCCGTCACGGATGTCGCCCAATGTGTATTTTAGGTAGTATGATATACTATTCGATGCGCGCGCCGCTTTTCCTGCCTGTTTTCGCATTCAATCTTAACATTTTCTTGAACGAACTGTGGCTTTATTCGTAGGTGTCCATGTTGTGGTTGACGTAATTGCCGATGGTATCGAGCGTGTCGCGCAGGTAGCGGTCCAGTTCCCGGCCGCTAGCGCGGTTGATCGAACCGGCAAATTGCTCAACCGACGCGACACCGCCCGCGTTTTCCTGATAGAAGGACGCAAGGGCGGCGCGAAAGGCCTGATCGCCCACGGTCTTTCGCACCTCGTTAAGAACCGCCGTGCCCCGCCCCACGACGACGGCTTGGTAGGCGGCGGCGCTCGGGAACAGCGCGCGGTCGCTGTCGGGCATAAGCGCGCCCGGCACGGTCTGCTTGAGCGCGTCCAGGCACACGCGATTGAGCATATCCAGAAAGCGCGCCTCGCCGTATACCTGCTGCTCGTAAAGGCACGTGAGGTACGTGCATAGCGCGTCGGTCAGCCACGCCTCGCGCTCGGGGTCCACCATCACGCACTGGCCAAACCACTGCTTGGCGACGCCGTACACCACCGCGCGCTCAAGCGCCACGGCGTCTGAAAAGACCGCGTCGCTCACCCATATGCTCCCGCTGTGGGCGCTTGATGGGATGGGGCTTCCCACCTTGGCGATGTCGATCAACTCGACCGGGCACTTGCCCAGCATTTCAGAAAAGACCGAAACCGCCTTTTCCGCCGCGTCAAGCGCGCGCGCGCAGGCGCGCGCGTCGTTTCCATACGCCGCCAGATGGACGTCTCCGGCGCGCTCGCTAACGGCGTAGCGGCGGCTTAGCGCCAGCGCCACGTCGCGCGCGTCCGCCCACTTGATGTTAATCAGCTTGCGCCCGATCGCCCCGCCTGAGGCCTCCTGAGCGCCTCCTGAGGCAACCAGGTAGGTGTCGGGCACGTCCAGCGCCAGCGTGACCGGCTGGAAATCAAAATACATGGCGCTTCCGACCGGCGTCAGCGCCATCGCGGAGAACTGCTCGAGCGCCTGATCGTAGTAAACCGGCTGAAAATAAAAAAAAGCGAGCCGCCAGCCCATCTCGTCGATCCCTGAAAAGGTGCGCGCCTTGGGCAGTAGCAGCTCATAGCCAAAAGAAAACTGCGCACATGCGCCCGGCGCGATGTCGCAGTCCACCCGGATAAATGCCTCGCCCTCGCCCTGCGCGCCCCAGTTAGCGGGCGCGCCGTCCACCATGACCTCAAAGAGTTCGACGCCCCCCGGGGTAAAGCCCGCGGGGTAGGCGTCGTTAAAGTCCTGCGGTTCAACGGGCGTGGTCTCCGCCCGCCTGAGCGCATTGAGGTTGATGGAAAAGAGCACTTGGTTGAGTGTCTTCCCGGTGCGGTTGACGTAGGTCGTCTCTTGGCGCGCGTAGGCGCCGCCAAGCGCCTCGTCAATCGTCAGGGTGAGGTCGGTGTGTCCGCTCAATTCATCCGCGTAGGCCAGGGTGATGATCGAAGAGAAGATCACGCCGCCGATCAATAGCGCCACAAGCACGATGGCGATCAGGCGGATCATGAATTTTTTGCGGTCCGGCTTTTGTCTGGCCATGTCTTTTCCTCCTGTATATCGGGTATTTTATCGGTTAGAGAACCCACTCAACGCGCCCCACCAATTCGGAATCCCGCAAAAAGCCAATGCCTTCCAGGCGGCTGTCGGCGGAGTTGGCGCGGTTGTCGCCCAGAACGAAGACGCTTGCGTCCGGCACGATGGAAGGGCCGAAGGCGGGCCCGCCAAGGGAGCTTAAGTAGCCCTCTTTGACGTAGTGCCCGTTTAGGAATAGCAATCCCCGCCTGACCGCGACCAGGTCGCCGGGCAGCGCGACGACGCGCTTCACGTATAGGTTCCGGTCGCCCGGGTAGTGGCAGATGACGACGTCGCCGCGCCGCGCGCCGGCGAGCTTGAGTCCCGGAATGGCGACGGCCAGTAGATCCCCGTCCGATAGCGTCGCGCGCATCGAGTCGCCATCGACGCGAATGACGGTAAATAGCGTTGCGCGCACGACGAAGGAGAGCAGCAGCACCAGCGCGACCAGCGCGATCGCCTCGTACCATTGCGCCCTTTTGACCATATCGATCCCCCCTTTTACGCGCTAGGATGCGCAAAAGGGAATCAATCGATGTGCGGAACCCGATTTTACTGGGCGTTTACCATGCCGATCCGGTCAAGCGGCCAAAGGCGCAGGCGGACATTGGCGATCAATTCGTCGCGTTTGAGCGGCCCCACGCTAGCGGAACGGCTGTCGAGGGAATTGGCGCGGTTGTCGCCCATCACGAAGTACTGGTCCTCGGACAAGTGGATCGGGCCGTAGTTACTTCCGTGCTCGGGGAACGCGACGTAGGGTTCTTGAAGGGACTTACCGTCTATGTAGGTCACGCCATCCACGATTTTGAGCGTATCGCCAGGCATGCCGATCAAGCGCTTGACGCAGAAGTAATCGTTGCCAGGATAGCGGCAAAGGACGATTGTGCCGCGCGTCGGGCCATTGATCTTCATGTCCAAGACGGTCGAGGCGATGCGGTCGCCGTCCTGAAGCGTCTGTTGCATACTCCGGCCATCCACGCGAATCATCATGAAGAGGAATGTATGGATGAGGAACACGGCGACGAGTGCGACCGCGAGCGCGCCGCTCCAGCCGAGGATCTCCTTTTTGAGGTTAAACGGCTTTTTCTGCCGATGTTTCCAAGGCATATTCCGCACATCCTTTCGTGATCGTCGCGCGCCGCGCGGGCGCGTGGGGTCAAGTCCTCCCCGCGTGAGCGGAGGATGTCGTCAAGGCCTCCCCGCGTGAGCGGAGCTGTGGTCAAGGCTTCAAGCCTTGCGCAGTCCGGCCGCGTAGGCCGGTCGCTCGCCG
>JAVXNW010000158.1:0-3816 GCA_036645575.1 Clostridia bacterium | reverse complement strand
GGGCGGGCGCGCGCCCCGCGGGGGGGGGGGGGGGGGGGGGCCCCCCCCCCCCCCCCCCCCCGCCGGAGGCACGTTCTCCTTAATATACTTCCCGCCTCCCGGTTTCCCCCGCCTCCTCCCCGCCTCCTCGTCCCTCCCTCGTCCCGCCCTCGCCCCGCGCTGTGCTACAAAGGAGGTCTTGTTGTGTATCAGAATCCGATTTTCTGGCTGAACGTGATTGAAAGCGGGCTCTTTATCGGGGCCGCCTTTTACTGGCTGGGAAAGACGCTACTGGAGCGTGCGTTTTCGCTGCGCGTTTGTCTAGGGACGTGTGTGTTCTATACGGCGCTTTTGTTTGTCCGTTACAGCGTTCCAAACGACGCATCTCCGCTATGGGCACACTATGTGATGATACTGGGCAGCCTAGCGCTACTGTGTTATTTCGGGTTCGGCGTGCGTGGCATGAAGATTATTTTGACCATGATCCAGTATCTGGTCGGCATGTTTGTGATGGAGCTGTTCATCAGTCTTGAGGTCATGCTGATGCCGCTGTCCTTGCAGGACACGCTGCATAATTTTATGTTGCCGCTCAATTGCCTTGTGGTGAACGTCATAACGGTTGTGGACATGGCGCTTGTGTGCGCGCTGATCACGCTGATTCGGCGCATGAGGCGGCGTGGCGCGCATGGGGTGCGGCTGTGGCCGGTGTATTTGCGGGTGTGCGTGCTGATCGGGTTTTCGATGGGCATGGTTGTGCTGCTGTTGACGTTGGGGCTTGATCGGCGGTTTGCGCAGCGCACGCGCGACTATGTGTGGGTGCTGGTCTGCGTGATTCCGCTGCTGCTTGTGTCGGCGTCCTATTTCGTGCGGGATCTCAAGTACATTGCGCAAGTCCAGCGCAACGAGACGCTGGAGCATCAAAAGCAGATTTCCGACGCATTGCTGGGCAATCTCCGCTTTTTCCGGCACAACCTAATCAACCTGCTGTACGGCTTTGAAGGGGCGATTTTGAGCGGCGACATCGGGGAGATGCAGGCGTACTATCGCGACATGACGCAGCGCTGCGCGATGGTCAACAATGAAAACGTGGTGGCGCTTGAGAAGATCGATTGCCTGCCGCTGGGCGCGCTGATCCTGCACGGGATCGATTGCGCGCAGGCGCAGAACATTCCGTTTTACCTATACGTACAGGATGAAACGCGCCTCAAAAAGCGGCTTAAGGAGAGCGACTTTGCGCAGATCGCGGGCGTGCTGATCGACAATGCGATCGAGGCGAGCGCGCGCGCGTCGTTTAAATACGTGTCGGTTGAAATTCGCGAGGTTGACGCCGCGCTGGAATTTCTCGTGCGCAATACCTATCCGGAAGATCTTGACCCCAAGGCGCTGCTGACCGGGACGTCGCGCAAGCCGGGCGACCACGGAAACGGCCTTGCCAGCTGCCGGGAAATCCTGTCCCGCTACCCCTGCGCGTTCCTCAACCTGAGCGTAGACCCCCAATACGTCTCGGCACAGCTGCTGGTTGAAAAATAAGCGGCGCTTCCCTGGCATATTCCCACACGAATTGGCCGATGCTATGGTGGCGCGGGGCGCAATCGTGGGGGAGGGGTGCTCTTTGGAATATCTGTGGGAAAAGGACGTGACGCTTCCGCATTTTCCGGCGCTTGACCGGGATATTTCGACCGACGTGCTGGTGATTGGCGGGGGCATGGCGGGCGTTCTGTGCGCGCTACTTTTGAAAAGGAGCGGCGTCAAGTGCGCGCTTGTCGAGGGCGCGACGATCGGAAGCGGCACCACGCGGGGCACGACCGCAGTGCTCACGGCGCAGCACGACACGCTCTATACCGACCTGGTCGCGCACTTTGGCGCGGAAAAGGCCAAGCAATACTTGACCGCGAACCTGGACGCGGTGGAGGCGTTTCGCCGCCTGTCGCGGCAGATCCCGTGCGATTTTGAGGAAGCGCCCTCGGTCGCGTACAGCATACGCGACGGGGAAAAGCTCAAAAGAGAGGCCGAAACCGTGCAAAAGCTCGGGTTTCCCGCCGAATTTCTGACCAAGACGAAGCTGCCCATGCCGGTCGCGGGGGCGCTGCGCTATCCGGGCATGGCGCAGTTTCACCCGCTCAAGTTCCTGGCGGGCGCGGCGGACGGCTTGCCCATCTACGAGCACACCTTGGCGCGCGTCGTGGATGGACACACCGTACTGACCAGCGGCGGCAGGATCACCGCGCAGAAGATCATCGTGGCCACGCACTTCCCATTCATCAACAGTCGCGGCCTTTATTTTATGAAGCTCTACCAGATGCGCTCCTTTGTCGTGGCGCTTGAAAACGCGCCCAAGCTTGGCGAGACCTATGTGGATATCGCCAAGGATGGCATGTACCTGCGCAACGATCGGGACCTATTGCTGGTGGGCGGCGGGGATCACCGAACCGGCAAGCGCGGCGGCGGTTTTCCCGCCGTCCGCAATTTTGTGCGCCGCAATTTCCCGCGCGCCCGAGAGAAATACTGCTGGGCCGCGCAGGACTGCATGAGCCTTGACGGGGTTCCGTACATCGGGCACTATGGCGGCGCGAGCCCGGACATCTACGTCGCGACCGGCTTTAACGAGTGGGGCATGACCTCGTCGATGGTCGCGGCTACCGTGCTGACCGATTTGGCGATGGGTCGCGAAAACGCGTTTGCCCCGGTATTTGCGCCGCAGCGGAGCGTGCTGCGCGCACAACTGCTGGCCAACCTTGGCACCACGCTCGCGGATTTTGCGCTGCCGGTCCCGAAACGGTGCTCGCACATGGGCTGCGCGCTTAAGTGGAATAGCGCCGAGCGCAGCTGGGACTGCCCGTGCCACGGCTCGCGCTTTGACGAGCACGGAAGGCTCATCGACAACCCGGCGCTGCGTGATAGCCATGTCAAATGATCGCTTCGAGGGCTGGTATTTTAAGCACCAGATCGGGGATGAGACGATCGCCTTCATCCCGGGTCGCGCGCGCGCGAACGCGTTTTTGCAGGTGATTACGCGAGATGGGACGCGCCAATTCGACTTTCCCACGCTGTCTCAGGGCGATCGGCGCATCGGCATCGGCCATTGCACATTTGGCGAAGACGGCATGGCGGTGGACCTGCCGGGCATTTGCGGCGCGCTGCGCTACGGCCCGCTTGAGCCGCTCGATTCCGACATCATGGGCCCCTTTCGCTTTCTGCCGATGGATTGCAGGCACGGCGTGATCAGCATGGGTCACGATTTGCGCGGCACGCTCTTGGTGGACGGGCGAAGCGTCGATTTTTCCGGCGGGCGCGGCTATATCGAGCGCGATTGTGGCGGCTCGTTTCCGAAAAACTACCTCTGGCTTCAGTGTAACGCCTTTGCGCAGCCGCTCAGCGTCATGCTCGCGGTCGCCTACATTCCGGTGGGACGCCTGCATTTCACCGGCTGCATCTGCGCAATTGTGCACGCGGGGCGCGAATACCGCCTGGCGACCTACTGCGGCGTCAAAATACTGCGCGCAAACGAGCAGGGCGTCGTGCTGACGCAGGGCGCGTATCGCCTCGAAATCGAGATTGAAAACGGCTGCGCGCACCCGCTCAAGGCGCCGCTTCACGGCCGCATGACCGGCATGGTGCACGAGTGCAACGCCGCGCACGCCCGCTTTCGCTTTTTCGAAAAAAACCAACTGATCTTTGACGAAAAAAGCGACAGCGTCAGCTTTGAGTGCGTCAAGCGCCTTGACACGCAATATTTGCCGTCCTGATTCGCACAAAATACGGGGCTGTGACACGAAAGAAGTTTTGTGCCGCAGCCGCTTGTTTTGAGGATCAAACAGATGACGGGGAAGCACGGGC
>JAVXNW010000157.1:0-3870 GCA_036645575.1 Clostridia bacterium | reverse complement strand
CCCGCCGAAAGCCCCGCGCCTTCCGTGGCCAACGCGCCCACCGAAAAGGCGGATGGCGCGTTGATCGCTTCCGAAACAGCCGCGTCCGCCGAAAAAATCAACCCGCCTCAAGCGAATGCGAACGCCGCGTCCACGCATCCCGCCCCAAAGACGGAAAGGGAAGCGCCCAACCGGACACCGGCGGTCGCCCGCACCCCATTCCACCCGCAGCCAACCGGCCAACCCGCACCGTCGCTGGCCGACAGCGCGCACGCGCTTAAACGCGCGCCGCACCTTCCGCCCAAGCAGCTGGCGCCCGCGCCCCGCATTCCGGGACAAACGCGTCCCGCCACGCCTCACTTTAGCGCCGCCCACCCCGCGCCCAACGCGCAACCCATCCAAGGCTCGCGCCCCTACGCGCCAGCCGCACCCACCGCGCCCAATGCGCAGCCCATCCAAGGCTCGCGCCCTTACGCGCCAACCACACCCACCGCGCCCAACGCGCAGCCACTTCAAGGCTCGCGCCCCTACGCACCCACCGCGCCCAATGCGCAGCCCATTCAAGGCTCGCGCCCCTACGCACCGACCGCGCCTACCGCGCCCAATGCGCAGCCCATTCAAGGCTCGCGCCCCTACGCGCCAGCCGTACCCACCGCGCCCAATGCGCAGCCCATCCAAGGCTCGCGCCCCTACGCGCCGACCGCGCCCAACGCGCAGCCCATCCAAGGCTCGCGCCCCTACGCGCCAGCCGCGCCCACCGCGCCCAATGCGCAGCCCATCCAAGGCTCGCGCCCCTACGCGCCAGCCGTACCCACCGCGCCCAACGCGCAGCCCATCCAAGGCTCGCGCCCCTACGCGCCGACCGCGCCCAACGACCCCGGCGCCAACGCGCTTGAGGGCGGCGCGCCTTCCATGCTCCGCCCCGCGCCGTTGCGCCCGAATTACTACAACGCGGAGTACGGCACCGCAAATCCCGCCGTGCCGGAGCTGCTGCAAAGCGGCGAATGCCGCGACGGCGAAGGCGTGCTCGACATTCACCCCGAGGGCTACGGCTTTTTGCGGGCGACCAACTGCCTGCCCGGCCCCAACGACGTGTACGTATCGATCGCGCAGATTCGCCGCTTCAGCCTGCGCAACGGCGACTACGTCAAGGGGAAGACCCGCCCCACGCGCGACGGCGACCGCTACGGCGGGCTGATCTACATCAATTCCGTCAACGGCGATTCGCCCGACAAGGCGATTGGCCGGCCGCGCTTTGAGGACCTGACGCCGCTGTACCCGGACGAGCGCATCAAGCTCGAGCGCGAGGACGGCAAGACCGACCTCGCACTGCGCGTGATTGACATGATCGCGCCGATCGGCAAGGGTCAGCGCGGGCTGATCGTGTCCCAACCCAAGGCGGGCAAGACCGTGCTGCTCAAGAAGATCGCCAACGCGATCACCGGCAATTACCCGGACATCCACCTGATCGTGCTGCTGATTGACGAGCGGCCGGAGGAGGTCACGGACATGCAGCGCTCGATCAACGGCGACGTCGTGTACTCGACGTTTGACGAGCTGCCGGAGAACCACACGCGCTGCGCCGAAATGGTGATTGAACGGGCGCAGCGGCTGGTTGAATCGGGCAAAGACGTGGTGATCCTGCTCGACTCGATCACGCGGTTGGCGCGCGCGTACAACCTGACGGTGTCGCCGTCCGGGCGCACGCTGTCGGGCGGGTTGGATCCGGGCGCGCTGCACAAGCCCAAGCGGTTCTTTGGCGCGGCCCGCAACATCGAATTTGGCGGCAGCCTCACGATCATCGCGACCGCGCTGGTCGAGACCGGCAGCCGGATGGACGACATCATCTTCGAGGAGTTCAAGGGCACCGGCAACATGGAGATCCACCTCGACCGCAAATTGTCCGAGAAGCGCATCTTCCCGGCGATCGACCTCAACAAGTCGGGCACGCGCCGCGAGGAATTGCTGCTCACGCCCGAGGAACTGGACGGCGTCTATCAGGTGCGCCGGTTGATGAGCAACAGCTCCAACCAGGAGACCACCGAGCAATTGATCGGCATGATGGAAAAGACGCAGAACAACCCGGAATTTTTCCAGCGCTTCAAGGGCTGGATCGGAATCTACGAAAAAGAAGGCTATACGCTGGGCAGAAGGTAGGCAATATCCATGCAAAAGGGGACATCGGGACGGGAAAAGCTGATCATCGCCGGGATCAGCCTCGCGCAGCAGGTGGGGGTCGGCGGTCTGTCGCTGCGCAAGGTGGCCAGCGCCTGCGGCATGTCCTGCGCCGCGCCCTACAAGCACTTTAAGGACAAGCAGGCGTTCGTGCTGGCGATGCTCGAGTACATCAAGGGCGAGTGGAACATGCGCCAGCAGGCACTGCTTTCCGCCTGCGATTCGGACGCGCGCACGCGGCTGTTGGCCATCAGCATGGGCTACATCAATTTTTTGCTGGATCACCCGCACTTTCGAACCATCATCATGATGCGCCAGCAGGACTTGACATGCGAGCAGCGGCGCGCCAAGGGCGAGCTGAGCCAGCTCACGCAGGAATTGATCCGGGTCTATTGCGAAAAAGTCGGCATGGCGGACGACGTCCGCGAGCGCAAGACATTGGTCGTCCGCTCGCTGATCTACGGCGCGGCGCTGCTCGTCGATAGCGGCGAGCTCGCCCGCGACGCGCGCACCATGTCGCTCTTTTCGGACGCCATTTCGCGAGAATTTGAGCTAAATTAGCAAATTATCGGCGCGGGGCACGCCTTTTATTGACAGCGCGCGCTTTCCATAGTATACTTTCTATGGAAAAGATAACAATGCTAACCAGAAGCATAGGGGGAGTAAAGGTATGGATAATTTCGCCATCGTGACCGATTCGTCCTGCGACTTGACCGCGCAGATGGCTGCGGAGCTGGAGCTTTCGGTGGCGCCGCTTTCGGTGCTTTTGGATGGGCAGACGTACATGAACTATCTGGACGGGCGCGAGATCGCGTTTTCCGATTTTTACGCGGCGATGCGCGCGGACAAGCCGGCCAAGACCTCGGCGGTCAACATCGACGCCTTTCTGCGCCTGATGGAGCCGCTTTTGCAGGCGGGGCGCGACGTGCTGTATTTGGGCTTTTCGTCGGCGCTGAGCGGCACCTACCAGTGCGGCGCGAGCGCGGCGCAGACGCTTTCGGAGAAGTACCCGCAGCGCAAGATCTATGCGGTGGATACGCTGGCGGCGTCGCTGGGCGAGGGGCTGCTGATCTACCTCGCGGTTCAGCAAAAGCGCGCGGGCAAGTCGATTGAAGCAGTGCGTGATTTTGTCGAGCAAAATAAATTGCACCTGTGCCACTGGTTCACCGTGGACGATTTGCACTTTTTAAAGCGCGGCGGGCGCATCTCGGCGGCGACCGAATTGGTCGGGACCATGCTGGGCATTAAGCCGGTCATGCACATGGACGACGAGGGGCGCTTGGTCAAGGTGGAGATCGCCAAGGGCCGCAAGGCGTCGATTCGCCGCCTCAAGGACAAGATGGCGCAAAGCGCGATCGATCCGCAAAACCAGGTGGTCTTCATCTCCCACGGCGATTGCCGCGCGGAGGCGGAGCAGTTGGCCGACCTGATCCGCGAGCAGATGTCGCCTAAATCCATCGAGATCAACTACGTCGGCCCGGTGATCGGCGCCCATTCCGGCCCCGGCACCCTCGCGCTGTTTTTCCTGGGCGACCACCGCTAACCCGAAGCCCCATTTTGCGCCCATCCCCCGCCCGCCCGTCTTCGCGCGCGACAGCGCGCCGCAACTTTTTCTCGGCGTGGTGCGGCCAGCAATCTCCGCCCGCGCGTCCATCAACTTCTATCCGTTCAACACCAACGGAAATCGCGGCGTGGCGGCTGGTTTGGGCAACGTCC
>JAVXNW010000156.1:0-3872 GCA_036645575.1 Clostridia bacterium | reverse complement strand
AGGGCTTGCCTCCTGCTGTTCACAGAATGCAAGCCCTTCTCATCGCTTAACCCGTTCTTGTCTAACTTTTGGGGGTCATTTCAGCGCAACAGCCCCTTTTTGTTGGGCGACTGGGCGAAGCCTATTTTCCCATCAAATCCTCGACGATGCGGGTCATTTCGGACTCTTTTTCCTCGACGTCGCGCAAGAGACGGAGTTGGGCGCGGGCGCGGATCAGGTTGTGCTCGGGATCGCGCACCTTGAAGTACAGATCGCCGTCTAAGTAGTCGGTCAAAAAGCGCATGGCCAGTTCGCAGGTGATCACCTTGACGCCAAGCGGCAGGCGGCGCAATTCCATTTCGGACAAAAAGCCGTTGGTCTCGGACAAAAACCCCTCGGTGAAGAGGCGGAATTTCGCCATGTCGAGCGAGATCTTCGCGGGGTCCTCCTCGTCCTCGGCGGCGGTGGACGCGCCAAAGCGGATCGCGTCGCCGAAATCGTACAGGGACGAGCCCGGCATGACGGTGTCCAGATCGATCACGCACAGCGCGCGGCTGGTCGAATCGTCGATCATGACGTTGTTGATCTTCGTGTCGTTGTGGGTCACGCGGACCGGGAGCACGCCCGTCTTCATCAGCTGAACGATCGAGCCCAGCATCTTGCGGTGCGCGAAGATCTGGTCGATCTCCGCCTCCGCGCCCTCGGCGCGCCCCGCGCGGTCGGCCGCGAGCGACTCGACAAACCGGTAAAACCGCTTCGTCGAGTGGTGAAAGTCCGGGATGGTCTCGGTCAACTGCGCGACCGGAAAGTCGCACAGGCGCTTTTGGAACTCGCCAAACGCGCGCCCCGCCTCGCGAAAGTGCGCGGGGTTGGTCATCTGGTCATACGCGGTCGCGCCATCGATGAACTCGTAGGCGCGCCAAAACCCGCCCTCCTGGTCGCGACAGAACGCCGTGCCCGCGTGCGTGGGGATCAGGGTGAGCACGCGCCGCTTGGGGTCTATGCCGTCCGCGCGCAGGCTTTCCGCCAGATGCGTGGTCACGCGCTCGATGTTGCGCATGACCGCCTCCGGGTCCTTAAACACGTAGCCGTTTATGTGCTGCAGCGTGTAGTGCGCCGCGCCGCCGCCCGGCAGAACGTACACAAGGTGGTAGGTGTTGTTGATGATGCCGGAGTGCAATTCCTCCACCTCGTGGTAGCGCCCCGCAAAATCAAACGCCGGAAGCACCTGCTTTATGTCGTTGTAAAGCATGACCGATCGCCCCTTTATTATGATGATCGCGCCTACTTGCGCCGGTACAGCTTGCGCTCAAGCGACCAGATGCGCTCGGTGAACGTGCCGGGCTGCACCTGCGAGAGCGCCTGGTTCATCTCAAACATGCGCGCGTCCATGAGGTCGAGCGTGTGCAGCACCTCGGCCTCCGGGAACATCGGGCGCTTGGGACTGCCGTATTCGGGCATGTCGTGGTGCGAGAGGATCATGTGCTCGAGCATCAGCAGCAGTTCGCGGCGCGTGCCCATTTTTTCGCCCGCGCGCGCAAGCTCGGCGACGCCCTCGACCAAGTGCCCCAGCAGCTCGCCCTCGGTGGAATACTCGCCCGCCAGCCCGATCTTGTCCGCGTTCATCTCGCTCAATTTGCACAGGTCGTGCAATATCACGCCCGCCGCCAGCAGATCGCCGTCAAGCGTTGCGTATACTTGGCACACCGCCTCCGCCGCGCGCAGCATGGTGCTCGTGTGGTGGAGCAGGCCGCTGCGCTCCGCGTGGTGGAGCTTGACCGCGGCGGGGTAGTAGTCGAGCCGCTCGCCGGCCTCGCGCAGGCGCTCGAGCACCAACTCGCGCAGCTGCGGGTCGGCCATGCGCTCCGCGCGCTCAAACAGCGCCTGTTTCATCTCTTCCGCGGGCAGCGGCGCGCACGGCACCAGCTGCGCCATATCCACCTGATCGCGCGCTTCCGGCTCGCGCAGCCGATCCACGCGCAGCTGCGCGCGCCCGTTGTACTCCTGCACCATGCCGCGCACCTTGACGACGTCGCACGCGGCGGGCGCGGGGGTGACGCCGTCCCACATCTTGGCGTTGATGTCGCCGGTGCGGTCGCACAGCGTCATGTCCAGATATTTGCTTCCATTAGACGAGGTGCGCTGTTCCGCCGCCTTGACCAGCAGAAAGCCCTCGAATACCTGCCCTTTGATGATGCCCGATAGCGGCGGCTGAGGTTGTGATTGCAAGTGAACGCCTCCTAAGATCCTTCATGACGCGGGACGCAAAAAAATTGCAATGCCCGCAATTCTATGCTATAATTGACAACAATACCCTGAGCATTCATTATAAAGTAAATTGGCGCGTTTGGCAAGAGAGAGGAGCCCTGTAAATGAAATACCTGCTCGTGGTTGGCGACGGCATGGCCGATCGTCCGATCGAGGCGCTTTGCGGCAAGACGCCGCTCGGCTATTTAAACCCCCAAGGCTTTCAAACGATCGCGGGCGGCGAGCTGGGTCGCTTGCTGTCCTGTCCGCGCCAGCTGCCGCCCGGCAGCGACACCGCGTTTTTGACCCTGCTCGGCAACGATACGCCGAAGATCTACACCGGCCGCTCCCCGCTTGAGGCCGCGGGCATGGGCGTGGTCTTGTCGGGCGGCGAGGTGTGTTTCCGGCTCAACTTGGTCGCGATCGGGGACGCGGGGTTCGAGGGCGGGAAAATGCTGTCGCACAACGGCGGCGGGATCGACGGGCACGACGCCTATCAGCTGATAACCGACCTCATGAAGGCGGACGCGTTTTTGAGGGTGTCGGAAAAATGCGGGCTCAAGATCTACCCGACCGACACCTTTCGCCACGCGGCGGTCATCCCAAGCGACGAGGCGGGCTTTGTGCTGGCGCCGCCGCACGACATCGTCGGCCAGGACGTGCGCGCGCATCTGCCCGCCGGCGCGTGCGCCCAGACCATTCTGGCGCTTGAGAAGGTCTCCTTTGAGGTGCTGAACCACCACCCGATCAACGAAAAGCGGCGCGCCGAGGGCAAACTCCCCGCCAACGCGGCGTGGCTATGGGGCGCGGGCACCGCGTGCACGCTGGACAATTTCGAGGAAAAATACGCGGTCAAGGGGCGCGTGATCTCTGCGGTGCCGCTGGTCAAGGGCATTGCGCGCTTGGGCGGGCTGGACGCGCCCGACTACCCGTGGGCGACCGGGCTGCTCGACACCGACTACGAGCAAAAGGCGCAGACCGCGCTTGATTCGCTCGACGCGGGCTTCGATTTCGTGCTCGTGCATTTGGAAGCGCCCGACGAGATGAGCCACGACGGAAGCCTTGAAAAAAAGCTCGAGTCGATGCGCAGGCTCAACGACCGCATCGTCCAGCCGCTGCTTGACGGAATGAACGCGCGCGGCGAGGCGTTCCGGATGCTGCTCATGCCCGATCACTACACGCTGCTCTCCACCCGCACCCACGACGGAACGCCGGTTCCCTTCGCGCTGTACGATTCGCGCACGCCCGGCACGCCCCGCCCCTTTACCGAGGCCGCCTGCGAGGACTGCCCCGTGCTGCCCGACGGCGATCAACTGATGCGCAAGTTCTTCGCGCGGTGATTGAATGCGGAAGGTGGGGTAGTGGGGTTGGGAAGAGCGAGAGAGCCCGCGAGATAGCCCGAGTTCGGTCGGGCGATCTCTTGAGTTAGTGACAATGTTCTAGCGCTGCGAGCATTCCTGCGGCTACGCCGGACGGTTCCCCTCGCCCATCGGCTACGGGGTTCGGGGACTTTGCCGATGGGCGAGGAGGCGTTGGGGTTCGGGGAGGCGCGGGAACGAGGTACGAGGTTCGAAGGATTTCGCTTGTTGCGACAAGCGACCGGCGCTGCCGCCGGCTCGCACAAGGCTTGAAGCCTTGACGACATC
>JAVXNW010000155.1:0-3919 GCA_036645575.1 Clostridia bacterium | reverse complement strand
GCTGCGCTCACGCGGGTTATTGAACGCGAAAGGTGGGCTGCTCGCCCCCTTTCACACTATCCCCTCGAGCTGTACGTTAAGGCTATGGTGTCCGTGCACAACTCCCTATATTTTACCCGCCCCAACCTGCGCCCGCAGGCGCGCTGGCATCAAAGGATCATCCTTTGCGGGGTCCAGGGGCAGCGCCCCGGCCGCCGGAGGCCCCCGTCCGTCTCCCCTAAATATACTTCCCGCCTCCTGGTTCCCCTCGCCTCCTCCTCGCCGCCTCCTCCTCGCCGTCTCCCCTTAATTTCCTAATTAATACGCGCGCGCTATCCGCTTTTGGGCAAAATGGGGTATAATAAGAAAAAATGGCAGAAGAGGTGTGTCTGTTGGAACCGATCTATGTGACCGGGCATCGCAATCCCGATACGGACTCCATCGTCTCCGCAATGGCCTATGCGGCGCTACACAACGCGCTGGGCGAGCGCGCCTATGTCGCCGCGCGCTTGGGTCCCGTCAGCGACGAGACGCAGATGGTGCTCGACCGATTCGGCATGGAACCGCCGCAGTTGCTTCGCGACGTGCGCACGCAGGTGCGCGACCTTTTGTACGATACGCCCCCGGCGCTCAATCGCGCCGTGACCGTCAGCCGCGCGTGGTCGGTGCTCAAGGCCGATCACGCCATTCTCGCCATGCCGGTGACCGACGACGAGGGCAAGCTCTACGGCATGTTGACCGCGGGCGACATTGCCGCCTACGACATGCGCTCCATCGACAGCCCGACCGCCGACAGCATTCCCATGTGCAACTTGCTCAGCGCGCTCGAGGGGCGCATCCTTGGCGAAGACGGCGACACCTGCGACATCTCGGTGTCGGGCGATGTGACCATTGCGCTGCCGCAGGAGCGCGCGCAGCTGCAAGGGCTGGGTGCCGGCCGCATTCTCCTGTGCGGGAGCCAGCCCGAGCTCATGAAAAAGGCCGCGGCGTGCGGCGTCAAGACCATGATCGTCTGCCAGGCCGAGGTGGCCGAGGACGTCCTGGAGGCGCTTGGCGGCGTGTGCGTCATCTCGACGCCCTGCGACGTCTACCGCGCCGCGCGCATGATCTATCAGGCCGTGCCGATCGACCGGGTCTGCGAGACGAGCGGGCTTGTCTCCTTTCACCTGGACGACTACATCGACGACGTGCGCGAACTGATGCTCGAGAGCCGCTTTCGCTGCTACCCGATCCTCGACGAGCGCGATCAGGTCGTCGGCACGCTCTCCCGCTTTCACCTGATCCGACCGCGCCGCAAGCGCGTCGTGCTGGTCGATCACAACGAAAAATCGCAGTCCGTGCCCGGCCTTGAGCAGGCCGAGGTGCTCGAGATCGTCGATCACCACCGCTTGGCCGACGTGCAGACCGGTGCGCCGATCTTCTTTCGCAACGAGCCGGTCGGCTCCACCGCGACCATTATTGCGACCATGTTTCAGGAGCGCGGGCTCATGCCGACCGCCAAACTGGCAGGGCTGATCTGCGCGGCCATCGTGTCGGACACGGTGCTCTTCAAGTCGCCCACCTGCACGGCGCGCGACCACAAAATGGCCGAGCGCATGGCGCGCATCGCGGGCATATCGATCGAGCAATTGGGGCATGACATCTTTGCGGCCTCCTCTAACGAGGACAAGCCCGCCGAGGCGCTGTTCCTGTCCGACTTCAAGGAGTTCCTGATCGCCGGACACTCGCTGGGCATTGGCCAAATCAACTGCCTCGACTCCGCGCGGGTGCTCAAGCGCAAAGAGGAGCTGCTCGCCTTCATGCAAAAGCGCAAGGCGGAGCGCCACGCCGACATGGAGCTGTTCATGATCACCGACGTCCTGCGCGTGGGCACCGAGCTGGTCATTATGGGCGCGGAGGACATCATTCAGCAGGCCTTCAACGTCGAGGTCAAGGATCACCACGTGTTCCTGCCCGGCGTCGTGTCCCGCAAAAAGCAGGTCGTGCCGATGCTGTCGCTCTTGTGGGGCTGAGATGCTGAGGATCGGGTGCGTGCTGATGGCGTCTGGCGTAGGGCGCCGCTTTGGCGCAAACAAGCTGCTGATCCCCTTTGCCGGGCGTCCGCTGATCGACTACGCGCTCTTCGTCGTGCCGGACGCATGGCCGCGCGTCGCGGTGGCGCGCGATCCCCAAGTGGCGCGCCTTTGCCGGGAGGCCGGCTTTGGCGTGGTCGAGCATGACCTGCCCGAACAGCGCGACACGATTCGCCTGGGCCTTGAGCGGATCGGCGATGTGGACGGCTGCTTTTTCCTGGTCGGCGATCAGCCGCGCCTTACGCGCGCGACGCTCATGCGCATGGCCGCTGCCTTTGAAGAAAACCCCGCGCGCATTGTGCGCGCCGCGTTTGGCGATTGTCCCGGAAACCCCGTGCTCTTTCCCAAGGCGTGCTTTGCCGCCCTCGCGCGCCTTGCGCCGGGGGAGAGCGGCGGCAAGGTGATTTACGCTAATCCGGATCGAATATACTTACTTGAGGTGCAATCGCCGCTGGAGCTGACCGATGTGGATACACCCGAGGCGCTTGAACGCTTGGAACGATCCATGATATGAGGAGGGATAGCCTATGTTTACCCCGAAGGAACTGCCCATGGAGGGAACGGTCTTGGTGGCGACGGTGTTTAACCATGTGGACTCAGAGATGATCCGGGGGCTGTTGACCAGCGCCGAGATCCCGAGCCTGATCCGCCCCAAATACGGCATGGATCCGCTGCCCGTATTGGCCGGATCGAGCATGCTGGGCGAGGAAATCTATGTGGACGAGGGGCAGGCGGAGGAAGCGCGCGCGCTCATTGACGCGTTCACCAAGGGCGATTACGTGCCCATGGCGGAGGAAAAGGCCGAGGATCAAGACGCCTGATCGCGCGGCGCGGGGCCGCCATCCCAATAGGCGAGGAGGAAGCACAGACCGATGACCGGTAAACTGATGATTGCGTCCGACCTGCACGGTTCGGGCTTGTATGTAAACCAACTGCTGGAGGCGTTTGCGCGCGAGCAGGCGCAGCGGCTGTTGCTGCTGGGCGATCTTTTGTACCATGGCCCGCGCAACGACCTGCCCGACGGCTACGCGCCCAAGCAGGTGACCGCGCGGCTCAACGAGGTGGCGGGGCAGCTACTGTGCGTGCGCGGCAACTGCGAGGCGGAGGTCGATCAAGCGGTGCTGGATTTCCCCGTGCTATCTGACAGCGCGCTGGTGTTCTTTGGCGGAAAGACGCTCTTTCTGACGCATGGGCACAAGCTGGGCCCGGACAACCTGCCCAAGCTCCAGCCCGGCGACATCCTGTTGAGCGGGCATACGCACGTGCCCATGTGGGCGCAGCGGTCGGGTATCTGGTGCCTGAACCCCGGCTCCGCGTCGCTGCCCAAGGCGGGCACGCAACACGGTTATATGACGCTTGACGAAGCGGGTTTTTGCTGGAAGACGCTTTCCGGAGCGACGTACTACGAATTGGCGATATAATAAAGACGGCGGGCGTGAGCGACAGCCCGGCACCGCAGCTCACGCGGGTTATTGAACGCGGAGGAGGGGCTGCTCGCCCCCCTCCACACCACCCCCTCGAGCTGTACGGTGATGCTGTGGTGTTTTTGCATGGCTTTCTATGGGTTGGGGCGAGGTGCGGGGAGGCGGGGACGAATCTCCCGTATCTGTAGGGGCGCCTATGAGGCGTCCGCCGGTTCGTCGTGGCCCACCCTACCGTCACCTGCGGGTGCCACCCCTCAAGGGGAGGCTCAGAATGGGTGAGTGCAGCAAGGGTGGCTCCGGGGGTGCGACGACCGCAAGAGAGAACGGAGAGAGACCGCGAGACAGCCCGAGTTCGGTCGGGCTGTCTCTTGAGTTACTTATGAGCGTTCTAGCGCTGCGACCATTCCTGCGGCTGCGCCGGACGGTTTACCTCGCCCATCGGCT
>JAVXNW010000154.1:0-4009 GCA_036645575.1 Clostridia bacterium | reverse complement strand
CCATTTGGACGTGGAAACCACCTGAATCAGCGAAACTTCATGCGCCGAAATGCCGTGACAACGCCCGACAGCGCCGACCTTGCGGCGCGGCACAAGGCCAATGGGTCCGGGTTTCCGGTGCTGCCCCAAAAAGAGAAGGCGAAAAAGAAAAAATCTTTTCATCTTCTCTTTTTGGGGTACTTATTTCGCGGGTTGTCTCCTGCGTGCGGGTTCTCCGCTCAACGCGAAATCCCCCCCAGCGGATTTCTCTCGCCTGATCGTTTCCTCAGGAATTGTTTGGTCTTTTAAAGCCCAAGTGTATTTTCTGTACAATAAAAATGCCACCTCGCTAAATGTGAACTGTCCTCCCGTCATATCCCGACGTGCCCCGTTGTTCCTGCGCCGCTGTAACGGCATCAAACATCAATTGAAGCGGTTCTCTAAAACTGGACACGGAAGGGGTAGAAACTGGACACATGAAAGCGTAATCTAAACAGAGGAACGCGAGAGGCGAACAGTGAAAACCAAACGTGGACAGGAGGGCGCTTGAATGAAGTACACACGGGACGAAAGGCTGGACATAGGCCAGCGTATCTGCGAAGGAGAGATCAGTCGGTTTGAAGCGGCTGAGGAGTACGGAATCGGCAGCGATACCGCTTGAAACTATATGCGGGTATACCGTGCAGCGCATCATCTGCCGGTAAGGCAGGTAGAATCGAACGCAGCGAAGATAAAAGAACCGGCGCGTCCGCCGGCCAAACTCGAAGACTATGAGTCCATGAGCAAGGAGGAATGAATCAGCGAGCTTCTGCGAGCGAAGATCGTCGAAGCGCGGCTAAAAAAGGATACATGGTGAAGGGAACTGGTGCTCAGAAGGAGTTTGCTCCTTTCGACAGCAAGAGTACCAGGTGACCCTGGAACTATCGGGGATGTTGCCAATCAAGCTGTTATGTGAAATGATGGGCATACAGCAAAGGGGCTTTTACAACTGGAAAAGGCTTCATTCGTTTTACCCCCCCATTTCTTATCGTATCCGCGTAAGAACGCCCGCGTCCATCTCGTACACGGTGGCGCACAATTCTTATCCGTAAAATCAAACGAGCCCATAGGCTTTTCAAGCAAAATTGACCATTAATGCTTAAAAGCGGAGATTAATTTATGAAAAGGCTTTTAATTTGTGGCGGAATTTGTTATACTACATGGGGAAGACTTGCGGGGTTGGGGACTTAACTGGGGCAGGGTTGGGATGTCTGGGTTGCAACTGTGCGGGTGGTCTTGCTGCACATTTCGTGGGGCGCGGGGCGCGCATGATGCAAAGGAGGCCCTTGTGAAACGGTGTGTGATAGGACTTGTTTTGATGAGCGTTTTGTTTACGGCGTGCGCGGGGAGTGCGTGGGCGGCGACGGCGAATTCGGGTTGCGGCGTGTCGGGGGCGAGGTGTGCGACGGCGAACCCGATGTGCGGCGTGTCGGGGGCGAGGTGTGCGACGGCGAACCCGATGTGCGGCGTGTCGGGGGCGGGGTGTGCGACGGCGAACCCGTGCGGCGTGTCGGGGGCGGGGGTTGCGACAGCGTCGCAGACGCCGAAGGGGGTGCAGACGCCTGAGGGGGCTTGTGCCGTGGTGGACAGTTGGGCGGCGCTCGAGAGGGCCATTGCGGAGGCGAAATCCCCTGCCACGATAAGCGTTGGCGGGGATTTTTTTGCGGATTCTGAAGTAATTCTCGCAGAGAAAATCATTTGTTTGACCGGATCCGGGGTCATCACGCGCGGGGCGGGCGTTGGGGGAAGCCTGCTTACGATAACCGGCGGAAGCCTGACGTTGGGCGGAAATGTCACGCTGAGCGGCGCAAATGCCGTGGGCGCCCGGTCGGCGCTTGTGCGCGTGCGCGGCGGCGAACTGATCCTGCTGCCGGGCGCGACGCTCCGGGACAACGCCGGGGACGGCGTGTGCGTGGAGGGCGGAAGATTTCAAATGGTGGGCGGGCGCATTTCGGAGAACAACGGGAGCGGCGTGTCCGTGACGGCCGGCACATTTGAAATGAAGGGCGGCAGCATCGAAAAAAACGGCGGCGCGAAATGTAACTATGGTGGCGGCGTAAAAATCGCCGGCGGCGCATTCACAATGAGCGGCGGAACGATTTGCGAAAACCATGCGCGCGGGTTCGGCGGCGGGGTCTACCTGACGCGCGGGGCCTTTGAGATGCGCGGCGGCACAATGGCGCGAAATCATGCGGATCGGTGCGGCGGCGGCGCGTATCTGGGCGGCGGTTCGTTCAAGGTGCGCGGCGGCGCGCAGGTCACGGGAAATACAGTCGCCGCGTCCAAAACGCCCGGAAACCTCTATTTGCATTTGGGCACGATCGCGGTCGTGGGCGCGCTCGATGGCGCCCAACTGGGCGTGACCGTCGCGCGTCCGGGGGTGGAGACGCCGATCACGGGCGAATTTGACGCGGGATGGACGACAAATGCGCGCTTCGCGAGCGACAATCCGGCCTATGCCGTGGCGTGTCGCCAAGGCGCAGGCGGCAAGGCATGGCTTTGCCTGCAACCCGGGAAGCCGGAACCACCCACCATTACGACGCAGCCGAGCGCTCCCAAAGATGCTACTTATGGAAGCGTATTTGGAGCCCTAAAGGTCGCGGCCAAACGAGCGGATGTCAATGGCGGCGATCAGCTCGTCTACGCGTGGCATAAAAGCGCGCGCGGCGAGGTGGGGGATGGAGACGAGAAAGTGGGCGCGGACGCGGTCTATGAATTGCCACCCGGGCTACCTGCGGGGACGCATTTTTACTATTGCCGGGTGACGGCGAGTCGAAAGGGGGCCCCCTCGTCGGGGCCAATCAACAGCACGGTGGCTGCCGTGCGGGTCCTTCCCCGGTCAATTGCCGACGCAACACTTGAGGTTGCGTCGGCAATTTATATGTCTGGGCCGATTTTGCCCCAAATAACGGTGACGGACGGATTTATCGCGCTGGTAGAAGGCGTGGACTACGCGGTGAAGTACGAAAACAACACAAATGCCGCGCGCGCGGCGAGCGAAAAGGCCCCGACGGTGACGATTTCGGGGCTGGGGAACTACGATCCGGCGACCTGGAAATCACAGAAATTCACAATCGATCAGGCGCCAATCCGGGTAATCGGCGGCACAATTTGCGAAAAGACGTACGACGGCGGCACCGACGCGCAGGTTTCGGAGCTATTTTTCGACGGACTTCGAGCGGAAGAAAGACTGACCATAGGAATTGATTACGTGGCCGGAACGCCGGCGTTTGACAGCGCGTTCGCGGGGCAAAATGGCAAGACGGTGACCGGGACGGCGGAACTTTTGCCGAGCGTCAAGGCGCGCAATTACGATTTGATCGGCGCGTACAGGCTGACCGACGCGCGCATTGCGCCAAGGTTGGCCATCTTGCGCTGGTCGGGCATTGCGACGCGCACCTACGACGGAAAAGCCGCCTCGGTCGGCGCGACGGTCGAAAACCTGGTTCTAGGCGAATGCTGCGGGGTTTTCGTGACGGGTGGCGACGCGAAAAACGCGGGCACGCATACCGCGAAAGCGCGGCTGGACAACGGAAATTACGCGCTTTCGGAAAATCCGACGCAGCGCTACGCGATTGAAAAGGCGGTGCTGACGCCGCGCATCGGCACAAAAGACGGCCCTGTCGCGCGCGCGTATCGGCCAGACGACCGGGCGTTTGAGGGCGCGGCGATCGAGCTTTCCGGCGCGGTGGCGGGCGAGCATCCCACGGCGACGGCGCGGATCGAGTTTGTCGACGCGGACGCGGGAAGCGACAAGCCCGCCAACGCGCGCGATATCCGCCTTGGCGATTGGGCGGCAAATTACGCGCTGTCAAGCGACGCGATCGCGGGTCAGCGGGTGCCCGGCGCGTGCGTCTTTGCCGCTTCGCAGGCCGCGCCCGGCGCGCCGACGTGCCTGTCCCGCACGGCGACGCGCGTTGCGCTAAACGCCCTAGCGGGCGCGTCGTACCGGTGCGGCGGCGCGGGCGCGCAGGACGCGTGGGGGGCGTGG
>JAVXNW010000153.1:0-4013 GCA_036645575.1 Clostridia bacterium | reverse complement strand
ACCCTTCCGTCACCTGCGGGTGCCACCTCCCCTCAAGTGGAGGCTCAGGAGGGGTGCCTTTGCACCTCGTCCCCAAAATATAAGGAGCTGTACACCAATGCCACAGCAAGGGCGTACAGCTCGAGGGGATAGTGTGAAAGGGGGCGAGTAGCCCCCTTTCGCGTTCAATAACCCGCGTGAGCGCCGCACGGCACAGCCGTGCGGCCTTTTTCAAATGTTCTTAAGCTTCGGGCGTCTCGGTGACTTCGACCGTCTCGACCGTCTCGGTGTAGGCGGGTTCGATGGCGAACTCATCGGCCACGTCGCTCATCTCGCCCAAGTTGTCGAGCGCCTCGTCTTCGAGGACGGCGCGGATCGAGAGGGAGATGCGGCGGGCTTCGGTGTTGACGTCAAGGATCTTGACGCGGATCACGTCGCCGACGTTGACGGCATCTTCGACCTTGGCGATGCGGGTGAGCGCGCACTGGGAGATGTGCACCAAGCCGTCAAGGCCGGGTTCCAACTCGACAAATGCGCCGAAGGTGGTGATGCGAACCACTTTGCCGGTGACGACGGAGCCGACGGCGTATTTCTCGCCTGCGACGTCCCACGGACGCGGCTGGGTCTGCTTGTAGGACAGGGAGATGCGCTCTTTTTCCTTGTCCATGTTGAGGATCTTGACCTGGATCTCCTGCTTGACCTGAACCACTTCGCTGGGATGCTTGACGCGATGCCAGGCGAGATCGGTCACATGAACCAAGCCATCGACGCCGCCGATGTCGACGAACGCGCCAAAGTCGGTCAGCCTGCGCACGATGCCGTTGACGACCTGGCCCACCTCGAGGGTGTCCCAGATTTCCTTCTTGCGCTCGGACTCTTCGGCCTGAAGAACCGCCTTGCGGGACGCGACGATGCGCTTTTTGGTCTTTTCAACTTCGATGATCTTGAGCTTCATTTCCTGACCCACGAAGTCGGAGATCTTCTCGACGTAGTGCTGAGACAATTGTGACGCGGGGATAAAGGCGCGAATGCCGAGCACGGTCGCGGTCAGACCGCCCTTGACGGCCTCCTTGCCAACGCCGGTCACGCACTCGCCCGCCTCGAATTTGGCGACGATTTCGTCCCAGCTCTTCTTGTTGACGATGTTGCGCTGCGACAAAAGCACATTGCCCTCACCGTCGTTGACCTTGACCACTTCGACTTCGATCTCGTCGCCAACCTTGACATCGGTCGAGGAGAGGTCCGCCTTTTTGATCAGGCCGTCCGCCTTGTAGCCCACGTTCACGCAGACTTCGTCATCGGTAATTTGCAGTACCGTGCCCGTGACGGTCTGCCCCGGGCGGAGCTGAACCAAGGTCCTGTCGACGCTGGCCATGAAATCGTCATCCGCGCTCGATTCCGTTGTTTCCTGCGCCTCTACCTGGGCTGCCCCGACGGCGGGTCCGCTGGTGGGTTCGACGATCGGCCCCACAGCCTCGGCCTGTTCCTGTTTCTCGATGTCGTTCATTCGTGTCACAACCTCCTTAAACGTACAAACCGGCGTGGATGCACCGGCTGTCATACCTATTCGACCACGCGGAGAGAAGTGGAGTTGATCCAGTTCGGCCGCGGTTTCGATGAAATAAGTTTGGGGGCAAAGCGCGCCGCACAACTCGTAGAGCTTGCGCGTGTTGGCGCTGTTGCGCCCCCCTACGACCAGCATCACATCGACATTTCGCGCGATGTGCTCCGCCTCGGTCTGACGCCGCTCGGTCGCGGTGCAGATGGTCTGGCGAATGTCTAGGCGCCCGATCTTTTCGCGCAGGCGCGCACACACATGGTCGTACTTTGCCTTGGGCAATGTGGTCTGCGAGACCACGAGCGCGCTTTCCATGGGCGCAAGCGCGTCAATTTCGGCTTCTGTCAATACGGGAACGCCCTTGCCAAGCGTCCAACCCAGAATGCCCTGCACCTCGGGGTGCTCACCGTCGCCCACGACGATGACCGGAAGGTTACTTTGCGCCGCGTCCAGCGCCATCTGGTGAATCCTTCGAACAAAAGGACAAGTGGCATCCAGTATGGGATTTGCGCGTTCCCTGAGCGCTTCGAGCGCCCCACGCCCCACGCCATGGGAACGAATCAGCACCGTTGCGCCCGTCGGCGCATCCTCCACCCGGTCGATCGGCACAATGCCGCGCTTGGAAAGCGCGTCCACCACGCCGGGATTGTGGATGAGCGGCCCCAGCGTGACGGCGGGCTTCCCTGTTTGCGCAAGGCGCTCGGCCAATGCGACCGCGCGCTCCACGCCAAAGCAAAAGCCGGCGCTGCGTGCCACTGTCAAGTCCATATTGGCGGATAATCCTTCCTATGCCAGATTCGTAGATAACTTGATTATTTCGCGGAATCGCATCAATTACCTGCCTAAAACAGGAATTTCCCGTAATTTAACATTCATTCCGGGCGGGAGCGAGCGCGTATACCGCCTGTTCGATCGTCCCGGTGGCGGTCTTGAGCGCCGCGCTGTTGGGTTTTTTGAGCATTTCGCTCAGGTCGACCGGCGCGCCAAAGGCGATGAAGACCGGGCGAAAGAGGCGCGCGCGGCGGTCTATGTAGACCGGCACGACGGGGACGCGCGACTGCGCGGCGATGAGGGCGACGCCCGACAAGAAGGCCGCGCCGCCCTTGAAGGTGCGCTTGCCCTGCGGGAAGATGCCGAATGTCTTGCCCTCGCGCAGCACCTGAATAGACCTGCGCACCGCCGGAAGGTCGGTTGCGCCGCGCTCGACGGGGAAGGCGCCCAAGGCGCGCAGGATGGCGCCGAGCGGGGGCACGAACAGTTCCTTTTTGGCCATAAAAAAGACCTTGCGCCTGAGCGTGCAGACCACGATGAGCGGGTCCATGAGCGACATGTGGTTGCACGCGAGGATCACGGGGCTGTCAGGGACCGCGTCGGCGCCGCGTGCCCGAACCGGAAAAAGGACGAGGAGCACCGTCCGAACCAGCCGCATAAGCAGCATATACACTAGATTCCACCCTCCTCAAGGCGTTGGGCGAGCAGATCAAGCACGCGCTCGACCGTCTCGGCCAGCGTGAGATGACTCGAGTCCAGCTGGATGGCATCCTCGGCTTTGCATAGCGGCGAGGCTGCGCGGGTGGCGTCGTCGTGGTCGCGCTTTTGCATATCCATGCGCACGGCCTGCTCGTCGCAGGGCACGCCCTTTTCGCCAAGTTCGAGGGTGCGCCTGCGCGCGCGCTCGGAAAGGTCGGCGATCAAATAGATCTTAAGCGTCGCGTTGGGCAGCACCTTGGTGCCGATGTCGCGCCCGTCCATGACGACCGAGCGCCCCCGGGCAATGCCCTGCTGCATGGCGACCAAGCGCGCGCGCACTTGCGGCACGGCGGACACGGCGGAGGCGGCCATCGAGACTTCGGGGGCGCGAATGGCCTCAGAGACGTCCACGCCATCTAGGTAGAGGCGCTGAACGCCGTCCACATAGCGCACGTCGATGACCGGCTGATTGACCATCCGGGCAATCGCGGCGGTGTCGCGCAGATTGACATTGTGGCGCAGCATCCAAAGGCCGACCGCCCGGTACATTGCGCCGGTATCCAGATACAGCGCCCCGGTTTTTTGCGCAACCGCCTGGGCGATGGTGGACTTTCCCGCGCCAGATGGGCCGTCTATGGCCATAGAAAAACAAGCCGTCATATCTTTTCACACTCATTTCGTCTTGATTATACCATAAAAGCGCGCATTAAGGAAGCGCTGTTTGGCATAAGGATGCTCCGCTCGTGTGAATTTTCATATACGAACCCGGAAACCAATCCTTTTCGGCGTGAGCGCGTGAGCGCGTGAGCGCGTGAGCGGTGAGCGGTGAGCGGTGAGCGACGCTGCGGTGCCGGGCTGCGCGAGATCGCCCGAGTTCGGTCGGGCGATCTCTTGAGTTACTTATGAGTGTTCTAGCGGTGCGAGCATTCCTGCGGCTGCGCCGGACGGTTTACTCGCCCATCGGCTACGAGGTTCGAGGGACTTTGCCGATGGGCGAGTTGAGCTT
>JAVXNW010000152.1:0-4047 GCA_036645575.1 Clostridia bacterium | reverse complement strand
CGCCGGAGGCCCCCCGTCCGCCTCCCTAAATATACTTCCCGCCTCCCGGTTCCCCCCGCCTCCTCCTCGCCGCCTCCCTTACTATACTTCCCGCCTCCTGGTTCCCCCCGCCTCCTCGTTCCTCCTCGCCTCCCCCCTACTCCAGCAGTAGCGTGGCGGCCATGTCGGTGGCGGCGTCGGCCATGAGTTTATGGCCCAGGTTATTGGGGTGGATGCCGTCCAAGCACAGGACATCCTCGCCGCGCACATTCTCGAGGAACGCGTCGCGCATGGGCAGGCAAATGCAGCGCATCTGGTAGGCCGCGCGCTGAACCAGAGAGGAGTAATACTCCTGCCAGCGATAGATGCGGTCAGCAACGCCGATATAGGACAGGATATTTTCGCGGCTGAGTCCATTGCGGGTGATCCAGTCCAGGTACCGCTGCGCGTTGAGCGGGGGGAGCGTGCACAGTGCGGGCGTTCCCCCGCGCCTACGCACGAGGTTCACCAGCTGCTCCAGCGTATAGGAAAACACCTCGCTGGGCGTATGGCAAAGGTGCTCGTCCGCAGGCCGCTCGGCCACGCTCGCCCAGTCGAAATCGCAGTCGTTCCCGCCGTA
This sequence comes from Clostridia bacterium, assembly GCA_036645575.1. Classification (GTDB taxonomy): domain Bacteria; phylum Bacillota; class Clostridia; order Christensenellales; family Aristaeellaceae; genus JAVXNW01. The sequence goes on along the minus strand of JAVXNW010000152.1, from coordinate 3,449 downwards.
CTCCAGCACGACCAGCTTGTTGGCCAGATCGCCCTGCGCCGCCTTCAGCGCCTCCAGCCCCTGCGGCGCTGTGCGCCCCATCTGCGAGTGATTCGAAATCGGCACCATCAGCCGCTCCGAAAGCACCTTCACCGCGCACTCCTTGAGCAGTACATACCGCTTGCGCACCTGATCGTACACGACGCCCTTCAAGATGGAGTCGCCCCATATCTGTACCTCGTCAAAGTGCATATACTTATCACCACCGCATCATCTAGTATTTAAAATTATATTACCCCGTCCGTCAAGGAAAGTCAAGCCCCGGACGCAAAAATTCCCCATAATGTCACATTGCGTGGCGCGCGCTGTTGCGGTTTGGGGCGCTTGACAATTTGGGGGGGATTGCGTACAATAAAAGGCGATTGAGTAATTTGTGCAAAAATTGGCCGGATTGGTTTTTGTGTGAAATGAGGAGGGGTTTTCTTGGCGCAGGACGCGCGAATTGAGGCGATTGCGGCGGCGCTGCGCGCCTATGACCCGACGGCGTGGCAGCGAATGCCGGACATCGAGTTGTACATGGATCAAGCGATCACGTACCTCAAGCGGCAGTTGGCGCTGTTCCAAGGTCCGTCGGACGCGAGCCTTGTCACGCCCTCGATCATCAACAACTATGTAAAGGACGGGCTAGCGCCGCGCCCGGTGAACAAGCGCTATGCGCAGCCGCAGCTGGCGGCGCTGACGATGGCGTGCATATTAAAGCGGGTACTGCCCATTGAGCGGGTGAAGCAGGTGATTGCGCCGGGCGGGGAGCAGGTAGACGAGGCGCATTACAGCCATTTTTGCGCGTCTCTTGCGCAGGCATTGATCGGCGAGGCCGCGTTGCTCGAGGACATTGACGCGGATACGCCGCTTGAGGAGTTGGCGCTGGGGTTTGCGATGCGCGCGAGCGCGGACTGCCTGATTGCGGACCGCCTGCTCGCGCTCAACAAGGACCAGCAGAATTGTCAAGGCGAGAAAAAGGCGAAGAAGCCGACCAAAGAATAGCGAATAAACGTTTGGAGGAATCGATATGGAACCGGAACAGACCCCCGAGGCGCGCAAAAAGCGCATATTTTCAGGCATCCAGCCGACCGGCACGCTGACGCTGGGCAACTACATCGGCGCATTGCGCAACTTTAAGTTGCTGGAAGACGAGTACGACTGCGTGTATTCGATCGTCGACCTGCACGCGCTGACGGTCAGGCAGAACCCAGTGGAACTGCGCAAGGCCTGTCTCAAGGTGATGAGCCTGTACCTCGCGGTGGGGCTCGACCCGAAAAAGAGCCTGATGTACTTCCAATCGCACGTTTCGGAGCACGCGGAGCTTGCGTGGGTGCTCAACTGCTTTACCTACATGGGTGAATTGAGCCGAATGACGCAGTTCAAGGACAAGTCCGCCAAGCATGCGGACAACATCAACGCGGGGCTGTTCACCTATCCCGCGCTGATGGCGGCGGACATCCTGCTGTACCAGTCGGACCTTGTGCCGATCGGCGCGGACCAGAAGCAGCATTTAGAGCTTGCGCGCGACGTGGGCGAGCGGTTTAACGCGCTGTACGGCAACGTCTTTGTGATCCCGGACGCCTACATTCCGAAGGTAGGCGGGCGCGTAATGAGCCTGCAAGAGCCGACGCGCAAGATGAGCAAGTCCGACCCCGAGGAGACATTTATCGCGATGCTGGACGAGCCGAAGGTGATCCGCAAGAAATTCCGTCGCGCGATGACCGACTCCGAGAACCAGATCCGGTTCGACCCGGAAAATAAGCCGGGCGTATCCAACCTCATGAGCATCTTGTCGATCCTGACCGGGCAGACGATGGAGGCGATCGCGCACGACTACGACGGCAAGGGCTATGGCGTATTCAAAGACGCGGTAGCGGACGCGGTGATCGCGACGCTCGAGCCGATCCAGCAAAATTACGCGCGGGTCATTGACGACAAGGCGTATCTCGAGTCGGTCATGACCGATTCCGCGGAGCGTGCGCGCGCGGTAGCGCAGCGCACAATGGCGAAAGTGCGCAAGAAAGTCGGGCTAGCTCCGTTAAAATTATCGTAGGCGCAGCCGCATCCCGGACAATCGATAACATTTTACAGAGTTAAACCGTTTTTTCGATCGTTTTTGACCTTGTTACGCTTGTCAAAGCAGCGCCGCCGGGTTAAAATGTACAAGATAACAAACAAGGAGGCAAAGTAGTATGATTAAAATTGGCATCAATGGTTTTGGCCGCATCGGCCGTCTCGTGTTCCGCGCCAGCCTCGATCACAAAGAAGTTGAGGTCGTGGGCATCAACGACCTGATCACCCCTGAATACATGGCGTACATGCTGAAGTACGACACCGTGCACGGCCGCTTCGAAGGCACCGTTGAGTCGACCGACGACGCGATCATCGTCAACGGCCACAAGATCCCGGTGTTCTGCCAGAAGAACCCCGCAGACCTGCCGTGGGGCGAGGTTGGCGCGGAGTACGTGGTTGAATCGACCGGCCTGTTCCTGACCAAGGAAAAGGCGCAGGGCCACATCGACGCGGGCGCCAAGCACGTGGTCATGTCCGCCCCGTCCAAGGACGACACCCCCATGTTCGTCATGGGCGTCAACAACAAGAAGTACGAGTCCGGCATGACGTTTGTTTCGAACGCGTCCTGCACGACCAACTGCTTGGCCCCGATCGCGAAGGTGCTCAACGACAATTGGGGCATCACCGATGGCCTGATGACCACGGTTCACGCGACGACCGCCACCCAGAAGACGGTTGACGGCCCCTCCGCCAAGGACTGGCGCGGCGGCCGTGGCGCGGCGTTCAACATCATCCCCTCCTCGACCGGCGCGGCGAAGGCCGTTGGCAAGGTCATTCCCGAGCTCAACGGCAAATTGACGGGCATGGCGTTCCGCGTGCCGACCGCCGACGTGTCCGTAGTTGACCTGACCGTCAACCTGAGCAAGCCTGCGAAGTACGCCGAAATCTGCGCCGCCATGAAGGCCGCCGCAGAAGGCGAGCTAAACGGCATTCTGGATTACACCGAGGACATGGTGGTCTCCAGCGACTTCATTCACGACCCGCACACCTCCATCTTCGACGCGAAGGCCGGCATCGCGCTGACCGACACGTTCGTCAAGGTCGTGTCCTGGTACGACAACGAGTGGGGCTATTCCAACAAGGTTGTCAACCTGATCGAGTACATGAGCAGCGTCGACCATTGCTGCTGCGGCTGCAAGGGCTAAGCAAGTGCATGGGGCAATGCCCTCGCCGCTTCCCCGCGTGAGCGGCTGATAGAGGAAAGAGGCTGGCTTCTGGCAGGGGGTTCAGGGGGGCAGCGCCCCTCTGGCCGCCGGAGGCCGTACCTGTCCCCGTCTCCCCCGCGTGAGCGGTTCATAGAGTCCAGAGGCTGGCTTCTGGCGGGGGGGTCAGGGGGGCAGCGCCCCCTTGACCGC
>JAVXNW010000151.1:0-4143 GCA_036645575.1 Clostridia bacterium | reverse complement strand
GCGCTGGCATCCAAGGACCTTCCTTGGCGGGGTCCAGGGGCAGCGCCCCGGCCGCCGGAGGCCCCCCGTCCGTTCCCTTAATTATCTTCCCGCCTCCCCGTTCCCCCCGCCTCCTCGCCTCTCCTCCCCTACGACGGGCGTTGGTCGCGGATGGCTTCGCGGAGCTCGTCCAGGGTCTTGGCCATATGCGGGAGTTGCTTGACGGAGTCGGCGATTTTCGAGCAGCCATGCATGACGGTGGTATGGTCGCGTCCGCCGAACGCCTCGCCGATCCGGGTCGTGGAGAGGTTGGTCAATTCGCGGGTCAAGTACATAGCGACCTGGCGCGGCAGCGATATTTCGCGGTTCCGGCGTTGATTGGTGAGGTCAACCTTATCGACGCGGTAGTAGTCCGCGACCACCTGCATGACGCGATCGGGGGTAATGCGCTTGGCGTCGCGCACGCCGACCAGATTGCTGAGCGACAGTTCAGCCATGGGCAGCGAGACGGGCACATTGTCGATCATGGCCTTGGCATTGACGCGGGTGAGCGAGCCTTCAAGCTCGCGGATATTGCTGTCCACCTTCTCAGCGATGAAGTTGAGCACCTCATCGGGCACCTCCATGTGCTCCGTATTCGCCTTTTTGCGCAGGATCGCGACGCGCGTCTCGTAGTCCGGCTTCTGGATATCGGCCACAAGGCCCCACTCAAACCGGGAGCGCAGGCGCTCCTCGAGCGTGGGGATGTCCTTGGGCGGCCGGTCAGAGGAGATGACGATTTGCTTGCCGCTGGCGTGGAGGTGATTGAACGTATGAAAGAACTCCTCCTGTGTGGAGGTCTTTCCGGCGATAAACTGGATATCGTCCACCATCAGCACGTCGGCAGAGCGCAGTCGCTCGCGCAGCTCCTGGGTCTTCTTGGTCTGGATCGCCTCAATGACGTCGTTGGTGAAGCGCTCGCTCGTGATGTATTGGATGTTCATGGCGCGATTTTCGTCGCGCAGGTAGTGTCCAATCGCGTGCATCAGGTGGGTCTTGCCCAGCCCTACGCCGCCATAGAGAAACAGCGGGTTGTACGCGTCGCTCGGAAGCTCCGCGACAGCCAGCGACGCCGCGTGCGCGAACCGGTTCGATTCGCCCACCACAAACGTGTCAAAGGTGTATTTCGGGTTGAGCGAATCAGGCGAGCCGCCCGATTCCAGTCCCGTGACTTCGGGCGGCATCGGCTCGTTCATATTGACGATGATCAGCTCGTAATCACGGCCGAACACCTCGCGCACAGCGGAGGACAGCATGAGGTTGTAGCGCTGCCTGAGCACCTGCACGCCCGTTGAGTCGTTGATGCCCAGCACCATGCGGTTGTTGGCCACTGACAGTACGACGATCGGCCGAAACCACGTGTTAAAGCTGATGGAGTTCAGTTGCTCCTGCAGCTTGTCCAGTACCTTTAACCAAGGATCTTGTAGATTCATCTGTATCCCTCGACATTCGTTCATAAAAAACGACTTACCCACAAATAATCCACAAGCAAGTGGAGAACATTTCGCCATTGGGGATAAGTTCCTGCCTATCATACCAAATAAACCCCCTTCAATCAAGCATGAAGCCTGTATTTTCCCACGTTTTCCAGCAAAAATATTACGGCTCCAAAACCGACAAATCACGCTAGGTATTTGCGCAATGCCCATACAAGATATGGGGTTGGTCGGGGTAATGCTACCTATTAATATAAAAACAGGACATGGCACCAGATCATTTGGCGGATGCAGCCCGAAAGGGCGGCTGGGGATAACCTGTTAAGTGGCGGGTGAAAAGAAGGGAAAAGCGGGGAAAAGAAGGGGCGCGCGCGGGGAATATGCGCGGCGACTTGCTTCTTGCGCCCCGGGAATGCTATAATACACCCATAAAGGAATTTGGAGGATGTTGAGAATGAAGCTGGGCGTTGTCGGGCTCCCCAATGTGGGAAAGAGCACTTTATTTAATGCGATTACGTGCGCGGGCGCGCAGGCGGCGAACTATCCATTTTGCACGATTGAGCCCAATACCGGCGTGGTGGCGGTGCCTGATCAGCGGCTTGACGTGCTGTCCACGATGTATCACCCGGAAAAATACACGCCCGCGCTGCTCGAGTTTGTCGATATTGCGGGGCTGGTCAAGGGCGCGAGCCGGGGCGAGGGGCTGGGCAACAAATTCCTAAGCCACATTCGCGAGGTGGACGCGATTTTGCACGTGGTGCGCTGCTTTGAGGACGAAAACGTGATCCACGTCGAGGGCAATGTCGATCCGGCGCGCGACATCGACATCATCGAGACCGAGCTCATTCTGGCCGACCTTGAGACGGTCGCAAAGCGCGGGGAAAAGGCGGCGCACCTGGTCAAAAACGGCGACAAGAAGATGGCGATCGAGGCCGAGGCCGCCGAGAAGGTGCTCGCGCACTTGAACGCCGGGCACCCCGCGCGCACCTGCGCCCTGCAAGACGACGAGCGCCAGGCGGTCGAGGGCTGGTACCTGCTCACGATGAAAAAGGTGCTCTACGCCGCCAATATCGCCGAAGACGACCTGGGCAGCGACACCGATCAACTGCCCATGGTCACGCGCGTGCGCGAGATCGCAAGCGCCCAGGCAAGCCAAGTGCTCGTCATCTCCGCCAAGGTCGAAGAGGAGATCGCGCAGCTGCCGCTCGATGAAAAAAAGCTGTTCCTGGAGGAGATGGGCATCGGTCAGTCCGGCCTTGATCGGCTGGTCAAGATCGGCTACAAGCTCCTAGGCCTCATCAGCTTCCTGACCGCCGGACCCAAGGAAGTGCGCGCGTGGACGATCAAGGACGGCACCAAGGCGCCGCAGGCCGCCGGAACCATCCATACCGACTTCGAGCGCGGGTTCATTCGCGCCGAGATCGTCTCCTATGAAGACCTGGTGCGCGAGGGCAACATGAACGCGTGCAAGGAAAAGGGGCTCGTGCGCAGCGAGGGCAAGGACTACGTCATGAAGGATGGCGACGTCACGTTGTTCCGGTTTAACGTGTAGCGACCATTTATAACAAAAATATGGCGAATATGAAGTTTTATAAAATGACGGATTTTACCTGTCTTTTTGGCTGCGAAAATTGTCTAATGGAAAGAGGGATCATGGATTCGAAAGGGGCGGTTGTTCATGACTAAATTTCTGCGGTTGATTGCGTGCGTGCTATTGGTGGCGCTGGTGGGCGGGCTCATGCCCATGGCGCTGGCCGAGCCGGTCCCGCCGCTCCCCATGCGCGTGCTGGGCATGGGAGACAAGGGCGAGGACATCGTGCGCTTGCAGAACCGGCTGGTCACGCTCGAGTACACGAGGGCGGCGGTCACCGGCAAGTTTAATCGGTCGACGATGGAGGCGGTCAAGCGCGTGCAGTCGATGCTCAACGTCAGGCAGACCGGCGTGGCGGGGCTTGCGCTACAGGAAAAGTTGTACGCCGATTCGGCGCTCATGTACAACAGGTACGTCTCCCTCAAAAAGGGCATGAGAGACGACATTCGCGTCTATGACATGCAGGTGAAATTGCGCAAGCTGGGTTATCCTGGCGTCGTTCTGACGTCCAATTACGACAGCCGGACGGTGCGCGCGGTGCGCCTGTTCCAGTCCGATCACGGCTTTGAGGAACAGTCCCAGATCGGCCCGGCGCAGCTGCAAATCCTGTACGCGACAAGCAAGCAATACGCCCGCTACGCGCCCATGAGACCCGGCGATCAGGGCGTGCGCGTCATGCGGATGAAGGAGCGGCTCAAGCAGCTAGGCTACCTGATCGGCGCGCTCAACAACCGCTACGACAAGTCCACCAAGATCGCCATCATGGACTTTCAACGCCGCGTCCGCATCAAACCCAGCGGCAATGCCGGCGAAAAGACGCTGCGCAGGCTGTACTCCGACAAAGCCCCGCACCGCGTATAAGATGATTAAATGATAAAGGGTTCTACCTCGCGCGCGAGGCAGAACCCTTTGTCGTCTCTAAAAATAGGATACAGCCCGGCACTGCGGTGCCGTGCTGCGCTCACGCGGGTTATTGAACGCGGAGGAGGGGCTACTCGCCAGCCCGGCACTGCGGTGCCGGGCTGCGCTCACGCGGGTTATTGAACGCGAAAGGTGGGCTGCTCGCCCCCTTTCACACTATCCCCTCGAGCTGTACGT
>JAVXNW010000150.1:0-4282 GCA_036645575.1 Clostridia bacterium | reverse complement strand
TCCCCCCGCCTCCTCCTCGCCGCCTCCCTTACTATACTTCCCGCCTCCCGGTTCCCCTCGCCTCCTCCTCCTCCTCCCTCACTGCGTAGGCGGCGCTGCCTAGGGCGGCGTAGTCGCCGATGGATTCGCCGAGTGCGGCGGGGACGATCGAGACGGCGGCGCGGCTAGCGGGCAGGCATTCGCGCTCGAGCGCGCGCGTCATGGGCATGCGCAGGAGGTCTTCGCAGCGGGTGAAGATAGAGCCGATGACGATCCGCTCAGGATTGATGATGTCGATCAGCAGGCCGAGGCCCATGCCGAGCATTTCGCCGCAGGTGTCAAACGTCCTTTGCGCGACGGGGCAGTGCGCGCGCGCGGCCTCGGCAATGGTGCGCGCGGTGGGCGCATTTGCGTCAAACAGCGGCTGCACGCCGCGCTGGATCGCCTCGCGCGCATAGGTCGCGCCCAACTGCGCAAGCCCGCCGCCGGAGCAGAACCCCTCGAACGAGCCGATTTTTCCGTAGCCTGCCGGGCCAAATGGCGCAAGCCGCAGATGCCCCACTTCGCCCGCATTGCCGCACGCGCCGCGCACCAGCCGGCCATTGAGGATGAGCCCCGCGCCAAGCCCGGTGCCAAATGTCAGAAACGCCAGATTGTTTATGCCACGCCCCGCGCCCCAGCGCCATTCTGCCAGCGCGCACGCGTTGGCGTCGTTTTCTAGAAAGGTGGGCAGGCCGAGCGCGTCCTGAACCAGGCGCACAATGGGCACCTGATCCCAGCCCGGCAGGTTGGGCGGCGACTGAATGAGCCCATTTTGCGCGTCGAGCGGTCCGCCGCAGCTGATGCCGCACGCGTGTGCCGCGCCCATTGCGCGCGCCGCGTCGATCAACTGGCGAACGGCGTCCTGCCACCGGCCCGGCGTCGGAAACGCGACCTTTTGGACGATCGCGAGCGCGTCGCCGGCGCACTCGCCCAGCGTCACCGCGCATTTCGTGCCGCCCACATCTAAACCCAGCAAGCGCATCGTATCTCCTCCACGAACAAGCGGGCCCGGGCACTGCCCGAACCCGCGAATTTTTGACGTCTGTCAGACGACGCCGTGCGCGACCATGGTATCGGCCACCTTGGTGAAGCCCGCGATGTTCGCGCCCATCACAAAGTTGTCCTTGCAGCCGTACTTTTCGGCGGCCGCGTCCATCTGGCGATAGATGTTCACCATAATGCCCTTGAGCCGCTGATCGACCTCGTCAAACGACCAGCCGAGCCGCAGGCTGTTCTGGCTCATCTCAAGCGCGCTCGTCGCCACGCCGCCCGCGTTGGCCGCCTTGCCGGGCGCAAAGTACACGTTCGCCGCGCGCAGCGCGCGCACCGCGTCGGGCGTGGTGGGCATGTTCGCGCCCTCGCCCACCGCAAAGCACCCATTCTTGATGAGCGTCTGCGCATCGGCAAGGTGCAGCTCGTTCTGCGTCGCGCACGGAAGCGCAATGTCGCACGGCACATCCCAGATGACGCCGTCGGTGTGGTATTCCGCGCTCGGGCGCTCGGCGGTGTACCCGCTCAGCCGCCCGCGCTCGACCTCCTTAATGCGCTTGACCACCGCGAGATCGACGCCCGCTTCATCGTAGATCCAGCCGGTCGAGTCGCACATCGCGACCACCTTCGCGCCCATCGTCATGGCCTTCTCAGCTGCGTAGATCGCGACGTTGCCGGACCCCGATACCACGACGCGGCTGCCCGCAAACGTGTGCCCATGCCCGCGCAGCAGTTCGTCCATTAGGTAGATGAGCCCGTACCCGGTCGCCTCTTTGCGCGCGAGCGAGCCGCCATAGGTTAGACCCTTGCCGGTCAGCACGCTCTCGTACAGGCCGGTAATGCGCTTGTATTGCCCATAAAAATAGCCGATTTCGCGCGCGCCCACGCCGATATCGCCCGCCGGCACGTCGGTATCTTTGCCGATATATTTGTACAGCTCGGTCATAAAGCTCTGGCAGAACGCCATCACTTCGCGGTCGCTCTTGCCTTTGGGGTTAAAATCGCTGCCGCCCTTGCCGCCGCCGATCGGAAGCCCCGTCAGCGAGTTTTTAAAGATCTGCTCAAAGCCCAAGAACTTGACAATGCCCAGATTCACCGACGGGTGCAGTCTGAGCCCGCCCTTATAAGGCCCGATGGCGTTGTTGAACTGGACGCGGTACCCTTTATTTACGCGCACCTTGCCCTGATCGTCCACCCACGGAACCTGAAACAGAATGGTGCGGTTGGGCTCGACGATTCGTTCCAGAATGCCGTTTTTCTGGTAGAGCGGATTTTGCTCGACTACGGGCGCAAGCGATTCAAGCACCTCGGTGGCCGCCTGGTGAAACTCCAGCTCGCCAGGATTGCGACGAATCAGGTCGGATAGCACTTCGCTTACATAAGACATAAAAAATACACCTCCACAAGAATGGACTTACCGCCGAAATTATGCAGGAATCGCAATAAAATCCTGCATAACCATAGGGCTATTGTAGTGTCCCCAACGCCGCTTGTCAATTGCCCACAGCAAAAATCGGGAAATTTAGCATTGATCGCGCGCCATACCGCTTCCGCGCAGCGCTGAAGCGCGCACCGGATCACTCCGGCCATTGCTGGGAAAAAACCGGGGCACTTGCCGCGCCGCGCCGCGCCCGGCTCGCGGGACAAAAAACACGATCGTTCGGGTTTTGGGCGTTTTCCGGGTGCGCGTATGCGCGATTGCGCAGAATTTCGCGGCGGATTGCCCTGAAAATAACCGATCGTGCGTTGCCAAATTCGGGGAGATGAGCTATAATTGTGGGCAAAACCACCGACTTGAAGGAGGGCCTCCCTGATGCTGAATTATCCGTCCGTTGAAAAAAATGATCCTGAAATATTTGCCGCTATGGAACTTGAACTCAATCGTCAGCGCCAGCATATCGAGCTGATCGCGTCTGAAAACTTCGTCAGCCCCGCCGTTATGGAGGCCATGGGCTCGCATCTCACCAACAAATACGCCGAAGGCTATCCGGGCAAGCGCTATTACGGCGGCTGCCAGTTTATCGACATCGTCGAAAACCTCGCGCGCGACCGCGCCTGCCAGCTCTTTGGCGCCGATCACGCAAACGTCCAGCCGCATTCCGGCGCGCAGGCCAATCTGGCGGTGTATTTTGCGCTGCTCAACCTGGGCGACACGATTCTGGGCATGAACCTCGCCCACGGCGGGCATCTGACCCACGGAAGCCCGGTCAACATGTCCGGCAAATACTTCCACATCGTGCCCTACGGCGTGCGCGCGTCCGACGAGACCATCGACTATGAGGCGCTCTACGACATCGCCATGGAAAATAAGCCCAAATTGATCGTCGCAGGCGCGAGCGCCTACCCGCGCGCGCTCGACTTCAAAAAATTCCGCGAGATCGCCGACGCGTGCGGCGCGCTCCTGATGGTCGATATGGCGCACATCGCCGGGCTCGTCGCCGCAGGCGAGCACGAAAGCCCGGTCCCCTACGCCGACATCGTCACCACCACCACCCACAAGACGCTGCGCGGCCCGCGCGGCGGCATGATCCTGTGCCGCGAACAGTACGCCAAGGCAATCGACAAGGCGATCTTCCCCGGCACACAGGGCGGCCCGCTCGAGCACATCATCGCCGCCAAGGCGGTCTGCTTCAAGGAGGCCATGAGCCCCGAGTTTAAGACCTATCAGCATCAGATCATCCTAAACGCGCGCGCGCTTGCCGAGGCGCTCATGGCCAACGGCCTGAAGCTCGTCTCCGGCGGCACCGACAACCACCTGATGCTGCTCAACCTGACAAATACCGGCGTCACCGGCAAGGCGCTTGAAAAACTGCTCGACTCCGCCAACATCACCGCCAACAAAAACACCATTCCCTTCGAGACCCAGTCGCCCTTTATCACCAGCGGCGTGCGCCTCGGCACCCCCGCAGTCACCACGCGCGGCATGGGCGAAAAGGAAATGGTCGAGATCGCGGCATTCATCGCGCGCCTCGTCAAAGAGGGCGACGCCGCCGCCGAGCTCGTCCGCCAGCAGGTCATCGCGCTGTGCGAGCGCTTCCCGCTATACGCGTAGAATGTTCGTGCGCAGCACGACGCTGCGGCGTCGTGCTGCGCTGCGCTCACGCGGGTGATTGAACGCGGAGGAGGGGCAGCACGGCACTGCGGTGCCGTGCTGCGCTCACGCGGTGATTGAACGCGAAAGGTGGGCTACTCGCCAGCCCGGCACTGCGGTGCCGTGCTGCGCTCACGCGGTGATTGAACGCGAAAGGTGGGCTACTCGCCAGCCCGGCAC
>JAVXNW010000149.1:0-4310 GCA_036645575.1 Clostridia bacterium | reverse complement strand
TCAATACCCCGCGTGAGCGCAGCACGACGCCGCAGTGCCGGGCTGGCGAGTAGCCCCTCCTCCGCGTTCAATCACCGCGTGAGCGTAGCACGGCACCGCAGTGCCGTGCTGTATTCGCGCGATCCAATCAATAAAAGGAGCTAGAAGATGAAGACCAGTGATTTTTTCTATGAACTGCCGGAGGAGCTGATTGCGCAGACGCCGATTGAGCCGCGCGATCATAGCCGACTGCTGGTGGTCGATCGGGCGCAGGACACGCTTGCGCACAAGCATTTTTACGATATTGTGGACTACCTCGCGCCGGGCGACGCGCTGGTGATCAACGAGACGCGGGTGATGCCGGCGCGGCTGGTGGGGGTGCGCGCAAGCGGCGGCGCGTGCGAGGTGCTCCTGCTCAAGCAGCTGGGTCCGAAGCGTTGGGAGACGCTGGTCAAGCCGGGCAAGAAGATGCGCGCGGGGAGCATTGTGACATTTGGCGAGGGGCGGCTCAAGTGCAAGATCTGCGCGCCGACCGACGCGGGCGGGCGCGTAGTGGAATTTTCGTGCGAGGGGTCATTGGAGGTGGCGCTGGACGAATTGGGCGAGATGCCGCTTCCGCCCTACATCCACGAGCGCCTGACCGACAAGGAGCGCTATCAGACGGTGTACGCCAAGGCGGAAGGCTCGGCGGCGGCGCCCACGGCGGGGCTGCACTTTACGCCGGAGCTCATGGAGAAGATCCGCGCAAAGGGCGTGGACATCGTGCCGATCCTGCTGCACGTGGGGCTGGGCACGTTCCGGCCGGTCAAGGCGGAATCGGTCGAGGATCACGTAATGCACTCGGAGTTTTATCAGGTGACCGAGGACGCGGCGCGGCGGATCAACGCGGCGCGGGCGGCGGGACACCACGTGATTGCGACCGGCACGACCAGCGTGCGCACGCTCGAATCGGTCGCGGGCGCGGACGGGCTCATGCAGGCGGCGTCGGGCTGGACGAATATCTTCATCAAGCCCGGCTATCAATTCAAGATCGTCGAGGGGCTGATCACGAATTTTCACCTGCCCAGCTCCACCCTGGTGATGCTCGTGAGCGCGCTGGTGGGGCGCGAAAAGACGCTGGACGCCTATGCGCTCGCGGTCAAGGAGCGGTATCGCTTCTTCTCGTTTGGCGACGCGATGTACATTACGCCCAAGCAGTGAGCGCGCGGGCTCCGCGAAAGCGGGCGCCTTCCGGGCGCGCGGGATAGCGCGGGGTAAAACCGGCGGTTGTGTAGGGATAAAACCGGCGGTTGGCGATTGACAAGGCGGGGGAATTGGCTTATAATATGGGGTAATTGGCTACGCCTCTCGCCGTCGTGGCGGGGGGCGTTTTCATTTTAAGTGGGGATAGGTTAAGCGATGTTGGAGGAATGATTCATGGACAAGCCGACTTTCTATATTACGACGCCGATTTACTACCCGAGCGGCAACATGCACATTGGGCACACCTACTGCACCGTTGCGGCCGACACGATGGCGCGGTTCAAAAAGCAGACCGGGTACGACGTCTTTTTCCTGACCGGGACGGACGAGCACGGGCAGAAGATCGAGCGCAAGGCCGAGGAGATGGGCGTGACGCCGCAGGCGTTTGTGGACGAGATCGTCGCGCGCACCAAGGAGCTGTGGCAGCTGATGAACATCGAGTACGACGACTTCCTGCGCACGACCGACGCGCGGCATGAGAAAATCGTGCAGCAGATATTCCGCAAGTTCTACGAGCAGGGCGACATCTACAAAAGCGAATACGAGGGGCTGTACTGCACGCCGTGCGAGTCGTTTTGGACGCCGACGCAGCTCAAGGATGGCTGCTGCCCGGACTGCGGGCGGCCGGTCGAGTCCACGCGCGAGGAGAGCTACTTCTTCCGGATGAGCAAGTATCAGGACTGGCTGATCGACTACATTGAGACGCATCCTGACTTCATTCAGCCGCCGTCGCGCGCCAATGAGATGCTCAACAACTTCCTGCGCCCCGGCCTTCAGGACCTGTGCGTGAGCCGCACCTCGTTTAAGTGGGGCGTGCAGGTGGACTTTGACCCCAAGCACGTGGTCTATGTGTGGATTGACGCGCTCTCAAACTACATTACCGCATTGGGCTATGGCACCGATCACGACGAACTCTTTCAGAAGTACTGGCCGGCCGATGTGCACTTGGTCGGCAAGGAGATCGTGCGCTTTCACACGATCTATTGGCCGATCATGCTCAAGGCGCTCGGGCTTGCGCTGCCCAAGCAGGTGTTCGGGCATGGGTGGCTGCTGTTTGGCGGCGACAAGATGAGCAAGTCCAAGGGCAATATCGTCTACCCGCAGCCGATCGTTGAGCGCTACGGCGCGGACGCGCTCCGGTACTATTTGATGCGCGAGATGCCCTTTGGCGCGGACGGCAACTACACAAACGAGGCGCTGCTCACCCGGATGAACGCCGACCTTGCCAACGACCTGGGCAATCTGGTGAGCCGCACGGTCGCGATGATCGAGAAGTACGACGACGGCGTCGTGCCCGCGCCGGGCGCGGCGGGCGAGTTTGAAGAGACGCTGCTCGCGCGGTACGCCACCCTGCCCGGCCTTGTCGAAAAGCACATGGACGCGTTGCAGTTTTCGCTGGCGCTGACCGAAATATGGAAGCTGATCGGCGACCTCAACCGCTACATCGACTTTACGCAGCCGTGGGTGCTCGGGCGCGCGCCGGAGGGCCGCGCGCGGCTCGATACGGTGCTGTATTACCTCGCGGAATGCGTGCGCGCGGTCGCGGTGCTGTTAGCGCCCGCCATGCCCGCGACGCCCGCGCGCATCTTTGAACAGTTGGGCGTAAAGGACGACTGCCTGAAGACGTGGGCGTCCATCCTCGCGTTTGGCGGGCTCAAGCCGGGCACCATCGTCAAAAAGGGCGAGGCGCTATTCCCGCGCATCGACATTGCCAAGGAATTGGCGGAGCTGGACGCGCTGGACGCGCCGGCCGAAACCAGCGAAACCAGCGCGCCCGCGCAGGCTGAAAAGGCTAAAAAGCCCGACAAGGTCGCGCCCGCTAAGGCGGATAGCGAAACGGACACCATTACGTTTGACGACTTTGCCAAGGTGAAGCTGGTCACCGCCAAGGTGGTCGCGTGCGAGCGCGTCGAGAAGACCGACAAGCTGCTCAAGGAGACGGTCGAACTGGAGGACGGCGAACTGCGCACGGTGGTGAGCGGCATTGCCAAGTACTATACGCCCGAGCAGATGCTCGGAAAGACGGTCGTGCTGGTCAAGAACCTCGCGCCACGCAAGATGCGCGGCATTATGTCCGAGGGAATGCTGCTGTGCGCGAGCGACGAGGCGGGCAACCTCAAGCTGATCACCGCCGAGGACGCCATTGGCGGCGGCTGGGAGATCGGCTGAAGATGCGGCTGTTTGATACGCATTGCCACCTGACCGACGAGCGGTTCGCGGAGGATCTGCCCGACGTGATTGCGCGGATGCGCGCGGCGGGCGTCGCGCGCGCGGTCGTGATCGGCGACGCGGCCAAGGATGCGTCGGACGTGATAGCGCTTGCGCGCGCGCATGATTTTTTGTCCTGCGCGGCGGGCGTGCACCCGCACGACGCGTCGTGCTGGGACGACGCGCGCGCGCAGCTGCTTCGGGGCTGGCTCGGCGCGCCTAAGATGGTCGCGCTGGGCGAGATTGGGCTGGATTACCACTACGACCTGTCGCCGCGCGACGACCAGCTGCGCGCCTTTGACGCGCAGTTGGCGATTGCGTTCGAACTGGGTCTGCCCGCGATTCTGCATATCCGCGAGGCGCATGGCGAGGCGACCGAATTGCTCCGCGCGCGGTTTCGCGCAGGCGCGCTGCCTAGGTGCGTGATGCACTGCTATACCGGAAGCTGGGAGAGCGCGAAGGGTTATCTTTCGATGGGCATGTATATCTCCTTTACTGGCGCGGTAACCTTTAAGAATGCGCCGAAATTGGCCGAGGTCGCGCGAAATGTGCCGCTCGACCGGCTCATGCTCGAGACCGACTGCCCCTATATGACGCCGGTGCCGCTGCGCGGGACGCGCAATGAACCTGCCTATATCGCCTATACCGCGGAAAAAATCGCCGCGCTCCGCGCCGTCCCCGCCCCCGCACTCGCCCAAGCCGCCTACGAAAACAGCCAGCGGTTTTTCGGGGGAGGCGGGGAGGAGGAGGCGAGGGGAACCGGGAGGCGGGAAGTATAGTAAGGGGACGACGAGGAGGAGGCGGGGGGAACCAGGAGGCGGGAAGTATATTTAGGGGAGGCGGACGGGGGGCCTCCGGCGGCCGGGGCGCTGCCCCTGGAC
>JAVXNW010000148.1:0-4437 GCA_036645575.1 Clostridia bacterium | reverse complement strand
GACAAGCGACCGGCGCCGCCGCCGGCTCCCGCAAGGCTTGAAGCCTTGACGACATCTTTGCTCACGCAAGGGTTGGGGCGGGGTTCAGGGAGGCGCAAGAGGCGTGAGCGCAGCACGGCACCGCAGTGCCGGGCCGCGCCGTACTAAATCGCTTCCAGGATGTAGCGCCGCACGACCTCCGCAACGCCGTCCTGGTCGTTGCTCAGGGTGTGGGCGTCCGCCGCTGCTTTGGTCTCTGGGTACGCGTTTTGCATGGCGACCCCAAGCCCCGCAAACGCAAGCATCGGAATGTCGTTTAGGCCGTCGCCAACCGCGATCAGTTCCTCGCGCGGGATGCCTAGCTGGTCAATCAACCGTCGCAGCCCCGCCGCCTTGTCGATGCCAAGCGGCGTGATCTCGAGAAAATAGCTTTCCGACAGGAACACGTTGAGCTGACCCGAAAACAGCGCCTTCGCGCATTCCGCCGCGCGCGCTAGCCGCTCAGGCTCGCCTACCAGCATGAGTTTGGGGATCGGCCGCGCAATCGCACGCGCTAGATCGGCCTGCTCCTCAAGCGCTAGCCCGTTGTTGTACGCCTCTTTTTGCGCGTAGCGATTGGCCGCGTCATTGGTCACCACGCAGTCCCCCGCATACCCCAGCAGCGCCACGCCAAAGCGCGCGCTCAGCGGCTGCAGCGCCGCGATCGTCTCAATCGGGATGTCGGCGCAGAACACCATTTGCCCGTCTCGGTACCGCAAAATCGACGCGCCGTTGCACGCCAGCACGTATCCGTCAAGCCTGGACAAGTCCACCAGCTCCGCCATCTTGCGCATTCCTTCAACCGGTCGCCCGGACGCAAGGATCACCGTCACCCCCCGACTTGCGGCCAGGAAAAGCGCCTCGCGCGTCCGTGGGGTGACCGTCTTTTGCGTGTTGGTCAGCGTTCCATCCAGGTCAAGCGCCAGCGCCCGATAGCGCATGGGCTTGCGCCCACTCAACTGGCGGCCTTCTTTTCTCCCTGCGTGAACGAGGGGACCAGCGCCTTGAGCGGGTCGCGGATCAGCTCCGGCTTCTCGTTTGCCGCCTGCTTAAGCGCGTCTAGCTCGCCCAGGAACAGCTGCTCGTCCATCTCGACCGGGCGCAACACCATGATCTTGTCGTGACAGGTGGTCGCAAGCGACTCGGCCTCCTCGGTCATCGTCAATTCCTCGTACAGCTTTTCACCCGGCCGCAGCCCGCAAAACGCCACCTTGATATCGACTTCGGGCGTAAAACCCGCAAGGCGGATCAGGTTATTGGCAAGGTCCACAATCTTGACCGGCGTCCCCATGTCGAGCACGAAGATGTTCCCGCTCTGCCCGATCGCGCCCGCCTGAAGCACCAGTTGCGCCGCCTCTGGGATCGTCATGAAAAACCGCGTGATCTCTGGGTGCGTCACCGTCACCGGGCCACCGCGCTCGATCTGCTTTTTAAACAGCGGTATCACGCTCCCGTTGGAGCCCAAGACGTTGCCAAAGCGCACCGCCATGTATTTGGTCTTCGAGTGCCGCGCCATGTACTGAATCACAAGCTCGGTCACGCGCTTCGTCGCGCCCATGACGTTTGTCGGGTTGACCGCCTTGTCCGTTGACAGGGTGACCATGCGCGAAACCTGGTACTTGTCCGCGCATTTGGCGACGTTGAATGTGCCGAAGATGTTGTTCTTGACCGCCTCCGCAGGGCTATCCTCCATGAGCGGCACGTGCTTATGCGCCGCTGCGTGAAATACCACGTCCGGCCGGTATTCGCAAAATACGTCGTCCAGCCGCGCGATGTCGCGCACCGATCCGATCAGGATGGTCAGCGGCAGCTTTTCACCAAACTTGGCGCGCAATTCTTGGTTGAGCTCGTAGGCGTTGTTTTCGTAGATGTCGAAGATGATCAAGTGCTTGGGCGAAAACTGCGCGATCTGGCGGCACAGTTCCGAGCCGATCGAGCCGCCACCGCCGGTCACCAGCACGGTCTTGTTGGTCAGGTATCCGCTGATAGACGCGCTGTCCAGCCGCACTTCATCCCGGCACAGCAGGTCCGCAATGTTCACGTCCCGCATCGCGCTCACCTTGCCCGGCTTTCCAGTCACGTCCTGAAGCGCCGAAACCATGCGCAATTTGCACCCGGTTGCGGTGCAGATCTGCATGATCGCGCGCATCTGCACGCTTGACGCCGACGGTATCGCGATCACGATGTCGCTCGTCTGGTATTTTTGGGCGTATTCCGGGATGTGCTCGGTGCCCAGCACGATCGGCACATTGTTGAGCCGCGTGCCCGCCTTCGCCGGGTCGTCGTCCACCACCACGACCGGCATGCCATCGCGGTAGCCGCGCGCCGTCATCTCCCGGATGACCGACGAGCCGCTCCAGCCCGCGCCCACCACCATGACCTTGCGCACCCCCTCGCGGGTCAGCGCGCGGCGCTTGACGCCCACTTGGTTAAACAGCCTGAGCGAAAAGCGCTGCCCGGTGATCAGCAGAAACAGCATCAGCCACGCGATGGCGTACACCACTTTGCCGTGCAGGAAGTTGTTGGGCACAATGCGCACGTTGTTTCCCACTAAGCCGATCAGGTACTCGATGAACGAAAGGCTCGTGTTGGCGCGCTGGAACGTGCACACGAGGATCGCGAACAGGTAGGTCGCCCCGATTCCGAGCAGCGTGCCCAGCAGCACGCGCAGCACCTCTTCAAGCCCGGCGTAGCGCCACAGGCACTTGTACATGCGCGTTGCCCAGAACGAGCCCAGGCACACGAGCGTGAGTACCGGCCAGATGTTGACGTAGCGCTCGATGATCGGGACGGGGAGCACCTTTTCATAACGGAGATACAGCGCGGCCAAGAAGGCCATGTTGATGATCACGATGTCGATCATGACCTGTATGGCCAGTTTTGCCCGCGCGCGCCACTTGCGCTGACCGGCTTTTGCTTGTGTCATAGCTTATTCTCCAACCATCTGTAAAGATTATTTTTATTGCTATCATCATATCACAATTGTCCACAACGCGCAAGGAAATCGCTTGCGTCTTAAGTTAAGGAACTGAGACAATCTGGGCGCTCAAAGAAAAAGGCGGTTCCGCGCCGCGCCGCGTGGGGGCTTGGCGCTTGGCTCATCTTGCGCGCGTGGGCGGCTTGGCGCTTGGCGTCAATCCTGCGCGGCGTGGCGCGCCGCGCGGCGATACAGGTCGCGCATCGTGATGGCGTCGTCTGCCTGGGTTCCGCTCGATTCACAGATGATGGTGGGGAAGAGCTGGTATTCGTCCAGCAGCGGCGCGAGCAGCGCAAAGTCGGGGCCCGCGTCCGCGTCGGAAAAGCACAGGTGCCGCTTTTCGCCTTTGGCGGTAAAGTCGATCTTGCTGAAATGCGCGTGAAAATGCCGCGCCCGCGCGCCCAGCACCTGCATTGTGCGCTCGAGCACGCGCCGGAAGTCGTCTCGCGTGTTGAGCGCGCCCAGGTCGATTGTGTGCAGGTGCCCAAAGTCCAGCGTGGGGATCATGCGCTCGTCCAGCAGGCACAGCTGAAGCGTCTCCTCCAGCGTCCCCAATTGGCTGGCGCGCCCCATCGTCTCGGGGCACAGGTGAATGTGCCCAAGGCCGTTGTCGTCCAAGCGCCGAAGCGCCTGCTCGACGGTCGCGTGCGCGAGGCGGTTGGCCTCGTCGCGCGCAAGCCGCGTAGGCGAACCCACGTGAAACACCACGCACGCTCCGCCCATCCAGTCGCACGCGCGCGCCGCATCCAGCAGATACCCAAGCGATTTTTCGTGCTTGTCCGCGTCGGGCGTCGCGCAGTTGATGTAGTACGGGGCGTGCAGCGACAGCGCAATGCCGCTTTCGCAGGCCGCCGCGCCGATCGCGCGCGCCGTTTTTTCGCCCACCGTCACGCCGCGCCCCGCTGCGTACTCATAGGCGTTCAGCCCCAATCCCTTGAGCCACGCCGGCGCCTGCGTCGTTGACGCGTAGCCCTCGGCATAAAACCGGTCACAATTGCCACCCGGGCCAAAGTAAATCTGTTCCATCGTTTGTCCTTTCAAGGTAAAACAATTGAGCGCGGCACGGCACTGCGGTACCGTGCACGGCACTGCGGTGCCGGGCACCGCTCACGCGGGTTATTGAACGCGAAAGGTGGGCTACTCGCCCCCTTTCACACTATCCCCTCGAGCTGTACGTTGATGCTGTGGTGTTCATGTACAGCTTTCTATCGGTTGGGGCGAGGGGAGGGGGCACCAATCCTGCGCCTCCCCTTGAGGAGAGGTGGCACCCGCAGGTGACGGAAGGGTGGGCTCGGGGGTGCGAAGAACGCGGGGGAGAGACCGCGAGATAGCCCGAGTTCGGTCGGGCGATCTCTTGAGTTAGTGATGAGTGTTCTAGCGGTGCGAGCATTCCTGCGGCTTCGCCGGACGGTTTACTCGCCCATCGGCTACGAGGTTCGAGG
>JAVXNW010000147.1:0-4498 GCA_036645575.1 Clostridia bacterium | reverse complement strand
CAGGTACACGCACAGCGCGATCGGCACCACCGCGCCGCCTAAGTTGATCGTAAACCGACTGCCGATCGGAATATCGCCGATCAGCCCGCCCACAAAGATCAGCGCCACAAATACAAGCGCCATGGTGTCCGACAATCGCAGCTTGTCCAGCACCCGCTGCGCCACGCCAAACAGAATGAGCACCGCCACAACGATCAGTAAAATCAATCCAACGGACAAGTTCATCACCTCAAGGCTAGCTTGTCCAATCGCCCAATGGCTATGCGCGTCTCGCGCGCAGGCTAAAAAGGTCCGCGATTTGCGCATAAAAAGGGCGCCGCCGCGCGAATTTTGTTCGTGCGGCGGCGCTTAATGATCCTTAAATTATTGCTTGCCGGCCATGCGCTTGTAGCTCTCGAGGCGCTCGGCGGCCTGCTGTTCGGCGTCGATGAACAGCTGACCCGCGACGTCGGGGAACTGACGGAGCAGGGTGGCGTAGCGGTTCTCGCTGCGGATGAAATCCTGATACGAGGCCGTCGGGTCCTTGCTATCGACGGTGAGCGGCTGCTCGTTCTCGGGATTGAAGCGGTACATCGGCCAGTAGCCGGCCGCAACCGCGCGCTTGATCTCCTCCTGCGTCTTGTTCATCTTGATGCCGTGGTTGATGCAGGGCGCGTAGGCGATGATGAGCGACGGGCCGTGGTAGGCTTCCGCCTCGTTGAGCGCCTTGATCAGCTGGTTCATGTCCGCGCCCATCGCGACCTGCGCGACGTACACGTAGCCATAGCTCATGGCCATCATGCCCAGATCTTTCTTGCGCGTGCGCTTGCCCGCCGCAGCGAACTTGGCAACCGCGCCGGTCGGCGAGGACTTGGAGGCCTGTCCGCCGGTGTTGGAGTAGACTTCGGTGTCGAGCACCAGCACGTTGACGTCCTGACCCTGCGCGAGCACATGGTCCAGTCCGCCGTAGCCGATGTCGTAGGCCCAGCCGTCGCCGCCGAAGATCCAGACCGACTTCTTGATCAGCAGATCGCGGGATTCGTAGACTTCCTTGCACAAAGGATCGCATTCGCAACCGCAGTTCATGCACTTCTCGGCGATCGCGACAAGCGCCTCGCCCGCAGCCTTGGAGGCGGCAGCGTCGTCTTTGCCGGCCAGCCATGCGTCGCACGCGGCCTTGTTGTCCGGCCACTCGCCCCACTTGGCGCTCAGTTCTTCGATGACCTTGGTGAGGTGCGCGCGGCGCTGGTCGACGGCCAGGTGCATGCCGTAGCCGAACTCGGCGTTGTCCTCAAACAGGCTGTTGGCCCATGCGGGGCCGTGGCCCTCGTCGTTTACGGTGTAGGGGCAGGTCGGGGCGGAGCCGCCATAGATGGAGGAGCAGCCCGTCGCGTTGGCGATCATCATGCGGTCGCCGAACAGCTGGGTGATGAGCTTGACGTAAGGCGTCTCGCCGCAGCCTGCGCACGCGCCCGAGAACTCGAACAGCGGCTTTTTGAACTGCGAACCCTTGACCGTCTTGACGTTCAACTCGCCCTTGTACTCAGGCAACTTCTGCGCAAATTCCCAGTTGGCTTCCTGCGCGAACTGTGTCGCAAGGGGCTTGAGCACCAGCGCCTTTTCCTTGGCGGGGCACACCTGCACGCAGTTTTCGCAGCCCGTGCAGTCGAGCGAACTCACCTGCATGCGGTACTTGAGGCCGGCAAATTCCTTGCCGGTCGCGGCCTTCGTGATGAAGGATTCGGGCGCGGAGGCGGCCTGCTCTTCGGTCAGCAGGTAGGGGCGAATGCAGGCGTGCGGGCAGACCATGGAGCAGAAGCCGCACTGAATGCACTTGGTGGAATCCCACTCGGGGACGTTCACGGCGATGCCGCGCTTTTCGAATTTGGTGGTGCCGGTCGGGACGGTGCCGTCCACGCTGAACGCGGATACGGGCAGCGTGTCGCCAGCCTGGGAGAGGATGGGCAGGACGACGTTGTCAAAGTACTCGGTCGCCTCGACCTTGACGGGCGTCGCGCCGGTCGTGGCCTTGGCCCAATCGGCGGGCACGGGGATCTCGCGGATGCCGGAGACGGCGATGTCGATCGCGGCCCAGTTCTGCTTGACCACTTCGTCGCCCTTCTTGCCGTAGGCCTTCTTGGCATAGGCCTTCATGTACTCGTCGGCCTTGGCGTAAGGGATGACCTCGGCGAGTTTGAAGAACGCTGCCTGCATGATCGTGTTGATGCGGCCGCCCATCTTGACTTCCTGCGCAAGCTTGATCGCGTCGATTGCGTAGAACTTGGCCTTCTTCTCGGCCAGTTTGCGCTTCATGGCGGCGGGCAATTGCGTTTCCATCTCTTCCGGCGTCCACGGGCAGTTCATCAGGAACACGCCGCCCTGCTTGAGCGCGGAGACCATGTCGTATTTGGTGACATAGGCGGGGTTGTGGCAGGCGATAAAGTCCGCCGAGTCGATCAGGTACGAGGACTTGATCGGCTTTTTGCCAAAGCGCAGATGGCTGACCGTGATGCCGCCCGACTTCTTGGAGTCGTAGCTGAAGTACGCCTGGGCGTACATGCTCGTGTGGTCGCCGATGATCTTGATGGAGTTCTTGTTGGCGCCGACCGTTCCGTCAGAGCCCAAGCCGTAGAACATGCAGGCCTTGGTGCCTTCGGGCGCGACGTCCAGCGTCTTGCCCAGGGAAAGGCTCAACTTGGTCACGTCGTCCACGATGCCCACGGTAAAGTGGTTCTTGGGCGACGCCTTTTTGAGGTTGTCATAGACCGCCTTGACCATGGTGGGGTTGAACTCCTTGGAGCCCAGGCCGTAGCGCCCGCCAACCACGGTGATGTCGCCCCGGCCGGCCTCGTGAAGCACGGTCGCGATGTCCTCGTACAGCGGCTCGCCCAGCGAACCGGACTCCTTGGTGCGGTCGAGCACCGCGATCTTTTCGCAGGTCGCGGGGATCGCCTTCAGGAAGTGCTTTGCGGAGAAGGGACGGAACAGGTGTACCTTGATCAGGCCGACCTTCTCGCCCTTTTTGTTGAGATAATCGATGGTCTCTTCGATCGCGTCGCAGCCGGAGCCCATCGCGATGATGACCTGCTTGGCATCCTTGGCGCCAACGTAGTCGAACAGCTTATACTTGCGGCCGGTGAGCTTGCCCACCTGCTTCATGATGTCCTCGACGATCGCCGGGGTGGCGTCATAGTACTTGTTCGCGGCTTCGCGGCCCTGGAAGTAGATGTCCGGGTTCTGCGCGGTGCCGTGCTGAACCGGATGATCCGGGTTGAGCGCGCGCTCGCGGAACGCCTTGATCTCGTCAAAGTCGACAAGCGACTTGATCTCGTCGTAATCGATGCCGTCGATCTTCTGGATCTCGTGGCTGGTGCGGAAGCCGTCGAAGAAGTGCAGGAAGGGCACGTTCGACTTGAGCGTCGCCAGGTGCGAAACCAGCGCCATGTCCATGGCCTCCTGAACGGAGTTCGAGGCGAGCATGGCAAAGCCGGTCTGGCGGCAGGCCATGACGTCGGAATGATCGCCAAAGATGGACAGCGCGTGATACGCAAGCGAGCGCGCCGACACGTGGAACACGCAGGGCAGCAATTCGCCTGAGATCTTGTACATGTTGGGGATCATCAGCAGCAGTCCCTGAGACGCGGTGAACGTGCTCGTGAGCGCGCCCGCGGAAAGGGAACCATGTACGGCGCCGGCCGCGCCGCCTTCGGACTGCATCTCGGCTACCTTGACCTGCTGGCCGAACAGGTTGGTGCGGCCGTTGGCGCCCCACTCGTCGATGTACTCCGCCATCGGGGAAGACGGCGTGATCGGGTAGATAGCGGCCACATCGCTAAACGCGTATGCGATATGGGCGGCGGCGGTATTGCCGTCAATGGTCATCTTTGTGCTCAAAATAGAACAGCCTCCTTCGATCGTCTGTCGTTATTTCATCCTGAATAGGCAAAAGCCCGTATACAAAAAACAACATCTTCTATTATACGGACAGTGCCCCACAAAGTCAAGCGTGCAGCTTTTACCGCGACGCCCACACGGGCATTTTAACCGTATATTTTCATGTGTTATAAAAAAAAGCAGGGCTTTCGCCCGAAAAACGGCAAAGCAAAACTTCCAAAAAAAGAAAATCGCGGCAAAAGGAACCTCCTTCGCCGCGATGAATTTAAAACCCAAGAAAAAAGCAGCCGGCCCGTGCGCGGCGCAAAACGCCCGCCCGTTCTTTAATCAGCGCTTCCCTAGATCACGCGCCGCCCCCATGAGAAGTTGTCGGCGTAGTAGCCGCTGAGCGAGCTCACCACCACCCGGCCCTGGCCGCTCGAGGCGTGCACGAACTGGTTCCCGCCCAGGTAGATGCCCACGTGGTCCGAAAGATCCGCGTCGCCGATCGTGTTAAAGCATACGATGTCGCCGCGCTCCAGATGCGCGCGATCCACCTTGTCGCCCGCGCCGTAGCCGACCGAATTGGCCGAGTGCTCAAGCCCCACGCCCACCTGCTTGTAGGCGTAGTAGGTGAGCCCCGAAC
>JAVXNW010000146.1:0-4558 GCA_036645575.1 Clostridia bacterium | reverse complement strand
TACGGCCCGGTGTTTCGTTCGCTCCGTAAACTCCGCTCTCTCCAGTGGCTGCTTCACAGCCACCTCCAATTGGGCGTGATTTTGACCGAGGCATTGCCCGCCCATCCGATCGTTGTGTCTCCGATCGGCAGCGTTGGCCACGCGTGGTCGTTTAACGTCATGCTGACCTGATTGGCGATCGCGCCCTTGTATGCGCATTTCGCGTCGCAGTCGATCGTGATGGGGCTCCCCGCAACCAGCCCGTCAAGCGTCACGGAAACCCCGCCCACTGTCACGACCACGCGCCCCGTGCCCGATATCACGAGCAGTGGCTCGGCGGGCACGGTGCCGGGATTGACCAGCGTCTTGGGGTTCGTGTCCAGCAAAAAAGACTCGGGATCGGATTCGTACAGGAAGGGGTCGCACTGGAATTTGATGGTCAGGGTGTCATAGGCCTCGATATCTCGAATGCGTAGCCGCTTGTAGGCAATGCCGTCGATGGCAACGGCCCTGCGGCAGTAGTTCGGCGTGTCAGACAAAATCAGGTCGCCTGCGCCGGTCAGCCACGCGTTGATCGCGCGGGCATTGCCGGTCCCCGCTGTATTGAGTACCGCGGTCAACACAACCGGCTCATAGCCCCCCTCGTCGATCATCAGCGCGCCGCTTCGGCCGGGCACGGTTTCTTTGACATAGCGCCGCTTGGGCGCGCATTCGGCAGGTAGGCTTTCGATTTTTACGCCCATGTCCGTTGATCTGATGCCGTTAAACTCAATCCATGCGGGCATGTCAGTCCCTCCCTCCATAGCCTTGGGCGATGCGCTTTGCGCGCTGCGATGCCGCGCGGGCATTGTCTGCCGCCAGCGTCGCGGCCATCACCCGGCCATTCGCGTACAGGTTTGATGGGCGCGTGGCAAGGGCATCCGCCAAGCGTTCGTAGTCTATCCCCGCGCTTGCGGGGCGATTGACTTGGCTGATCATGCCATTCATGCTCCTGCGCAGTCCCGCGATACTTTCGTTAAAGCCAATCTCCATGCCGCGCCCCATGTACTGGCCAATGCGGCGCGTCTTTTTTGACGGGGACGCGATCTCGGCCTCGGCATTCATGGCGTTTACGGCCGCCCGGACAAGCTCGCGCGCCTTGGAAATGACGGTCGCCAGTTTGCTGTCGAGGCCGCTTGCCAGACCCGCGCCGAGCTGCGCGCCCGCGCTCCGGGCGGAGGCGGCGCGACTGCCCAGGGCGGCGACCGCCGCTTCGGCAACCGCGCCGCCCGCGTCGGCGGCTTGTCCCGCCGTTTGGGATAGACCATCCGCATAGCCGGTTCCGGTTTCGCTGCCCGACGGATCGCCCACCACCTTGACCGGAACGCTCGTCGTCACGGGCGGCGCGCCGGTCGTTCCGTCTGTAACCGCCTGCGCGACCGCCTTTGGCACCTTTGTGGCGTCTACCTCGCCCGGCTCGACTGTCAGGTCGGTCGGGGCGCTTACGGGCGTAGATGGCGTTGTGCCGCCTTTCAGCGCTTCCGCGAGTGCGGTTTGCATAAGCGCCGGCAGGTCAAGTTGCCCAAGCATCAGGGCGAGTTTCCCCTTGACGGTCTCAGCGTCAATGGCGGTGTCGTCAAAAAGACCGTTGGCAATGAGCTCGTCCATTAAGGGGCCTAGCGTGCTGTTGTCCAGTTTGCCAACTTGATTTTCGGCATCCTTGGTCAGGTCATAAATCGACTGCACGACGGCGGCTTTTATGTTGTTCGCCGTCTCACCGCCAATTTCAAGCTCCTTGGTGAGCTGTTCAGTCGACCAATTGCCAAACTCGGTCCCCTTGAGCGCTTGCAACATGAGCTCCTGCTGGTCGCCCGTCAGCGGCTTTTCTTCCGTGATGCTTTGGAATACGCCCGTCAGCGCATCGGCCAAATTGAACTTGTCAAGCGCGCCCTTCAGCCCTTCCATGAGCTCCGGGCTGTCCTTCTCGACGTTCTTGATGAGCCCCTGAAACAACTCGTTTAAGTTCTGCCGATAGCTGTTTTCGGCGTCTTTGGCGGCGACCTTTTCGGCCTCGGCAATCTCTTCGGTGCGCTCCTGCTGTTTTTTGTTGGCGGCGGAAAGGATCGCGTCGCGCGTGGCCGGGTCATCCTCGTTCATGGCCAGCTGGTAGGACTTGTTCCATTCGGCGTCTGCCTCGTCGCGCAGTTTTTGTGCGCCTTCGGCGATCTTTGTTCGATCGACGTCGTAATCCTGCTGCGTGACCTCAAACGCCTCTTTCACCTTGGTCGGCGCGCTGGATGTGCCGGACTTGACCATGCGCACGCTGGTGTTTTGGCTGGCGGCATTGGCCTCGGCAACCCAGCCCATGATCTCGCCGTGGGTCTTTTGAGCCTCGGCTTTCAGCGCGTCCAAATCACCTTTGGTCTTTCTGACCACGTTTGTCTGCTCGTTGCTCATGGTTTCGATGTAGGCAAGCGTCTGCGCTTGGAGGCTCTTGAGCGTGTCGGCGTATTGCTGACCCTCTTTCGTGCTTAGGTCAAGCTCGCCCATGAGATCGTCAAAGTAGCCTTGCGCCAGCGTCTTCAGCGTCGCTTTGTCTTTATCCGTGTCCTCAATCCCGTCCGTCAGTTTGGCATAGATGGTGTCATACACCGAACTTACTTGCGCCTTAAGCGTTCCTTGTGCCGTGGTGAGCGCCGTGACAATCGGGGCAATCTCGACATCCGTCAGCCCCATGCCCGATAGCGCGGTCACGAGACTGGACTTTTGCGCTGATATGATGGTCGCGATATCGGAAGGAACAATGCCGTCCATGCCGCCGCAAGCGGTGGTCAGGCTTTCCTTGGCGGTGGTGATCTGCGTCGCCGCCGTTTCCGCTTCCGCCTGCGTCGCGCCGGCCTTGACCAGCGCGTCTACGATCGCCTGTTTGCCGCTGTCTATCGTGCCGGCAAGGGCTTTCAGGTCCATGCCCTGCCCGACTTGTGTCGCGGCCATAATCGCCCTGTGCAGGTCTACCGCCGCCGCGGTGACCTTGCCCGCAATGGTGCTCCCCTCCGGCGTGGTGGTGTCCACTCCGGCGCCCTGTAAAGCCGCCAGAATCGGGTCCACGTCATCCCCGATCAGCTGAATAATCTTCGTGCGGGTCGCGTCGTCCAACACGTCAATGCCCTCAAGGGCCTTCTTGAGGGCGGTAACCGCGCCCTTGACAGTTGGCGTTACGCCGTCGGTCACGCTTGCGTCAAGGCCGATATCGACTTTGTCAAACGCGTCGGCCCACATTTTTGTCTTGAGCGGGTCGCCCTGCTTGATCGACCGCTCGAACGCGTCGCCTTGCCCGCTGAACGCCTCAAATATCCCTTTGAACAATTGATCGATTACATCGCCCGCTCCGGTTAGCAGCGCGCCGCCGAGCCCGGCAAGCCCGTCCAGCAGGATGGGTACAATCTCCGGGAGTTGCGCGACAAGTCCGCGCGCAAGCTGTGAAAGCATCGCCATGCCGCCCGCGACCATCTCCGGCGCCGCGCCAACGATGGATTTAAGGAGCCCCGGCAGCGCGGACGTAAACCCCTTGAGCGCGCTTGGCATGGCCTTGGCCGCGCCGCGCGCGAGGAAGCGCGCCATCTCCGCGCCGGCCGAAAGCAGCGCGGGCAGTTTCCCCGTGATGCTATCGATGACGCCGTCTATGCCGCGCGCGCCGAGCACCTCCTTGAGTTCGTCGACCGCCTGAATCGCGCCCGGCAGCACCCGTTCCCGCAAGGCGTCTGTGATCGGGTCAAACAGCCCGCCCGCCAGTTCGGCCGCGCCGTCTTTGAGGGTGGACAGGAGGCCGTTTAGCGTGCGGCTCTGCGCATCCATGCCACCAAAGTACTTGCCACCCTCGCTGGTCGCGCGAACCATCGCCTGCGTGATCTCGTCTACCGCGAGGGTGCCCTTGCTGATGCGCGCGTACAGGCTCGCCATGCTCTCCCCGGTCGCCTGGCTGATCTCTTGCAGCGGGTTAAAGCCTGCCTCAATCATCTGCTTGACGTCTTCAAGGGATACCTTGCCCGCGCTTGACATCTGGCCGTAGGCGGTCGCGAGCCGATTCATCTTTTGGCTGTTGCCCTGTGCGACGTCGCCCAGCATGGTCATGCGCCCAATGGCGGCGTCGGCGGTAAGGCCGTAGTTCATCAGCAGCTGTACGGTTTCGGCCAGTCCGACCGTCTCAAAGGGTGTGCTGGCGCCCAGCGCCTTTATGCGCTCGACGATCGAGGCAGCCTCTTCGGCGCTTCCGGTCATGGTGGTAAACGAGGTTTGCAATTGCTCGATCTGGGCGTTGTATTTGACACCCACCACACCCACGGCGCTCCATGCTGCCCCCGCCGCCGCGCTAAGGGCGCCCATTGCCAGTGACGTGCCCTTTGCCACCGCAGTAACGCCGTGTAGAGCCTTGGTTGCTATGCCGGAAACGCCTTGCATCTTCTGGCGAAAACCCGCGTCATCGCCGTCTATCTTGATAATTACACCGTCGCCCGCCATAATTGCCCAGGGCTATCGCTTACGAACGAGAGCAACGCAGAGCCGTCTGAATATTATATTTACGTTACCAAAAGGACTTTTC
>JAVXNW010000145.1:0-4568 GCA_036645575.1 Clostridia bacterium | reverse complement strand
CCCCTGCTTCCCCGTCATCTGTTTGATCCTCAAAACAAGCGGCTGCGGCACGAAACTTCTTTCGTGTCACAGCCCCCCGCTGTCTGTTAAGGTGCGATAGGGGCGCAACAGGGCGGCTGTGCAAGCGCGTAGAGGTGCTTGCACAGCCGCCGTTTAGGTTTTATGCCTTCCGCTAGAACAGCGTGGGCAGCGCCTCGATCATCGCTTTGCGGCTCTTTTCGAGCGCCTTCTTCTCGCTGGTCAGCTCGTCGCGCACCGGATCTTCGACGCCCTGCTCGATCGCGGGCAGCTCCGAAAGCTGGGCATTCAAGTCGGAAATCTGCGCGCTGGTCGCGACCAGGTCGTCGATCGCGGCTTGAAGCGCGGCTAATTTGTCCTGAAGGGCCTGCGCCTGTTCGCCGCCTTCGGGCTGCGCGGCGAGCTGAGCCTCTAGGTCGGCAATCTGCGCGTTGAGCTGCGCGATCTGATCCGCGCTGCCCGCGCCCGCGTTCAATTGCTCCGTGAGCGCGGCCACTTCCGCGTTCTTTTCCTCGAGCTGCGCGTTGAGCTGCGCAACCTGATCCGCGCTGGCCTCGAGCGTCTCCTTGAGCTGCGCGACCTCGCTTGCCAGCGCGTCTGCGCGTTCCTGCGCGCCCGAAAGCGGCTCAAGGCGCGTCGTCATCGCCTGAAGCTCCGCCTGGCGGTCAGAGAGCGCCTGCTTACAGGTGGCAAGCTCGCTGCTCAGCTGATCGGACGCGCCCGCCTGTTCCTCGAGCGCCGCAATGGTCGCGGTCTGCTGCGCGACCGTCTCCGCCGCGCGGTCCAGCTCCGCCTGCTTGTCCGAAAGCTCGATGTCGCGCACCGCCAGCGCCTGCTGGCTTTCGTCCAACTGGCGCTTGAGCTCGTCCGCACCCGTCTGATCCTGCGTGAGCTGGTCGCCCAACTGCGTGAGCTGCGTGCGAAGCTCGGTCAGGTCGGCGTTGAGCTTGTCGATCTCGGCATCCTTGGCGACCTGCGCCTGGCGCATGGCCTCCACCTCCGCCGCGCTTGACTTGCCGCTCTCCTCAAGCGCCTTGTTCGCCTCGGCCAGCAGCGCGGCGTTGCCCGCCAAGTCCTCCTGCGCCTGCGTCAATTGCCCTTCGAGCGCGGACGCGTGGGTACCCAGCTCCGCCACCTGCGTTGTCGCGTCAGAGAGCGCCTGCTGCTGCGCGGCCAGCTTGTCCTGCGCCTCCTTCAGCAGCACCGCCTTGCCGGCCAAGTCGTACTCCCGCTCGGTCAGCTTCTCTTCCAGCTGGCTGATCTGCGCCTCGGCGCCGCCCGCGTCCTTGACGCTCACGTTCATCTCGCCAATCGTGGCCTCCGATTCGCTCAGCTGCTTTCTGAGCGACGCGGCCTTGCGCTGCGCGTCCTTGAGCGACTGATTGGCGGAGGACAGCTGCGCCTGAACCGACTGAAGCTTGTCCTTTGTCTGCGTCAGCTGCGCGTCGTTTGAGCTCATCAGCTGCTGGTACTCGGCTACCTGCGCGTTCAGCTCGTCCACCTGCGCCTGAATCTCGCCCTTTTCCGCATCCGTCTCAGACGCCTTCTGCGCAAGGTCGCCCAGCTGCTTGCGCGTGCCCGCGTAGCGCGCCGAGGCGTCCTCAAGTTCGGCGGCAAGCGACGCCTTGTCCGCCTTGAGCTGCTCGACTTCGCCCGTCAGGCTGGTCACCGCGCCCTGCGCCTCATTGAGCGCGCCGCTGCTGACGGCCAAGTTTTGCCTGGCCCCATTCATGCCGCTGCCCAGCACCCCGGCGGCAATGGATACGGCGACAAGCGCCACGCTAAGCAGGACGACCAGAGATTTCTTCATGTGCGTTCCCTCCCCGTGCGATAATATGATCGCTTTAGTTTATGCGCGCAAATGGTACAGTTATCGCTTTGACGTATGAAATGCAAAATTTTCTCCATAAAGCAGAAAAATTGTATGAATGCGCGCCCGCGCGGATATACTCTTTACAAAACATAAAGGAGTGAGCATTCTTGTTGGATCGCATTTCATTGATCCTGATCATCGTGGGCGCTGTCAATTGGCTGCTGGTGGGGTTGTTCGGGTTTGACCTGGTCGCCTATATCTGCGGGGGGCAGACGTCGCTACTGAGCCGCATCATCTATTCGGTGGTCGGCATTGCGGGGCTGTGGAGCATTTCGCTTTTGTTTCGCGAGCGCAGCCATGAAGACACGGGCGTGCGCGAGCAAGAGCACGAGGGCTAGATAAGCCACCTGAGCCCATAAAAAAATCCCCGCTGCGCATTTGGCGCGGCGGGGATTTTTATGTATTTTAGTCGGTCGCGTACGGCAGCAGCGCGATGGTCCTCGCGCGCTTGATCGCCGTCGAGAGCTGGCGCTGGTGCTTGGCGCACGTGCCGCTCATGCGACGGGGCAAAATCTTGCCGCGCTCGTTGGTGTAACGGCGCAGACGAATGATATCCTTGTAATCGATGTGCTGGATCTTGTCCACACAGAACATACAGACTTTCCTACGCGGTTTACGGCCGCGCGGGCGTCTGGCACCACGGTCGCCGCGATCACCGCGGTCGCCGCGATCGCCGCGGTCGCCTCTATCCTCAGACATGTCTCTTCCTCCTACTCACTGATGGTGATCTTGTTAGGCAGTGTTAGAACGGCAATTCGTCGTCATCCATATCGCCAAAGCCGCCGGGTGCGGGCGCTTGCACGGGTGCTTGCGCGGGCGCTTGCGTGGGCTTGGGCGTGAACCGCGTGGGTTCGGGCGGCGCGGACGCATCGCCTTGCGCGCTGCGCACGGGCCCCTCTTGGCCTGACGAACCGATGGCCTCTACCTCGTCTGCCACAACCTCGGTGACGTACCGCTTCGTTCCGTCCTGCGCATCATAGGTACGGGTTTGAATGGTGCCAACCACGGAGACCTTGCGGCCCTTGGTCAGGTAGCGAGAGCAAAACTCCGCCTGCTGACGCCAAGCGACAATCGGGATAAAATCAGCCTCGCGCACACCTTGTTGATTCGTGAAGCGCCGGTTGATGGCAATGGTGAAATTGCACACAATGCCACCAGACGAAAGCGTTCGCGTCTCCGGGTCGCGGGTAAGATTGCCAATTAAAATAGCCTTGTTCATCTAAATTTCCTGCCTTTGGTCCTTGTCGCCTGCTGAATTAGACCTCCGCAACGCCGTCGGCATTGTCGGGAATCTCTTCTACAACGGGCGCGGGCGCGGGCGCAGTGACGACTGCGGACGCCGGCGCGACGGGATGTGCTCCGGCCACGAAGGGCTTGAGCGGCTCGCGCTTGGGCGGCAATGCGCCTTCAAAGCGAATCACCAGATACCGGAGTATCGAGTCGGAGATCTGAAGGTTGCGCTCCAGCTCACGGGGCAGCTCTGAGGGTGCGGTCACGTACATCAGCACGTAATAGCCCTCGGTCTTGTCGTTGATGGCGTAGGCAAGACGGCGCTTGCCCCACTCATCGATGCGATCGACGGTACCACCGTTCTGCTCTACCAGCGCGGCAAAGCGGGCGACGGTATCCTGACGAACCTGATCTTCAAGCGTCGTATCGATCACGTACATGACTTCATATTGGTTCATGTGTCTTTCACCTCCTTATGGACTTACGGCCCTGAAAACCTTTCAGGGCAAGGATGCGCTAAGTTCATATTATAGCGGATGTTTGGAAAAATAGCAACAGAGTTTCAATAAATTAACCGGATACCCGCATCAGGGCATCCGGAAAAACCCGCGCTAGGTGCGCTGGCGGCCAATGCCCGCCGGGGGCATTGCGAAAAACCCGCGCTAGGTGCGGTAGCAGGCCAGAATTTCGCCAAAGTAGAGCCGGTGCGGGTCGTTTTGCGGGTACCACTTGGCCCAAAGCGCCTCGTCCATGCCGGAAGGGGTCAAATCCTGCTTGGCGCACACGCGGCACTCGATGTGTAGCGCGCATTGCGCGATCACCGGCGCGCGGGTATGCATAGAAGGCGCGGCGGTCAGGCCGTGCCCAACGAATTTGTCCTCGGTTGCGCCGCAATGGCTGCCCGCATAGGAAAGCAGCGCGCCGCATTCGCCCGGCTCGGGCACGCTGACCGTAAATTCGCCGCTCGATTCGATCAAGCCGTAGGTGTAGCGCTGCGGCCGAACCATCGCCATGAAGATGGGCTTTCTCCAGATATACCCCATCTGCGCCCAGCCGATCGTCATGGTGTTGGGCGCGCCGCTTGCCTGCGCCGTCAGAAAGACGCCGCCCTGCGAAAGCGCGCGCGTGACCGCCGCCATCGCATCGCAATAGTCGATTGTCTGCATGATAACGCTCCTTTAAATAGCACGGCACCGCGGGATCGGGTACCTCCTGAGCCGCCACTTGAGGGGAGGTGGCACCCGCAGGTGACGGAAGGGTGGCTCGAAAGACCGCGAGATAGCCCTACGATACGCGAGAATGCCACAGGAAGGACGTA
Source organism: Clostridia bacterium (assembly GCA_036645575.1). GTDB lineage: Bacteria > Bacillota > Clostridia > Christensenellales > Aristaeellaceae > JAVXNW01. The sequence goes on along the minus strand of JAVXNW010000145.1, from coordinate 129 downwards.
CAGCTCGAGGGGATAGTGTGAAAGGGGGCGAGCAGCCCACCTTTCGCGTTCAATCACCGCGTGAGCGACAGCGCGGCACCGCAGTGCCGGGCTGCGCGAGATCGCCCGAGTACGGTCGGGCGATCTCTT
>JAVXNW010000144.1:0-4899 GCA_036645575.1 Clostridia bacterium | reverse complement strand
CCTAGGTAAATGTGGAACGGTTTGGCCGTTCCCCGCAAAAATCAGACCGCCCTGCAAGCTTTGAATGAACCGGATTCAGGCTTGCGCGGCGGCCTTTTGGGCCCCGGCGTTCGGGTGTCGACAAAAGGCGCGTGTTGTGATAAAATGGGTGCGTTACCCATAGCATGAATGTGGAGGAACGCGCGCAATGGTGTTTTCCAGCTCGGAGTTTTTGTTTTGTTTTCTGCCCCTCGTGATGCTGGTCTATTTTCTGCTGAAGAAAAGGACGCATCGCAACATGTTTTTGATGGGCGCGAGCCTCGTCTTTTATGCGTGGGGCGAGCCGTGGTTTGTGTTTGTGATGCTCTTTTCGATTCTGGTCAACTGGTTTGCCGGGCTGATGATCGGAAAGTACGCGCTGAATCCTAAGAAGAAAAAGTTGATCGTCATGCTGGCGGTCGTGTTTAACCTCGCGCTGCTGGGCGTGTTTAAGTATTTGATGTTTGTGATGAACAACGTAAACTGGGCGTTTGGGCTGCACATGCCGGTGCCGCAAATCATCCTGCCGATCGGCATATCGTTTTTCACGTTTCAGGCGATGTCCTACGTGATCGACGTGTACCGGGGCGACGGGCAGGTGCAAAAGAGCTTCTGGAACGTGTGCCTGTACGTGTCGTTTTTTCCGCAATTGATCGCGGGGCCGATCGTGCGCTACCAGACGATCGCGGACGAGATCGAGAACCGGCAGGAGACGCTCTCCGATTTTGAGGAGGGCGCGCGCAGGTTCCTCGTGGGGCTTGCCAAAAAAGTGTTGCTGGCCAACAATCTGGCGCTGTTGGCGGACAGCGCGTTTGCGCTTAAGACGGGCGAACTGTCGGTGCTCTCGGCGTGGCTGGGCGCGATCGCGTACCTGTGGCAGGTGTACTTCGATTTTTCGGGCTATTCGGACATGGCGATCGGCATGGGCCGCATGTTCGGGTTCCACTTCCTCGAGAACTTCAACTTCCCGATGATCTCGCGCACGGTGACCGAGTTCTGGAGCCGGTGGCACATATCGCTGGGCACTTGGTTTCGCGACTACCTGTATTTCCCGCTGGGCGGAAGCCGGGTGTGCAAATCGCGCGCGGTGTTCAACATGTTTGTCGTGTGGTCGCTGACCGGGCTGTGGCACGGCGCGGCGTGGACGTACCTTCTGTGGGGCGTCGGCTTTTTCGTGTTGCTGGCGCTTGAGAAATTCACGCCCTTGGGCAAGTGGATGGCCAAGCACCCGATCGGGCACGTGTACGCCATGGTTGCGATCACCACGGTGACGGTGCTGATCCGCTCGGCCAATATGACGGACGCGATGGCGTTTGTGGGCGCGATGTACGGGGCGGCGGGGCATGGGCTGTTTGACGCGACGGCGGGCATGTACCTGCGCGAGTACGGATTTTTCGTGCTGGCGGCGCTGATTGTGGCGCTGCCGGTCGGGCCGTTTGTGCAGCGGGTGCTGCACATTCCGGAAAGCGCCATGGAGCTTTTGCGGGGCATCCTGCTGGCGCTGGGGTTCTTGGCGGCGCTTACGTACATCGTGATGGGCGGGTACAATCCGTTCATCTACTTCAACTTCTGATGGGCGAGGTGAGATGAGATGAGAAAGATAATCAACCGCGTGCTGACGGTGCTGTTGATCCTGACGATCACGGTGATCGGCGGCGGCACCATCGCAAAAAACGCGAAGAGCCTTGCGTATGCGGGGCTTGTGACGTATACGACCTATCAGACGGGCGAGGGGCTATTTGAGAACATCAAGGCGCGCATCAAGGCGCTGACCACCGCGCTCAACGTGAGCCTGATCGGAAAGGACGCCTTCGAAAAGGCAAACGCGAAGCTTCAGCTGTCGCTGGGCAAGCAGATGCTGAACTTTGGCGGAACCACCATGGTCAAGCTCAAGACCGGTCAGCTCTATGACGTGCAGGCGGACACCGACGTGCACGACGACGTCGCGCGGATGAAAGCGCTTCATGACAAGCTCTCGGCGCAAGGCATTCCGATGGTATTTGCCTACGCGCACAGCGAATTGTACGAAGACGACCTTCTGCCAAGCGGCGTGGAGGACTTTAACAACAAGGTCGCGGACGACATCGTGACCGGACTTCGCGCGGAGGGGATCGACACGATCGATAGCCGCGAAGTGGTTCGGGATGCGGGTCTGACGCTTGACGAGGCGGTCTACCGCACCGACCAGCATTGGTCGATCCTGACCGCGTTTGACGTGTACGCGCAGGCGGTCAAGCGCCTAAACGCCACCGGCAAGATTGCGCTGGATGAAAGGGCGGCCGATAGGGAGAACTTTCATATGGAGGTGCTGCCCGGCGCGCACATGGGCGACGTGGGCGCGCGCATCGGCGCGGAACTGGTCGCGCCGGACGATTTTCAGCTGATTACGCCCGCGTTTGACACGAAAATCCATCAGAAGATCATGACCGCAAGCGGCTTTCAGGAGCGCGACGGCAGCTTTGAAGCGGCGGTCATGAATTGCGAAATACTCGAGGGCGACGGGGCGAAAAACCGCTACGACGCCTACGGCCACCATACGGAAGTGGTGTATTACACAAACGAAACTGCGCCTGCGGGCAGGCTGCTGATCGTCAAGGACTCCTTTGGCACGCCGATTTCCTCGTTTATGTCGCTGGCGGTAAGGGACGTGTGCGCCATCGACCTGCGCAAGGGGCGAACGACGATTGAAGAAGCGGTCGCGCAGTTCAAGCCCGACGCGGTGCTGATCGTGCACTGCCAAGAGATGATGCGCGGGAAAAATTACGTGTTCGTGGATTAATTGCCCGGTAAAGCGAAAAAATGCGAATCAAAGGAGCAGGCATGAATCAACTGACGGAGCTCTTGCTGGAGGGCGGGTTTCTGGCGGCGCAGCTGTTGCGGGAGGAGCCGATGTCGCGGCATACCACGATGCGGGTGGGCGGCCCGGCGCAGCTTTTGATCATGCCGCGTAGCGCGCAGCAGGTGTGCTTGGCGCTTCAGGCGGCGGGGAAACTGGGCATCCCCGCGATCGTGATCGGCAACGGTTCGAATTTGATCGTGCGGGACGGCGGCGTGCGCGGCGCGGTGATCGCGCTGGGGGAGTCCTTTTCGGCGATTGAGGCGCAGGACGGGCATGTGCTCAGGGCGCAGGCGGGCGCGCGGCTTGCGCAGATTGCCGCGGTGGCGCTGAAGAAGGGCCTTGCGGGACTGGAATTTGCAAGCGGCATCCCGGGCACGGTGGGCGGCGGCGTGGCGATGAACGCGGGCGCCTATGGCGGCGAGATAAAGGACGTGCTTGCCCGCGTCACGGTGCTGGAATCAGGAAAGCTTTGCGCGTATGACAACGCGCAGATGGACTTTGGCTATCGGACGAGCCGGGTGCTTCGGGCGGGCGGCGTGATCTTGGACGCGGAATTTCGCCTGCACCCGGACAATGCGGAGGCGATTGGCGAGCGGATGAACCAGATGAACGCGCGCAGGCGCGACAAGCAGCCGCTCAATTTCCCATCGGCCGGATCGACGTTCAAGCGCCCGGAGGGGTACTTTGCCGGGGCGCTGATTGAAGAGGCGGGGCTTAAGGGGCTGCGTGTGGGCGGCGCGCAGGTGTCGGAAAAGCACGCGGGGTTCGTGGTCAACACGGGCGGCGCGACGGCGGGGGAGGTGCTTGCGCTGATTGAGCGCGTGCAAGCGGAAGTCAAGCGCGCGTCGGGGGTCGTCCTCGTGTGCGAGGTGCGCGTGATCGGGGAGGCGTGAGAGAAGATGTCCTTTGCGAGCGATGTGCGAAAAGAACTGGCAAAGGTGCCGATGGAAAAGAAATGCTGCGCGCAAGCGGAACTGCTGGGCGCGATCTTGGCGTCGGGCGGACTGCACTTTAAGGGGCTGGGTCGCTACGGCATATCGGTCAACGTGGATAGCGGGGAGACGGCGCAGCGATACCTGTCGCTGTTTAAGCGATTTGAGCATGTGTCGTGCGAGATGACGGCGTCAGAGACCGCGCGGCTGGGCGGGCAGACGCGCTATCAAGTGACGCCGGAGGAGAGCGACGTGCCGCTCGTATTGCGCTCGCTTCGCCTAATCGACAAGGCGCAGCCGTTCGGGCTGAGGCATGAGCCCGCGCCGGAGATGATCAAGGGCGAATGTTGTGCGCGCTCGTTTTTGCGCGGCGCGTATCTGGCGGGCGGATCGACGGGCAATCCGGAGCACGCGTATCATTTAGAGATTGCGGTGGGCGATGAGACGCTGGCGCAGGCGCTTGTCAAGCTGCTCGAAGGGATGGGCGTACTGGCGAAATACACCAACCGCAAGGGCACGTTTGTGGTGTACATCAAGGAGGGCGCGTACATGGCGCAGGTGCTCACGCTGATGGGCGCGCACAAGGCGCTGATGGACTTTGAAAACCTGCGGATTGTCAAGGAAGTGCGCAACGAGGTCAACCGCCAGATGAACTGCGACAGCGCCAACACGGACAAGGCGATCCTTGCGGCGGAGAAGCAGATCAGCATCATCACGACGATTGAGCGGCGGCGCGGGCTGTCCATTCTGCCCGCGCCACTGCGTGCGATAGCGGAGTTGCGGCTTAAGTACCCGGACGCGTCGCTCATGGAATTGGGTGAGCTGCTCGAGCCGAAGCTGGGCAAATCCGGCGTGAACGCGCGAATGCGCAAGCTAGAGGCGCTGGCCGAATCGCTCGTCAACGAGGAGCAAGCGCCGCTCTTGTGACCCGCGCACCCGCGCGCCCGCCCGCAGGCGAAATGTGGTCAAGGCAGCCAGGCACTGCGGTGCCTGGCTGCGCTCACGCGGGTGATTGAACGCGAAAGGTGGGCTACTCGCCCCCTTTCACACTATCCCCTCGAGCTGTACGCCCTTGCTGTGGTGTCCTCGCCTCCCGGTACCCCTCTTCCC
>JAVXNW010000143.1:0-5061 GCA_036645575.1 Clostridia bacterium | reverse complement strand
TAATTATCTTCCCGCCTCCCGGTTCCCCCCGCCTCCCCTTACTATACTTCCCGCCTCCCGGTTCCCCCCGCCTCCTCGTTCCCCCCCTCGCCGTAGGCCATTATGACGACGGGTGGGTAGTCGGCGAGGGTTGCGCGGGTGAGTTCCAGTTGATTGGTGGTCAAGTACTGGTGCGGGAAATGCGCGACGAAGGTTTTTTCGTCGTCCAATTTAAGGTTGAGCAGCGGGGTCTGGTAGTGCATCGGGATCGCGATGCGGGGTTTCAGCAGTTCAACGGCGGCGGCGGCCTCGTCGCCATCGAGCGTATAGGTGCCGCCCACCGGGACGAGCAGCACGTCGAGGTTCTGCAATTGCTCGCGCATGGCGGCGGTCGGCTGGTGCCCAAGGTCGCCCATGTGCGCGATGCGCAGCCCGTCGATCTCGGCAAGATAGACCATATTGCGCCCGCGCGCAAGCCCCTGTTCGTCGTCGTGGAAGCAGCTGATGCCCTCAATGACGAAGCCACAGGTGTGGTGTTTGCCGGGCTGATCGATCACGGTGAACCCGTAGGGGAGCGACTCGATCGCGTGGTGGTCGCGGTGCTTGTGCGAGCAGGTGACCACGTTGGCGGGAACGCCCGGCAGCGGATAGCCAAAGGTGTCGTCAAACGGGTCCATGAGCAGCGTGCGCCCATCCTTGGCGGTAATGAGGAAACATGCGTGGCCAAGCCATTTAATGTTCATGAGGGTGCCTCCTTGCAAAAATTTTATCAATCCTCTATAGGGGGAAATGCGGTGGATGCGTACAATTGCAGCCTGCGCGCGAGTGCGAGCGCGCCTCCGCCGCCTGTGCGCAGGCAGCGCGCGGCGCTCTGGCGAATGCGCTTTTCCGCGTCGGGATATGCGGGGCCGACCTCGAGCGCCTTGACAAGCGCGGTCACGAGCGCGAGTTCGGCGGGCGTGGGTTGGCCAGTCATGCGGGCGAGCTGTGCGCGCAGCGGGTCCTGGGCAAAGGTCGGCAATGCGCGCGAAAGCGTCGTGAGCAGCGCGGGCGTCAGGGCAAGCGCGACAGACGCGCCGCGCGCGGCGACCGCAAACCCCGCGCGCGCCAAGGCTTCGCCGGAATCCTGCGCGCCGCGCGCCAGATACAGCGCGTCCGCGCGGTCGGTGCGCAGCGTCGCGCCCGGCGGCAGGCAGGCCAGCGCGAGCGTGCGCAGCGGGCTAATCCACATCGCCCCACGCCTTTCCCAGATGCGCGAGCAGGTCGTGCGCGGTCATGGCGCGCTCGCCCACGTGGCGTGCGGTGATCTCGCCCAGCGTGCCGTGCAGCACCTGCGCGACCCACGCGGCGCGCTCGGGCGGACAACCCTGCGCCAGCAGCGCGCCCGCCATGCCGGTCAGCACGTCGCCAGAGCCGCCCTTGGCCAGTCCCGCGCACCCGGTCGTGCTCACGTAGGTCGCATCGCCCACGACGAGCGACGTGGCGCCTTTCAGGATCGCGACCGGGCCGAGCGCGTGCAGCGCCTGCGCGTCGCAAAGGGGCGCGGTCATCGGCCGGCCGAGCAGCCGTGCCGCCTCGCCGGGATGCGGCGTGATCAGGTGGCGCGCGCAGAGCAGCGCGCGCAGCGCCGGGTGCGCCGCGATCAGGTTGAGCGCGTCCGCATCAAAGACCGCGCGCAGTTCGCTCTTTAGGCAGCACGCGATCAGCTCGGGCGCGCAGCCGCGCGAAAGACCCGGCCCGACCGCCAGCGCCGTCTTGCCCGCCAGCGCCGCCTCGAGCACCGGCACCGCCGCCGCCGAAATCGCCCCGGCGGATTCCGGCAGCGCCACGCACATCGCGCAGGGCTGGCACGCCTGCAATATCGGCGCAATCGACGCGGGACAGGCAACCGTGACCAGCCCTGTGCCGCTGCGCAGCGCCGCGCCGGTGGCCAGCAGCGCCGCGCCCGCCATGCCGGAACAGCCCGCGACGACGAGCAGGTGCCCATAATCGCCCTTGTGGCTCAGGCGCGGGCGCGGCACAAGCGCCTCGCGCGCGTCCTGCACGCTGGGCGCAAGCAGCGCGTCCGCAGGCAGGAACGATTCAGGAATGCCGAGCGGCGCAACGGTCAATTGCCCGCTCATCTGCGGGCCAAAGCCGAGCAGGTGCCCCGGCTTTGCGCATTCAAACGCAATGGTCTGCGTCGCGCATACGCACGCGCCCGGCGCGCCGCCCGTCAGCGCGTCTAGTCCCGACGCAATGTCCACGCTCACTACCTGCGCGCCCTGCGCCCGGTCGCGCGCCATGCGCGCAATCACGCGCGCAACCGCAGCGCCGGGCGCGCGCGCAAGCCCGATCCCAAAGAGCGCATCTACCCACGCCGCCGGGACCGGCAGCCGCTCAAGCGCGTCTTCCGCAATGAACGCAACGCCCTGCGTCGCCCGCGCCCGCGCGCAGTTGACCCGCGCGTCCGCGCTCAGTTCCGACTCGCCCAGCGCGCTTAACACCAATGCGCGCCCGCCCGCGTTCGCGTATAGCCGCGCGGCCGCATAGCCGTCCCCGCCGTTGCCGCCACGCCCGCAGGCGAATGCCGCAATCTTGCCCGGCCCGCCGACAAGCAAAAGCACTTGCCGCGCCACCTGCACCGCCGCCCGCTCCATTAGCTCAAGCGACGCCGTGCCCGAATCCGCCATGTACCGCGCCTCAACCGCGCGCATCTGTTCCGGCGTCAACACCTTACGCATAAAGCACCTCCTAAGTGGGGGGAGAAGGAAGAGGCGAGGGACGGGGAGGCGGGGGGAACGGGGAGGCGGGAAGATAATTAAGGGAGACGGCCTCCGGCGGGGGGGGGGGGGGGGGGGGGGCGCCCCCCCCCCCCCCCCCCCCCCCGCCGGAGGCACGTCCCCTATATGATCTTCCCGCCTCCCGGTTCCCCCCGCCTCCTCGCCTCCCCGCCTCCTCCCTAGTCCTCGTGTGGTTGGGGCTCGGTGGGGCCATCGGGGCAGCCGCCAGCGGTACTGCAGTGATCGCAGAGCATTGCGCCGCACTCAGTGCAGGGCTGCATAGCGCGTGATTCGCAAGCGCGGCCGCAGTGTGCGCACTCCATCATGGACAATTTCATCGCCTCCATTTGCTAAAACATAACTACGCCCCAGATTTTGCAGGGCGGAGATGGCGGAAATGCAGCCGCCAGCGCGTGCGGGATTTAGTCAGCGGTTCCCTTAGCCATATTGTGTGTCAAGGCGGGGTCGTATATACATTTTGACAAATTGGGGGGATAGATGCTAAAATAGGGGTGGAGGTGATGCGGTGATGCAGCGAATCGAGGTATTAGACACGACGCTGCGCGACGGTGCGCAAGGCGAGGGCGTGGTTTTTTCGCTGAAGGACAAGCTGAAGGTGATCCGTGCGCTAGACGATCTGGCGATAGATTACATTGAGGCAGGAAACCCGGCCTCCAATCCCAAGGATGCGGAGCTGTTCCAGTTTGCGCGGGGCAATCTTGTGCTCAAGCATGCGCAGTTGGTTGCGTTTGGGGCGACGTGCCGCGCGGATCAGGCGGCGTCGTGTGACGCGGGGCTGATCGCGCTTGGCGCAAGCGGCGCGCGGTTCGCGTCGATATTTGGCAAGGCGTCGGCGTGGCAGGTCGAGAAGGTGCTCAAGTGCACGAAAGAAGAGAACCTGCGCATGATTCGCACGTCGATTGCGTACCTGCGCGGGCAAGGACTGCGCGTATTTTTTGACGCGGAGCATTTTTTTGACGGCTGGGCAGCGGATCAGGCATATGCGCTGGAGACGCTCAAGGCGGCGCAAGATGCGGGCGCGGAGACGCTGGCGCTGTGCGACACGAACGGCGGCACGCTGCCAGACGCGATCGGCGCGGCGGTCGCGGCGGTCATGCGCGAAGTGCGCGTGCCGATCGCGATCCATTGCCATAACGACGCGGGGCTTGCGACCGCGTGCACAATGGCGGCAGTTGCAAGCGGCGCGTGTCAGGTGCAGGGCACGATCAACGGATACGGCGAGCGCTGCGGCAACGCCAACCTGTGCGAGATCATTCCCAATATCGCGCTCAAGATGCACCGGGCGTGCCTTGGCGCGGAGCCGCTCAAGCAGCTCACGGACACCGCCCTTCTGATCAGCGACATCGCAAACCTGTCGATGAGCGCGCGCAGCCCCTATGTCGGGCGCTCCGCGTTCGCGCATAAGGGGGGCATGCACATCGACGGCATGCTCAAAGATGCGCACGCGTATGAGCACATATCGCCCGAATCGGTGGGCAATCATCGGCGGTATCTGGTGAGCGAAATGGCGGGGCGCGGCGCGCTGATGACGCGGCTGAGCGCGCTCGCGCCGTCGCTCACAAAGGATAGCGCCAAGACGCGCGAGATCATGGAGATGCTCAAGGCGCTGGAAAGCGCGGGCTACTCGTTTGAGGGCGCAGATGGATCGCTGACGCTGCGCGTGCTCGGCGCACTGGGCGAGCGCCCGGTCTTTTTTGACGTGCTCGACTTCCATGTGTTTTCGCGCAAGCCGGAAGACCGACTGAACGCGCAGGCGTATGTGAAGGTGGCGGTGGACGGACAGGTGGAGATCACCGCGGACGAGGGCGACGGCCCCGTCAACGCGCTGGACCTCGCGCTTCGTAAGGCATTGACCCGCTTCTACCCCTGCCTTTCCGGAATGCGCCTCAAGGATTTCAAGGTGCGCGTCGTCTCCGGAAGCGGCACCGCGTCCTCCGTGCGCGTCCAGATCGAATCGACCGACGGAAAAAACGTCTGGGCAACCGTCGGCGTTTCCAGCAATATCATTGAAGCCAGCTTCATCGCGCTCGCTGACTCAATCGAGTATTTGCTGATGATGGCCGGAAGCGAATCCAAGACCGCATTCGCTGCGCGGAGCGAGTAATTGGGACGAGGGGAGAACGAGGGGGAGAACGAGGGGAAGGACGCGAGAAATAACGCGAGAAATAACGCGAGAAATAACGCGAGAAATAACGCGAGACAGCCCGAGTTCGGTCGGGCTGTCTCTTGAGTTACTTATGAGCGTTCTAGCGCTGCGAGCATTCCTGCGGCTTCGCCGGACGGTTTACTCGCCCATCGG
>JAVXNW010000142.1:0-5069 GCA_036645575.1 Clostridia bacterium | reverse complement strand
GTACAGCTCGAGGGGGTGGTGTGGAGGGGGGCGAGCAGCCCCTCCTCCGCGTTCAATCACCGCGTGAGCGCAGCACGACACCGCAGTGCCGGGCGGGCGAGTAGCCCACCTTTCGCGTTCAATAACCCGCGTGAGCGCAGCTCGGCACCGCAGTGCCGGGCTACGCTCACGCGGCGAACCTGCTCCGTCCTATCCCTTTTCGTCCTCCTTGATCCAGCCCTTGGCGCGGCCCACGGCTTGCTGCCAGCCTTCGAGCAGCTTGGCGCGGGTCTGGGTGGGCATGGCGGGCACGAAGGTGCAGGCGCTCATCCACAGTTCGCTCAGGCGCTTGTCGCTCCACAGGCCGACCGCGCGGCCCGCCAGCATGGCAACGCCCATCGCGGTCGTCTCGGTCACGACCGGGCGCACCACCGCGAGGCCGCTTATGTCGGACTGGAACTGCATGAGGAAGTTGTTGTTTGACGCGCCGCCGTCCACGCGCAGCGCGCCCGGCTTGAGTCCGCTGTCGCGCGACATCGCCTCCAGCACGTCGCGCGTCTGAAACGCGATCGACTCAAGCGCCGCGCGCACCACGTGCGCGCGCCCGGTGCCGCGCGTCAGCCCCACAATGGTGCCGCGCGCGTACATGTCCCAGTGCGGCGCGCCAAGGCCGGTGAACGCGGGCACGACGTAGACGCCGCCGCTGCCCGAGATGCTCTGCGCCACCTGCTCCGACTCCGCCGCCGTCGCAATCAACTTCATTTCGTCGCGCAGCCACTGCACCACCGCGCCCCCGATGAACACGCTGCCCTCCAGCGCGTAGGTCGGCTTCCCGTCAATGCGCCAGGCCAGCGTCGTCAGCAGGTTGTTTTGCGACTTGACCGGCGTGGTTCCCGTGTTCATCAGCAAAAAGCACCCGGTGCCATACGTGTTTTTGACCATGCCGCTGCCCAGACAGCCCTGCCCGAACAGCGCCGCGTGCTGGTCGCCCGCCAGCGCCGCAATCGGGATCTCGCGCCCGAGGATCTCTTTTTTGAGCATCCCCACCACATGGGAGGAGTCCACCACCTGCGGGAGCATCGCTTCTGGGATATTGAGCGTGCGCAGGAGCATCTCGTCCCACTTCTGCTCGCGCAGGTTGAACAGCATCGTGCGCGCGGCGTTGGTCGCGTCGGTCACGTGCACGCGCTCGCTCGTCAGGTTGTAGGCAAGGAAGCTGTCCACCGTGCCAAAGCACAATTCGCCCTTCTCCGCGCGCGCCTGCGCGCCCTCCACGTGCGCCAAGATCCATTGCAGCTTGGTGCCCGAGAAGTACGCGTCCGGGATCAGGCCGGTCTTGTCGCGAATCACGTTTGACAGCCCGTCCGACTTGAGCTGCTCAATCAGCGGCGCGGTGCGCCGGCACTGCCACACGATCGCGTTGTAGATGGGCTTTCCGCTCAGGCGATCCCACACGAGCGTGGTCTCGCGCTGGTTGGTGATGCCGATCGCCGCGACGTTTGAAAGGTCCACGCGCGTCTTCTCGACAAGCCCCTTGAGCGCGTCGATCTGCGTGGATAGGATGACCGCCGGGTCGTGCTCCACCCAGCCCGGCTTTGGGTAGATCTGGCCGAACTCAATTCCGCAACTGGCATGCTCCCGCCCGTTTTCGTCAAACAGCACCGCGCGCGAGCTGGTCGTCCCCTGGTCAAGCGCAATGACATACCTCATGTGATCTTCACCCCATAAATCCGGCCGCCGCGCGTTCCGACGACCACCATGTCGTCAAACGCGGCAGGCGAGCCTTCTATATTGCTGCCCAGACTGATCTCGTCGATCACCGTGCCCGTCCGCCCGTCCACCAGCCGCAGTCGCCCGCCGCTGTCGCCGACGACCAGATAGCCGTCTCCCGCCTTGTCATAGACGCACACCGGCGTCGACCAACTGTACTGACCCAGCTGAAGCGTCCATGCGGACTCGCCCGTCAGTTTGTCAAAGGCGTAGAGCGTTCCGCCCTTGCTCGTCTTGGCGATGTTGAAATACACGTAGTCGCGCAGGTTTTGCTGACCCAGCACCGGGGAGGCAAACGCGCCGCCCTGCGTCTTGTTGGTGACGCCCACCTGGTGCATCCACTTCTCCTGGCCGGTCAGCGCGTCAAGGCAGCGCATCTCGATGTTGCCTACGCCCTTGCGCAGGTCGCGCTCGTTGCCGGTGTAGAGAAATACGCCCGCGTCGGTCTGCTCAAGCGCGCAGGTCGCGTCGGTGTCGTCGCCCACGTTAAACGCCCAGATGGGCGTGAGCGTGTTCATGTCCAGGCAGGTGAGCAGGCCGGAATTGTCGCAGAAATAGCCGCGATTGTGGTAGACCGCCAGCGAGTTCTCCATGCCGGGGCGCTTGGTGATCGCCGACTTGTAGGCGTACTGCGTGACTTCGGGTGCAATGGCGAGCGTGCCCGCCGCCTGATCAAACTGGGTATTCAGCTTGATCGCGTACACAAGCCCGTTCTCGCCCACCTGCAAAAGCGTGTCGGTTCGGGCGTCCACCAGCGGGGACGCGTCAAAGGCGTACCAGTTGCGCGTGCGCTTTTCATCCTTGCCGTTTAAAAACAGCAGCACTTTCTGATCGATCAGGCTGAAGATGCGCATGCCGATCTTGACCTGCTTTCCGCCGACCGTCGGGATGCCCTGCCCGCAATACAGGAGCGGATACCCGCGCGGATCGACCGATACGCTGCCCTTGATCGGCGCGCCGATGTCGATGCTGGGGCGGGTCTCCTCGCCGTCCGCCAGGTCGAGAAAGCGGATCTTTCCGTCGAGCGCCGCGTAAATCACCTCGACGAGGCCGTCCTTTTCGCGCTTCGCCGGCGTGATGTTCATCACTTTGCGCACATTTTCCGGCCACTCGACCAGCGACGGCTGACCTGTCCAGCCCACGCCGCCCCACTCGTCGATGTGCCCCACGCGCACTTTCCACAGAACCTCCAGCTTCTTGGGCGCCTCGGCAAGCGCGCCATACCCGGCGTTTGCGCGCATCGCCCCGCCCCGGAACGTGAGCACGCCGGGCACGGCCGCATAGGGCGCGTCGGGCGAGAAGTCGATCATCTCGCTTCGGCGATAGTCCTTGACCTGCTTCCCGTTCTCGTACACGCGATAGCGCAGCGCGAGCTTTTCGCGCCCCGGCTGCGCGCCGGGCGCGGCGGTCGCCGAAAGATCGGGCGGAACGGAAACGGGCGGAACGGGCACGGGCGCGGGCGTGGAAACAGGCGCCGGGATGGCGGCCGCAGCGGCTGCCGGCGGCGTTGACTGCGCCGCAACTTCCGACACCGCCAACGCCCCGATCCGCGCGCGCTGCGTGTTCCAGATCAGTAGCCCCAGCGCAACGCCTGCCAGCACCAGCGCCCCGATCACAATCATCGTGCGCACCGGCCCCCTTGCGATGATTCTGGCCTTTGCTTTTTTCTTCATGGATGCCTCCTCGGGAAAATCCTGCGCGGTACAGTCCAAAAAGGAACGCGCCCGGCGGCTCCGCCTATGCGGGCCACCAAACGCGCCCTTTGAGCGGCTATGGGAGGGAAATGCCGGGCTCAGTCGCCAAGGTTTACAAATTCGGCGCTGGCCGATGCCTCGGGAGAAGGCGCCGCAGTGGGCGCTTGGGTCGTGGGCGCTTCGGCGGGCATTTCGGTGGGTATTTGGGTGGGTGCGGGATTGGAAGAGGGATCGGGCAGCGCAATGCCGATGCCGGCAGCCGGCGCGGACGTCGGAAGACCGGTCTCCGCCGCATCGCCCATGGCGGAAAGCGCGCCTGTCTGCGCAGGCATATCCGTCTGCGTAGGCAGCGCCGATTGGGTGGGCGTCAGTAGCGGCGCTAAAGCCGACTTGGCCTGCGGGGGCGGGAACAGGCCGTCCAGATTGACGATCCGCCCCACGCTCGTGCGCAGTCCGTCAAGCGACAGGTTTCCGTTTGCCTCTAGCTGGCGAAACGCGATCACCGCGAGCAACACCAGCAGCAGCACCACCAGCAGCCCGCGCAAGAAGTGCAGCACGCGCTTGCCAATCCCGGGCGCTTCCTCGTCGTAGTCGTATTCGTCCTCGTCCTCGTCGTAGACGCTGTCTTCCTCGTCTTCGTCGTCATCGCGCGATTCGTCATCGCCATAGACGCGCATCGTGCCACGGCGGCGACCGCCATAGCGGCGCACCGGCATGATGTCCGCGTCGTCTTCGTCTTCCTCGTAATCCGCGTAGTCCGCGTCATCCAGATCGTCCGGATCGTCCTGCACGGGGCGCGTGCGCTTGACCGCTTGGAAGCGGCGCGTCAACTGCTCGTCCGCCTTCGCGCTCGGGCGATCCACCGGCCGGAAGGCACGCGTCGGCTCGTCCGTCATGTCGCGCGCGGGCACCCGGAACGCCTCGTCCTCGTCGTCTTCGTCCATCAGGCGAACGGGCGGCTTGCGATCGCGTCCCAGCCAATGATGGCGGGCCCTATCGCCCTCGTCGCCCTCGTCATCGTCTTCGTCCCTGCGGGCGCTGCGGCGATAGGGGGAAGCGTCCTCTTCGGGCACTTCGTCTTTGCGCGCGCGGCGATAGGGGGAAGCGTCCTCTTCCGGCACTTCGTCTTTACGCGCGCGGCGATAGGGCGCTTCGTCTACTTCCGGCACTTCGTCCCTGCGGGCGCTGCGGCGCGGCGCTACTTCTTCTTCTTCGTCCTCATCGACCATCACAACCGCAGGCTTGCGCGTCGCGTGGCGTTTGCGCGAGGGGATTTCGACGGGCGCCTCGGGCGGGGCGGCGCGGCGGGCGCGGCGGCTGGGCGTGCCTTCGTCGATCGCCTGCGCCAGCTGCTGGGTCAACCCATAGCCAACCGACGCGTCGCCTGTTTGCGCGGCTTCGTCGTCCTCGTCGTCCTCGTCGTATTCGTCGTCGTATTCGTCCTCGTCGCGCGCGCGGCTTCGGCCAAATAGCTTGATGCCGCCGCCGCTGGGCGCGATGTCGTCGTCCTCGTCGTCCTCATCCTCCGAAGCCATCGGCGCGGAGAACAGCGAAAAGCGCTTGCGCGCGGGCTTCGTCGCAGCCTCGCCTTCCTCCGCCTCATCCGCCTTGTCGCGCGACAAAAAC
>JAVXNW010000141.1:0-5075 GCA_036645575.1 Clostridia bacterium | reverse complement strand
GTGTTTTGCCCGAATATAGAACAAGATCCGTCATTTTTATGACGGATCTTGTTCTATCAACTGTTGGGTTGAGTTGTGGCGTTCCCGGCGGGATTCGAACCCACGACCTTTTGGTTCGTAGCCAAACACTCTATCCGGCTGAGCTACGGGAACATATGAAACTTGGCGCCGGGGCGAACCGGCAAAGCGAACGCTGTAGGTATCCTCGGAGGCGGACGCGCTATCCGGCTGCGCTACGGGGATGGATGGAAAATGGCGCTTTGACAAACGATTCAAGCGCGTCGGCGGTTTTATCGGGCGGCGATGGGGGCGAGCGAAGAAAACGCACTTTGTCATTATGACACGATTTTGGGCAAAAGTCAATCCCCCGCGCGAAAAAACAGCCGTCCGCGCGAGCAGACGGCAAGGGTACAAATCGGGGACAACTGCGGCTGCGGGGTAACTGCGGCTGCGGGGCGGCTGCGGGGCAACTGCGGCTGCGGCTGCGGGGTTATTCTACGGGCGCGTCGCACTCGGGGCAGCGGGTGTAGCCGGCGGCGATGGCCTGGCTGAGCGTCACGCGGCCGGTGCCTTTTTTGACGTAGCGGCACTTTTTCACGTGGTACTTCTTGCCGCCATTGTTGCAATAGACGTAGACCGGCGTGGGCGAGGGCGTCGGCTCGATGATCATCGTGGTGGGGTTGACGTAGTCGGGCAGGTAGACCTCGTAGGCGCCCTCGGGGCCGACGGACGGCTTGGGGCCCAGCGCCTCGGCGACGGGCATCTGACTTACGATCTCCACGCCCCCCTTGGGGCGCTCGGGCGGCAACGTCTGCGGGATGATCACCAGCGCGACGAACGCCGCGACCATCGTAGAGACGGTGCATTTTGCCATGCGCGACCAGCGGCACCGGTCGCTCCACATCATCAAAAGGCCTGCCGGAAAGCAGAAAACAAGCCAGCGAATAACCGCCCACGTGTTGCGGCTTATTTTGCGTCGCCGCTTGCGGGTCGCAGGTTTGCTTACGAGCTTCTGTCTATGCATCAATTGTACTCCGTCTCGCACCGTTCAGTTTATGCGCGCGTATAAATTCATTACATCCAGCATATATTGTACCTAAATTAACTCGATTTGTAAATAGCAATACGGGGGAATACAGATTACAATTCCCTCCGTTTTGTCACATTCTTGAAACATCTCGGCGGCGGGTTGCCCGACAGGCTACATTTTACGCAGTAGTGTAGACAAGCAACCGTTTTACGTGTATACTATTCTTGTAAAAATTGCACAAGGAGGTGCCGTGCGTGCCAACAGCCCACGAGCTACTGGGCCTCAACAAAAACGCTTCCGTAAGCGAGATTCGGCGCGCACACCGCGAGTTGGCGCGTCGCTGGCACCCCGACCGCTTCCCGGACGGCCCCGAACGAATGTGGGCCGAGCGGAAGATGGTGGAAATCAACCTGGCCTTTGACGAGGCGCTGCGCCTTGCCGCGCACACCGATACGCTCAATGAGGCCACGCCCGAGAGCGACCAGCTCGAGGACGTGCGCAAGCTGCTGGGCCTTGGGCAGCTGTCGGCCGCGCGACAGGCGCTGATGCGCATTGCGACGCGTTCGGCCGAGTGGAATTACCTGTTTGGCGCGGTGCTGCTCCGGCTTGGGGAACTGGAAAAGGCGGTGTTGTATTTCGGCATTGCGACGCGACAGCGCCCGGCGAACCGCCAATACCAGACCGCCTACCTATCGGCGGAGGTCATCCGCGACCGCAGCAAGCCGCGCTCGCACCTGCGTCGCCTGTTCGGCAACCGGCAGGGCAACGCCTAAGGCATCTATATTTACGCCCATGGAATGGTTATCAGGAGGGATTCGGATGAAGGTTCAGGAATCGCGCGAAAATTACCTGGAGGCCATCTATGTCCTATCGACCCAACAGCCGGTGGTGCGCTCCATCGACGTGGCGAATTACTTGGAGTTCTCCAAGCCCAGCGTGAGCGTCGCGATGAGCGCGCTGCGCGCGGCGCTGCTTGTGAGCGTGGACGAGGGCGGGCACCTGCTGCTCACCGACGCGGGGCGCGCGCTGGCCGAGCAGGTGTACGACCGGCACATGACGCTGACGCGGGCGCTTGTCGCGCTGGGCGTGGACGAGCAGGTCGCATCGGATGACGCCTGCCGCATCGAGCACGTGATCAGCCAAGAGACGTTTGACAAGTTAAAGGACTTCATGCGCCGCCTGCCCCCGGCATAGCCTTGCGCCGCGCCCGAGACGGAGCGGCTTTTTTGCGCATATGTCCCGCGCCATTTCGCCTTAAATCGCGCTTTGCGACAAAGAACCCCGCCGCCCTCGATTCGAGGGAAGCGGGGCTTTTCGTCTACTTGGCGAAGTCGATCGCGCGGGTTTCGCGGATCACGTTGACCTTTATCTGACCCGGGTATTCCATCTCGTGCTCGATGCGCTTGACGATCTCCTTGGCGAGCACCAGCGTGCCCGCGTCGTTGACATCCTCGGGCTTGACGATGATGCGCACCTCGCGGCCGGACTGGATTGCGAAGCTCTTTTCCACTCCGTCAAACGAGTTGGCGATCTCCTCGAGCTTTTCGAGGCGCTTGATGTAATTCTCGAGCGACTCGCGGCGCGCGCCGGGGCGTGCGGCCGAGATTGCGTCGGCGGCCTGTACGAGGACGGCCTCGACCGTCGCGGGCTCTACGTCGTTGTGGTGGGCCATGATGGCGTTGATCACCGCGTCCGACTCGTGGAACTTCTTGGCCAAATCCGCGCCGATCGTCACATGGGTGCCCTCGACCTCGTGGTCGATGGCCTTGCCGATGTCGTGGAGCAGGCCTGCGCGCTTGGCGAGCTGCGCGTCCGCGCCCAGTTCCGCCGCCATGACGCCGGCCAAGTGGCTCACCTCAAGGGAGTGCTTGAGCACGTTCTGGCCGTAGCTTGTCCGGTACTTGAGTCGGCCCAGGAGCTTAACCAGTTCGGGGTGGATCGAGTGCAGGTTGGTCTCGAAGATCGCCTGCTCGCCCGCCTCGCGGATCTGGTTCTCGACTTCCTTCTTGGCCTTTTCAACCATCTCTTCGATGCGCGCGGGGTGGATGCGCCCGTCGGTGATGAGCTTTTCAAGGGCGATGCGCGCGACTTCGCGCCTGACCGGATCAAAGCCGGAGATGATGACCGCCTCGGGCGTATCGTCGATGATGAGATCGACGCCGGTCGCGACCTCAAGGGTGCGGATGTTGCGGCCCTCGCGGCCGATGATGCGGCCCTTCATATCGTCGTTGGGCAGCGATACGACGGAGACCGTGGTCTCGGCGACGTGGTCGGCGGCGCACTTCTGAATCGCGAGCGCGATCAAATTGCGAGCCTTCTTGTCGGCCTCTTCCTTGGCCTTTTGTTCGATGTCGCGCACCATGGCGGCGGCATCGTGGTAGGCGTCTTTCTGAATGCGGTTGACCAGAATCTGGCGCGCCTCTTCAAGGGTCATGTTGCTGATGCGTTCGAGCTCTTCCTGCTGCGCGTCTTTGAGGTGCGCGGCTTCGGCCTCGAGGCGCTCCGCCTCTTTGAACTTCTGGTTGAGGTTCTCTTCGCGGGTCTCGAGGTTGTCGAGCTTTTTGTCAAGCGTCTCTTCCCGTTGCCCGACGCGGCGCTCTAGGCGGGTAACTTCGCTTCTGCGGTCCTTGATCTCCTTGTCCAGTTCCGATTTCAGGCGAATGATCTCTTCCTTGACCTCGAGCAGTTTTTCCTTCTTTTGCTCTTCAGCCTTGCGCGTAGCCTCGTCCAGCAGCTCCTTGGCAAAACTTTCAGTCCGTCCGATCTTCTGTTCCATGACCTTCTGGCGATATAGAAAGCCCGCGCTAGCGCCGACAACCAGCGCGACCAGCGCAATTAAAATGACAATAAATGGCGACAATGGACAGGTTCCCCCTTTCCTCATAATCAATCGAATAAACCGGTCGCCCGGCCGTATATACAAACACATCGTCTGAAAGGATCGCTTCTTATCCTCAAGACCGCTAAGCGACGTGGCTATCAGACTTATTTTACATTTACGGCACCGCTCTGTCAAGAGAAGATTCGCGCATAAGGCCAACTTATGGTATAATGTAGCTAAAATGCGAAGAGAAGGGGCGCGAAACATCCATGAAACTGATTATATTTGATACCGAAGCGACCGATCTGACGCCGGGGCAGATTTGCCAGCTGTCCTACCTCATGGCGGACGGCGAAAACGTCACGGGAAAAAACATGTTTTTCGCGGTGGATGAGATGAGCGAGGGCGCGCAAGAGGTGCACGGCATGAGCATTGAGGATTTGAACCAGCTGTCGGGTGGCGAGCGGTTTGAGGATCGAGCGGAGGAGATATTCGCCGATTTCTCGGCGTGCGACACGCTGGTGGGGCACAACGTCGCGGCGGACGACCGCTACATCCGGGTCGAGTTTGAGCGAGCGGGGTACAAGCTCAAGCGCCTCAACACATTTTGCACGATGAACTACTTCACCGGCGACACCGCGCTCAAGCGCAAGGTGAATACCGGTCGTCCGAAGCCGCCCAAGCTTTCGGAGCTGGTGACGTACTTTGAAATTTCCGACGAACTGATCGCGGAGAAATCCGAGGCCTGGTTTGGCGGTGGCGGGCAGTTGCACGACGCGCGCTACGACACGGCCGCAACCTACCTGTGCCTGGTCGAGGCGACCAAATTGGGCAAGGTGCGCGGCGTTATGTGAGCGCGGCACTGCGGTGCCGAGCTGCGCACGACGCTGCGGCGTCGTGCTACGCTCACGCGGTTATTGAACGCGAAAGGTGGGCTGCTCGCCCCCTTTCACACTATCCCCTCGAGCTGTACGCCCACGCTGTGGCATTCTCGCACCTCGTCCCAACCCTTGCGTGAGCAAGGATGTCGTCAAGGCAGCCCGGCACTGCGGTGCCGTGCTGCGCTCACGCGGTGATTGAACGCGGAGGAGGGGCTTCTCGCCCCCCTCCACACCACCCCCTCGAGCTGTACGCCCTTGCTGTGGCATTCTCGCATAGCGCCCTATAGGTTGGGACGAGGTGCAAGGAGGCGAAAAAAACCGCGAGATAGCCCGAATACGGTCG
>JAVXNW010000140.1:0-5155 GCA_036645575.1 Clostridia bacterium | reverse complement strand
GTCACCGGCAACGCGGGGGTGGCGGCGGGTCGTGATGCGCCGTTTAGCATCTCAATCAATGCTCGGTCGGCCATGCCGGTGGGGAGCAGGCCGTAATACTGCTGCGCCTGCTTGGTCGAAGCGCGGGTCGCTTTGCCGTATTTCGCGTCCGGCTTGGCGGTGAAGAACGCCTTGTCCTTGAGCATTTGCTGATATGCCTTGACCGCCGCGCCCTTCTGCGCATTAAGGCATTGTGTCACAGGCTCCAACACCGGCAGCTCCTCCGCGTATCCGCCCTCCTCGAGCGTCACAGCCGCCATCTTCGGCCTGTCCTTCTCCCAGTAAGCCGCGCCCAGATCCCACAGCGCGAAAGTCTCCGGCCACAGCGTGAGGAAGTCGCGCACCGACTGAACCGACATCGCCTCCACGCGGAGCTTGCTGCTTTTGTATTTCTCCGCTTCGTGGATAGCGGTGCGAAACACCTTCGTCTCTCCATAAACGCGCACCTCGCCGCCTTCATTTGCGAAGCTCCGAAGGAGCGCCAGACCATCCTGCGAAAGCGGCAGCGCGAACCGCTCGCACTTGCGCTCGCCAATCTTGGTTTCCTCCGCCACGCCCACAAAGTCGTAGCGCACGCCGCCGGTGGCGATGGACAGCGCGTCCGCCTTGATGGGGCTGTTCCTGAGCAGGCACACATACAGCACCGGCTCCATCAGCGACAGGTCGCGGTTGCCGCGCACGCCCGGATACAGAACCAACACGCCGCCGCCCATGGAACCGGCGGCATCGCCCTGTTCGACCGCGCTTACCATCTGCCCGGCGATCAGCCCGTGCGCCGACCATTCGCCGGTCGCCTCGTCCATCTTGTAGCTCGGATACCGCTCAAATTGGGCGTGCGCGTCCAGCTTCGCCGCCAGCGGCAGCGTTTCAGCATGCGCATAAGGCATAACCAGCAGCATTAGCAGCAAGATCCGTGCGATTTTTCGCATCTCAGCCACATCCTTTCCATCCACAGCGCCATGCAGGCCGCCGCGCACCACCCTCCCGCGCGCAGCATATCCCATTTGATCAGTTCGTCGCGCACATCGGGCGCTCGAAACGGACGCGCCCGAAAGGCCGCCGCCTGTTCTCCATAGAACGAAAAATCCGACCAGCGCGCGGGCAGCAGCCGCACCGACACGCACCACAGAATCGCTAGCACCGCGCCCAAAGCCAGCGCCCAGAGCGACATCGCCCCGGCAACCCGCCACCAGCCTCCGCGCCCCCGAAGCGAAGCCAGAACGGGCGCGGCGATCAGCAGCCAAGGGATGATACACAAAAGTCTCGCCAGCGTTGAAAGCTCCGCGCCGCTCAATTCAAAGGGGTCTATAGGAGCCCTGAGCGCGGACGCCAGCAGCAGCATCGCGTCCCGGTCGTCCGCCGCAAGGCGGTTTAGCTTCGTATCCCGCCCCGCCGGGGCCAAAACGAGCGGGCGATCCACATCCATCACGCCCACCACGCTTACCGTCTTTCCATCCAGCCGAATCAGATTGCCTTCCACGTTCGTGCTTTTAAACAGTTCAAACGCGGTACTTCTGTCCAGCGCGCACGCGCCGGACTCCCCATCGAGCGGCAGCCGTCCGGATGCCAGCGGAAAGAAGGCGATTCGCCCCGGGGAACCGAGGAAGGACAACATGGCCGCTTCGGCTGTGCGCGTCGGCAACTCGTCACCGGCAAGGGTAAGCGGCGCGGACTGCGCATAGGCCGTCCATTTGAGATCGGGATACAGCGCTGTAAGCAGCGATAAATCCCGGGAACTCTGAGCGCCAATGGAACAGACAGCGCCATCTCCCCATACCCGCCCCATATCGGCTACGGTGAACACAGTCAGGGCGGAGCAAATCACCAGCATCAGCGCGAGCAGCGCCGCAACCAATTGCCGCTTCATGATGAACTCCTGACGCGATCGCCCGCGCTGAGCGGCTTGCTGCTTGAAACGATCACCTGATCCTTCCCTTCGAGCGATGCGTTGATGGCCGCATACTGCGCGTCGGTTTCAATGACGGTCACATGTACAAAATCCGCGTATTCCATGTCGCCCAGCACGCTTTGGCCGGTTCGAATCCGGTACACGCCCTTGTTCCCGCCCTGATCGACGATGGCGCCCAGCGGCACGCGCATGTCGTAGGTGTCGGTATTCTGCGCCAGCGTGATGTTGACGGCTTGACCGACGCTGCCCGCGCCATCCGGCAGCTTGAAGCTCGCCTCGTAACCGGCCTGCGCGGGGCTTACCCCCTGGAGCACGGTGACTCCCTCGCCTGCGCGCGCGTCACCGGATCGCTGGAAGCGCGCCTCCATACCGGGTTTCAGGTGCTCCATTTGCTCCTCGGTGACGGCGGCCCGCACAATCAGCCCGGACGACGCGGGCGAGAGCCTGAGCGCCGCGCCTTGGGCGGTGTCGCCCGGCTTTACGAGCACTTCGCTGACGGTGCCGTCCACCGGCGCGGCGAGGGTCGCGCCGCCATACATCAGCTGCGACAGCCGATCGGCCTCGCGCTGGGCCTTGTCGATTTCAAGGCGGCTTATCTGCCGTTTCAACGTGGCTTTGTCTTTGTTCGCCTGCTGCGCATTCGTATCCGGCGTCGCGGTCGCTTTCGGCGTTGTTGTCGGCGCTGGTGTTGAATCCGGCATCGCGTCCAGTTGCGCCTGCAAGATAAGCGTCTTGAGCTTCGTCTGCTTCTCGTCCAACATGCGCTGAATCGCCTCCGCGTCGTAGTTTAAAAGCGTCTCACCGGCCTTCACGCGCTGACCCGCACGAACATAGACCCGAGCAACCGCTATGCCAGGCTCAGCCATGACCGGCCATTGCTCTTCCGCTTCGATCACGCCGTTCAATATCGCCTTGTGCGAAAGCGCTCCGGGCAGCGGCCGCGCGCATTTGACCACAGGCAGCATCATCGAATCGGCGGCGCGGCTGAGCAGCGTCAAAAGCACCATGGCCGCCAGAAAATATCCCAGGATGCGCGGCCAAATCGACCGCGCCTCACCTTCGCGTTTCATACGCGTCACTCCTTTATGCCCATTGTGCCGATGCCCTGCTCCAGGTACCGCTGTCCGCACAGAAAGACCAGCAGCGGGGGGATCAGCGTGATCGCCGAGGCGGAAAGCGCCCTGCCCATCGACTCACCGGTGATCTGAGGCAGGTACAGCGCCAGCGGCCACAGATTCTGCGAGCGCAGGAAGGTCATGGGCTGCTCGATCATGCCCCAGGCCTCGATAAACCCCAGCACCATCGCGCTCAAAAGTCCCGGCACGCCCAGCGGCAGACCAACCCGCAAAAATATGTGCCACTCGCCCGCGCCGTCGATGCGCGCCGCTTCCAGCATGCTGCTTGGCACCGCCTCGAAGAACTTGGTCATGATGAATACCGGGAACGTGGAGAACGCCAAGGGAAAAATGATCGCGAGGCGCGTGTCGATCAAGCTGAACTTGTCCAGCGACAGGTACTGCCCGACCATCGTCACCTGAAAGGGCATCAGCATCAGCGCGATATACGCGGTAAACAACGGTTTCTTCATCGGAAACCGGTACTGCGCGAACGCCCAGGCCGCGCCGCCGCCGACCACCGCCTGCGCGGTCAGCGAGACAAACGCATACGAGGCGGAATTCCAGAACATGGCGAAGAACTCCGGCGAGTCCAGCATCAGCTCGATGTGCCCCTTGAGCGTGGGATACTGGGGCAGCAGCGGCCAATGGGCGTACCCATCCGCCCCGGAAAACACCGACCCCAGCGCCTTGATGGCCTCGTCCTGCCCCATCAGCGAGCCTGTCAGCAGCAGCATGAGCGGCATCAGCATCGGCAGGCACGCAAGCGCGCACAATCCAACCCAAAGCCTATTCTTCACGTGCGCGCCTCCCCCCAGACCTTCTGGAACAGCAAAATCAATGCCATCATCGCAAGCGCGACCAGCGTCGCCGCGCCGCACAGCTTGTCGATGTCGAGGCGCAAAAACCAGTTGTTGAACAGGTGCTGCAATAGATACATATCTTCGTGCGGGTAGTTGCCCGCCACCAGGTACGCCTCGCGGAACACCTTGAACGCGTTGATGACCGACAGCACCGCCGTCACAAAGAGCGCCGGATACAGGTGCGGCAGCGTGATGTAGCGGAATTGCTTAACGCGGTTCGCCCCATCGATCTGCGCCGCTTCGTACAGCGAACCCGGAACGTTCATCAGCGCGGAGAGCAAGAGCACCATGTCGTAGCCGATGTTCTTCCAGACGTAGCTTAACACCAGCACCCAGAACGACGCGCCCGAATCCATGAAGGGCACGGCGCTCATCCCCATCGCGGTCAGCCCCGCGTTGACCAGCCCGTGCGCGTCAAGCAGTGCGCGCCACAGAAGCGCGAGCGAGGCCACCGGCAGCGCCAGCGGCACCAGCAGGCTGGATTTTAAGAACGCCGGGGCGCGCTTTGCCATCAGCGCGGCCCCCAGCGATAGGATCATCAAAAGCGGCACGGCGGTGACGAGGAAGCGGACGGTGTTCAGCGCCGCCAGCCGAAACGAGGCGTTGTCCATCAGTATCCGAAAGTTTCCAAGCCCCCGCCACTCGCCCGCCACCGTCAAAAGCGATCTGCGCACCGTGTCGGCCATCGGGAACACCAGCAGCAGGCACACCCCGATCAGGCTGGGCAGCAGGAACAAATACCCCATCAGCGCCTCGCGGCGGCGCGCGGCATTACTCCGAGAGGTACGCATTGGCTTTGGCGCACACGTTCGCGGCGGCCTGTTTGGCAGAGGTTTTGCCCTCGAAGAACGGTGTTGACTCTTGCACGATCATCTGATACAGCGTGAGGTCCGGGATCACGGGCGTCTTGAGCGCCTCGATCATGCCGCGCAGTTGTTTTTGCTGATCCGGATTGGGCCATTTTGGAGACCATCCGCCACCCATCATCGCATCGGAGAGGGTACGACCGCGTGCTTGAGCGGCGTCCAGCGCCTTCGCGTTCACCTGAAATCCTTCTGATAGATCGGTGCTCTGGCTATCTTTACCCAGCGCGTATTCAATGAATTTCAAAGCCATATCACTGTTCGCTGAGCCCTTGCTCGCGCCGAGCAGCAACTTAGGTATGAAGCAGCCTTCCGCCTGACCGGGCAGCAGCGCAAAGCTGCCGTTCTTCACAGATACTATCGCAC
>JAVXNW010000139.1:0-5240 GCA_036645575.1 Clostridia bacterium | reverse complement strand
ATCAGCTTTTCCGCGTCCCCGCGCATCGCCTTGAGCACCACATGCGACGGCCCGTCGCCCAGCGCGCGCTGGGTCACCTGCCCGTTCTCAATTGCCACGATCGTATGCTCCGGGTCGTGGTGCGTCATGTCGTGCACCACCACCTCGCAATGCTCCCCAAACTGCTGGGCTATCCCCTTGGCCAACCGCGTAAGCAGCGACCGCGTCGCGTCATTCATGTCGGTTCATCCTCTCCATTGGGTCGTTTCTTTACTATGGGGTCGTTTCTTCCTTTTATTATACCACGGTAAATCGCCCCGCACAACAATAAACAAAAATATTTTTTAGCGCTAAAAGTTTATTGACAGCGCGCGCTTTTCATGCTATAATTCACCTGTACGAAACAAGGATAAAATATGTTTGACGGGGAGCGTGGACTGCGATGGAACAGATTCGGTGGGTTTTGAACCGGATGCCTCAGACGGAGGATGCGCATTTGCCGGTGATGTCGCTCGCGAATGTCGAAAAGGCGCACGCCTTTCATGCGAGCTTTCCGCAGTACGGCGTCACGCCGCTGCGCGAGCTTTCGCATATGGCCAAGGAGATGGGGCTTGGCGGGCTGTTTGTCAAAGATGAGAGCTATCGCTTTGGGCTAAACGCCTTCAAGGTGCTGGGCGGCTCGTTTGCGATGGCGCGCTATATCGCGGATCAACTTGGTCGGGACGTCTCCCAAGTGGATTATCATTACCTCACGAGCGACAAGTTGCTCAAGGAATTTGGTCAGGCCACCTTCTTTACCGCGACCGACGGAAACCACGGACGCGGCGTTGCGTGGGCGGCCAATAAGCTGGGTCAGAAGGCGGTCGTGCACATGCCCAAGGGCAGCGTGCAGATCCGCTACGACAACATCGCGTGCGAAGGCGCGACGGTCACGATCGAGGAAGTCAACTACGACGAGTGCGTGCGCATGGCGGCCAAGGAAGCGGAAATGACGCCGCGCGGCGTGGTGGTTCAGGACACGGCGTGGGACGGCTATGAGGAGATCCCCGCGTGGATCATGCAGGGCTATGGCACCATGGCGGCCGAGGCGGCCGAGCAGCTGGGCAAGCGCCCGACGCACATCTTCATTCAGGCGGGGGTCGGATCGCTGGCGGGCGCGGTGCAAGGGTATTTTGCCAATTGCTTCCCGGACAATCCGCCCAAGGTGATCGTGGTCGAGGCGGAGGCGGCGGACTGCCTGTATCAGGGCGCGCTCGCGTGTGACGGCGCTCCCCGAATCGTCGAAGGCGACCTGCAGACCATCATGGCGGGGCTCGCGTGCGGCGAACCCAACACGATCTCGTGGGACATCCTCAAAAACCACGCGTTTGCCTTCCTGTCCTGCCCGGACTGGGTGTCGGCCAAGGGGATGCGCCTGCTGGGCGCGCCCAAGCGCGGCGACGAGCGCGTGATCTCGGGCGAGTCGGGCGCGGTGGGCGCGGGCGTAATCGCGGCAATCATGCAGGACGACGCCTACGCGGATCTGCGCAAGGCGCTGGCACTGGGCGAGGATTCGCAGGTGCTGCTGTTCTCGACTGAGGGAAATACCGACCCGGAAAACTATCAACGCATCGTTTGGGACGGCGCATACCCGTCCTGTGAATAAAAAATAGAGCGGATAGAGGAGGATAAATAGGATGGATTTTACGAAGATCAACGAGGCGGCGCAGGGCTATCGCGCGGCTATGACCAGGTTCCTGCGCGACTTGGTGGCGATTCCGGGCGAGAGCGCCGGCGAAGAAGGGCACATCCGGCGCATTGCGCAGGAGATGACCGCGGTCGGCTTTGACAAGGTGACGATCGACCCCATGGGCAACGTGCTCGGGTACATGGGCACGGGCAAGACGCTGATCGGCTACGACGCGCACATCGACACGGTGGGCATTGGCAACCGCGCGAACTGGACGTTCGACCCGTATGAGGGGTATGAGACGGAGAGCGAGATTGGCGGACGCGGCACGTCCGACCAGATGGGCGGCATCGTTTCGGCCGTGTACGGCGCGAAGATCATGAAGGACCTGGGGCTGCTCACCGATCGGTACCAGGTGCTGGTGACGGGCACGGTGCAGGAGGAAGACTGCGACGGGCTGTGCTGGCAGTACATCGTCAACGAGGACAAGGTGCGGCCGGAATTTGTGGTGATCACGGAGCCGACGGACGGCGGGATCTACCGTGGTCAGCGCGGTCGCATGGAGATTCGCGTGGACGTCAAGGGCATTTCGTGCCATGGCTCGGCGCCGGAGCGCGGCGACAACGCGATCTATAAGATGGCGGACATCCTGCAAGAGGTGCGCGCGCTCAACGACAAGCTGCACGTGGACGCCTTCTTGGGCAAGGGCACGATCACCACGTCTGAGATCTTCTTCACGTCGCCGTCGCGCTGCGCGGTGGCGGATAGCTGCGCGGTGTCGCTGGACCGGCGGCTGACGAATGGCGAGACGTATGAAATGGCGCTTGAAGAAGTGCGCAATCTGCCGTCCTGCCAAAAATATGGGGCTGAGGTCACCATGTACAAGTACGATCGCCCCTCGTGGACCGGGCTCAGCTATCCGACGGACTGCTATTTCCCGACTTGGGTGATCCCGGAATCGCACCCCGCGACGCAGGCGATGGTCGAGGCGTACGAGGGACTGTATGGCAAGGCGCGCGTGGACAAGTGGACCTTCTCGACCAACGGCGTGTCGATCATGGGTCGCTACGGCATCCCGTGCATCGGGTTTGGCCCGGGCAAGGAAGCGCAGGCGCACGCGCCCAATGAGAAGACCTGGAAAGACGATCTGGTCAAGTGTGCGGCCGTGTATGCGGCCATGCCGACGCTGTACTGCAAGTAATGAGAAATGGAATGAGGAGATAAAAATGAGCAAGATGAATGAATTGCTGGCAAAACTGTCGGCGCTTGACGTAAAAAACATGTACAACGGCGATTTTTTCCTGACGTGGGAAAAGAGCGACGATGAGCTGAAGGCCGTCTTTGCGGTGGCGGACGCGCTGCGCGACCTGAGAGAGCGCGGCGTGTCGGCGAAGATCTTTGATAGCGGACTGGGCATCTCGCTGTTCCGCGACAACTCGACGCGCACGCGGTTCTCGTTTGCGTCGGCGTGCAATTTGCTGGGGCTTGAGGTGCAGGACTTGGACGAGGGCAAGAGCCAAGTCGCGCATGGGGAGACGGTGCGGGAGACCGCGAACATGATCTCGTTCATGGCGGACGTGATCGGCATCCGGGACGACATGTACATCGGCAAGGGCAACACGTACATGCACACGGTGGTAGACTCGGTCACGCAGGGCAACAAGGACGGGGTGCTGGAGCAGAAGCCGACGCTGGTCAATTTGCAGTGCGACATCGACCACCCGACGCAGGTAATGGCGGACACGGCGCACCTGATCGAGCACTTTGGCGGCATAGAGAACCTAAAGGGGAAAAAGGTCGCGATGACGTGGGCGTATTCGCCCAGCTACGGAAAGCCGCTGTCGGTTCCGCAGGGCGTGATCGGGCTCATGACGCGGTTCGGCATGGACGTGGTGCTGGCGCATCCCGAAGGGTATGAGGTCATGCCGGAGGTAGAGGAAGTCGCGCGCAAGAACGCGGAGGCGTCGGGCGGCAGCTTCACGCGGGTCAACTCGATGGCGGAGGCGTTCAAGGACGCGGACATCGTGTATCCGAAGAGCTGGGCGCCGTTTGCGGCAATGGAGCAGCGCACGGAATTGTACGGCGCGGGCGACATGGCGGGGATCAAGGCGCTTGAGAAGGAGCTGCTTGGGCAGAACGCAGCGCACAAGGACTGGACGTGCACGGAAGAGCTGATGCAGACGACGAAGGACGGCGCGGCGCTGTACCTGCACTGCCTGCCGGCGGACATCTCGGGCGTGAGCTGCGAGGAAGGCGAAGTGGCGGAGAGCGTATTTGACCGCTACCGGACGCCGCTGTACCGCGAGGCCTCGTTTAAGCCGTACATCATTGCGGCGATGATCTTTCTGGCCAAGTGCAAAGATCCGGCGGCGACGCTAAAGGCGCTTGACGACAAGGGCACGCCGCGCCGGTTCGGGGCGTAAGGGGTTCAGGGCGCGGACGCAGATTAGGGTGTGTCCGCGCCCAATTGATTATGAGGAAAGAGCGGGTGAATCCCATGGGCAAGAAGATTGTGATCGCGCTGGGCGGCAACGCGCTGGGCAGCAACCTTCCGGAGCAGATGATTGCGGTAAAGCGCACGGCGAAGGTGATTGCGGAATTGGTGGCGGAGGGGCATCAGGTGATCCTGTCGCACGGGAACGGGCCGCAGGTAGGCATGATACAAAACGCGATGGCGGAGTTCAGCCGCGCGCACGATCAGCCGCTGGCGCCGTTGTCGGTGTGCGTAGCGATGAGTCAGGGGTACATCGGGTACGACTTGCAGAACGCGCTAAGGGAAGAATTGCTGGACCGCGGCATCCATAAGCCGGTCTCGACGGTGCTGACGCAGGTGCGGGTCGATCCCGAGGATCAAGCGTTTGCGCACCCGACGAAGCCAATCGGCCACTTCATGACGAAGGAAGAGGCCGACAAGCTGGTGCGGGAGAAGGGCTACACGGTGGTAGAGGACGCGGGGCGCGGGTATCGGCGCGTGGTTGCGTCGCCTAGGCCTGTTGAGATTGTAGAGATTGATACGATCAAGGACCTGCTGGCGGCAGGTCAGATTGTGATTGCGGCCGGCGGCGGCGGCATACCGGTCATTGCGCAGGGTCACCATTTAAAGGGCGTAGGCGCGGTGATCGACAAGGATTTCGCGTCGTGCAGGATGGCGGAGATGCTGGACGCGGAGCTGTTGATCATTTTGACGGCGGTTGAGAAAGTAGCGGTGAATTTTGGAAAGGCGGATCAGCAGTGGCTTGACCGAATGACGACGGACGAGGCGAAGAAGTACTGTGAAGAAGGGCAGTTTGCGCCCGGTTCGATGCTGCCAAAGGTGCGCGCGGCGATTG
Source organism: Clostridia bacterium (assembly GCA_036645575.1). Lineage (GTDB taxonomy): Bacteria > Bacillota > Clostridia > Christensenellales > Aristaeellaceae > JAVXNW01. The sequence goes on along the minus strand of JAVXNW010000139.1, from coordinate 263 downwards.
AGTTTGCCGAGAGCAAGCCCGGCCGATCGGCGCTGATCACGCTTTTGGAGAAAGCCCGCGAGGGCATTGCGGGAACGACCGGCACCGTGATCACGGCATAGCCCGGCACTGCGGTGCCGAGCTGCGCGCGACGCTGCGGCGTCGCGCGCAGCTCACGCGGGTTATTGAACGCGAAAGGTGGGCTACTCGCCAGCCCGGCACTGCGGTGCCGGGCTGCGCTCACGCGGTGATTGAACGCGAAAGGTGGGCTACTCGCCCCCTTT
>JAVXNW010000138.1:0-5276 GCA_036645575.1 Clostridia bacterium | reverse complement strand
CTCCTCCGCGTTCAATAACCGCGTGAGCGCAGCCCGGCACCGCAGTGCCGGGCTGCCGCAGTGCCGGGCTGCCGCAGTGCCGGGCTGCCGCAGTGCCGGGCTGCCGCAGCGTCGTGCTGCGCTAAAAAACGCGGAGCCGCCCTTTCGGGTGACTCCGCAAATTTTTATATCAAACGGCAATGATCCGGCCCTGCCGCTTGGGTCGATGAGGATCGCTTAGGCGCAGTTGCCGCGCATCAGGAAATCGATCATCTGCATCGTGTCGTCGCTGTCGTCCAGCTTGACTTCGACGTTGTCCATCTTGCTGTCGGGCATCGTGTTCCACAGGGCCTTTACCAGTTCGCCCTGCTCGCGCCAATCGCGGCGCTGACCGTCGGACAACACGATATCAACATTGCCCTTGCAGGCATCGAGCTTCGCAAAAAGGTTTTCGGGCTTACGGATATTATACAATTTCATAAAATATTCTCCTTCTCTCTCTCACACACACGCGCACCATATTCTTTATGGGCGCTCCTCTTTATCTTGGGCATATCCACAGCGTATGTTTTTCCGCCGCGTGCCCGTCGCACATCTACGATGATGGAAGCTTACTCCGCAACCGGCCTTACAAAGTCAGCGATCTTCTTCACGAAGTTCTTCTGCTGCTCGTCCGGCATGTCGCCAGTGTCAATGATCAGGTTGTTCTTGTCGGTATACATCATCGCAAGGATACCGAGTGTGGACTTCGGGTCCGCACAGAACTTGTTTGCGCGCAGGAACATCTCAAAGGGAAAACCGTTGCAGATGTAGCTCAGCTTTTCGGCGTCGCGCATGTTGTCTACTTGGATCTTGATGTTCATGGGGAACACCTCCTACTCGTTGCTCGCTTGGCTCCGGGCCCTGGAACCATTTGCATTATAGGTCAGATTGCCCGTTACGTCATTATGTATTTGTTATCTGTGCGTGAATGTTGGACTAAAGGATGTTATGTTCGTGCGTATTCGCACTGTATATTCAGCAGTTTGCACAATCTGCCGGTCGGCCTGACGAGGTGCACAAGTTGCCCTTGCGAAAACCTACTACATTGCTTGGCATGCGAAGAAACGCCGCGCGACGCAAAAGTTTTCTTATTTTGGCTTCTGACGGGAATTTTTGCGCGAAGGTGGGAATCGCCACGAAATCATCACAATTATCCTGTATAATGGCGACTCAGTCGATACAACGGAGGAAATGGGTATTTATGAAGAGATTGGCGACCGTGGGGATTATCCTGTTGGGGCTCATGACAGGCGCACTGGCGGAGGGGGCGGCGCTGGGCGCGGGCTCGCGCGGCGACGCGGTGGCGGAAGTGCAGACCCGACTGATCGCGCTTGACTACCTGACGGGCGCGGCCGACGGCATCTATGGCGCGAATACCGCGGAGGCGGTTTCCGCCTTTCAGGCGCAAAACGGCCTGAGCCCCAGCGGGACGGTGGACGAGCGGACGCGCGCGGCGCTGGACGACCCGGACGCAGCGCCGCATGTGGCGACGCTTTCGCGGGGCAGCAAGGGCGAAAAAGTCGCGCAGCTCCAAACCGAGCTGATTCGCTACGGGTTTATGACGGGCGCGGCCGACGGCCGCTATGGCCGGGCGACCGAGGACGCGGTCAAGGCGCTCGAGGCGCATTTGATTGCGCAGGGCGAGGCGATTCAGGTGAGCGGGCAGGTGTCGCCCGCCATGCAGGAAGCGCTTGCGCGCGGGATCAGCGTATACCTGACGCCGCTTAAAATGGGCGATGAGGGCGACGAAGTGGCGCGGATGCAGGCCCGCCTCAAGGCGCTGGGCTATTTTGACGACGATCCAAACGGCATCTTTGGCGAATATACGCAGGCGACGCTGCGCGCGTTTCAGCAGGCGGCGGGGCTTCCATTCAATGAAACGCTCGAGCAGCCGACGTGCGACGCGCTATTTGCGCAGGACGCCCCGGTCGCCGCGCACCCGGTGCCGCGCGCGCTCGAGCCGGGCGACAGCGGCAAACTGGTGCGCAAAATGCAGGAAAAACTGATCGAGCTGGGCTTTCTGGGCGGCGTTGCGGGCGACCAATACAACCAAGCGATGCGGGCCGCGCTGGACAAGCTGGCGGAACACCTGGCGCAGCAGAGCGGGTTTGACTGGGCGCAGCAGGCGGGCCCCACGCTGTCGAGTGAATTTCAGGCGCACCTGATGGACGATGCGCTGCCGGTTTTTGTGAGCGACGTCGCGCAAGGCGGAAGCGGCGCGCAGGTTATGCGCGTGCAGCGCAGGCTGCATTCGCTATACTATCTGGGTCAGTACGGCGCGGACGGCAAGGCGGGCGCGGCGACGGCGGACGCGATCAAGCGCTTTCAGGAAATAAACGGGCTTGCGCAGACCGGGATCGCGGACGCGCAGACGCAGGAAGTGCTGTTTAGCGCATCGGCAAGGCACGACGAGACGCCCTACATCTTGCGGATCAACATTGCCGATCAGACGGTGTACGTGGAGGAAAAGGCCGCATCGGGCGAATACGAGACGGTGCGCGAGATGCTGTGCTCGACCGGCACGGCCAGCAACGAGACGCCCCGGGGCATTTTCCGCCGGACCGGCCCGCAGGATCGCTGGCACTACTTCACCAAGTTCGACTGCTGGGCGCAGTATACCTACATCATCGACGGCGATATCATGTTCCACTCCGTGCTGTATTCCGCGCGCAGCGAGCAGACGCTTCGAACCAGCTCCGTGGACAACTTGGGCGGGAAGGCCTCGCACGGCTGCGTGCGGCTCGCGGTCGACGACGCGCAGTGGCTATTCGAGCATTGCGCGAAGGGCACGATCGTGATCGTGGAATAGCCGCGCGGCGGACAGACCAAGGGCCGGGCTCCACGTTGTGAGCCCGGCCCTTGCGTTGTCCAGGGTCTTTCGCGCGGGCGCTTTGGCCGGACATCCGGCGGCGGTCGCCTACGCATAAGGTTTCGGCATCCGGCATCCGTCAAGCGAAGCGGTGCGCGACTCAGTCCTCGCCGGCGGCGAGCTTTGCGGCTTGCTCGGCTTGGATGTCGGGATAGGCCGACAGGATCGGCTCGATCGGCTCGCCATACACCCTGCGGCGGATGTAGTTGCGCGTGATCTTGACCACGACGCCGCTGAGCGCCAGCACGCCGATCAGGTTGGGCAGCGCCATCAGCCCGTTCAGCGTGTCCGCGATGTCCCACGCAAGTCCCAGACTCATCGTCGCACCCACGACGATAAACCCGACAAAGATCACCTTGTACACAAGCGCGGCCTTGCCGCCCAGCAGGTATTCGGTCGCCTTGCTCCCGTAAAACGCCCAGCCCAGCACGGTCGAAAACGCGAACAGCAACACCGCGATCGACAACAGCTTGCCCGCCATGTCGCCAAACCGCTGCGAGAACGCAAACGTCACAAGCGGCACGCCCTCGACCGCCTTAAATTCCACCCCATCGATCACCGGATTGCCCGCCTCGTCAACGACCGGATTGCCCGACGCGTCCTTGCGTGCGATGCCCTGCATCGTCATGACGTTGGTATAGATGAAGTCCGACTCGCCCGTCGCGGCAAGCGTCAGGTTGTCGAGCATGACGTCCTTTCCGTATGCCTTGCCCTGCGTCGTGCCGCCCTCGGAAACCTTGACGGACTTCGAAAGCACCTGATTGTACTCCGAATCGATCAGCGGCACCATGCGCCCCGCATAGACATCCGCGTCCTGGTCCGCCAATTGCACATACTGAACCTCGGTCGTGATGTTCTTGAGCGCGTCCGCAACCGGCATGGCGCCCGTCGTCGCCGACAGGATCGTGAACGCCGTCAGCGTGCACACGATGATCGTGTCCACAAACACCTCGAAAATGCCCCACATGCCCTGCTGCGCAGGCTCCCGCACGTCGGCTGACGCGTGCGCCATGGCCGATGAGCCAAGCCCCGCCTCGTTTGAAAACACGCCGCGCTTGAAGCCCATCGTGACCGCGCGCATCATGACGACGCCGCCCACGCCGCCCGCGACCGACTGGAAGTTAAACGCATCCTTGAATATCGACGAAAACACGTACGGGATCTGGTCGAAGTTCATGAAGAAGATGATCAGGCTGCCCACGATGTAAAACAGCGCCATGAACGGAACCAGCTTCTCCGCCACGCTGCCAATCGCCTTGATCCCCTTGATGATCACCAGCGCCGCAATGACCGCCAGCACGATCCCCGTCGCAAGCGGCGGAATGCTGAACGCCGATTCCATCGACGACGCAATCGAGTTGACCTGCGTCATGTTGCCAATCCCGAACGCCGCGAGCGCGCAGAACAGCGCAAACAGGATCGCCAGCGGCCGCCCCAGCTTGCCGATCACCTTGCGCCCCTTGAGCCCCTCATCCAAGTAGTACATCGCGCCGCCCGACCACTCGCCTTGGTCGTTGCGCTTGCGGTAGTACACCGCGAGCGTCGCCTCGGAGTATTTGGTCATCATGCCGAAAAAGGCCGAAATCCACATCCAGAACACCGCGCCCGGCCCGCCAATCGCAACCGCCGTCGCGACGCCCGCGATATTGCCGGTGCCAATCGTCGCCGCCAGCGCCGTGGAAAGCGCCTGAAACTGAGATATCGCCTTGTGATCCTTGGACGTCGTGACCGAACCCTTGCGGAAAATCGCCAGAAAGGTTCGGCTCGTGACCAGCTTGGCCCGGATGACTTGGAAAAAACCGGTCCGCACAGTCATCAAAATGCCCGTGCCCATGATCAGAATCAAGAATGGTACGCCCCACACCACGCCATTGACCGCACGGTTGACATTCGCAATTCCCTGGACGATGCGCTCCCACATGACAATATCCCCCTCATCGCAAAAAAAAGTATATGCGCAAGCAAGCCGCAACGCAGCCCACTCAGGACATCATACGGCCTTTTTGGCGCGGCAAAGACCTCCCCCGATCCACTGCCCACCAAAATAATCCTGTCCAGTATACCATGGGAATGCCTCGATGGAAAGCACAATTGTATGAATATTCCATATCTGTAACCTGCGAATCGTTCGCCTATGCGGGTGGATAAGTCCCCAAAGACGATTTGTTTGCAGCTTGGGCAATGCGCTTCAATCACTTTTGGGATGGAAGCCGGATCCCACAAGATCCCGAAGCCTTGCGGAACACCCGGTGCGGCGGTCGCGGCGGAGGGGCGGGGGCACTCGCGGGGGGGGGGGAGGGGAACGGGGGGAGCGAACGGGGGAGAACGGGGGGGGAGAACGGGGGAGAACGGGGGAGCGAACGGGGGAGAGAACGCGAGACAGCCC
>JAVXNW010000137.1:0-5428 GCA_036645575.1 Clostridia bacterium | reverse complement strand
GTCCGGCGCAGCCGCAGGAATGCTCGCAGCGCTAGAACATTGTCACTAACTCAAGAGACCGCCCGACCGAACTCGGGCTGTCTCGCGCAGCCCGGCACTACGGTGCCGGGCTGGCGCTCACGCGGGTTATTGAACGCGGAGGAGGGGCTTCTCGCCCCCCTCCACACCACCCCCTCGAGCTGTACGGCCTTGCTGTGGCATTCTCGTATATCGCCCTATAGGTTGGGGCTGTCTCGCGCAGCCCGGCACTACGGTGCCATGCTGGCGCTCACGCGATTGTTTTGAGGCTTGTCAGATTTGCGGGATCGGGTTATAATGTAGGAAGTGGCGTTGAAAGCAGGTGACAAAATGGAGCTTCAGGATTTTTTGCGGGCGATCACGGCGCTGCCGGGGCTGTCCGGGCACGAGGACGTGGTGGGCGGCGCAATTGCGGAGGCGTTTGAGCCGTTTGTCCAAAGCGTGCGGGTGGACAAGCTGAAAAACGTGATTGCCGAGATGGGGGACGCGGGGCCGCGCATTCTGGTCGCGGCACATCAGGACGAGATCGGGCTGGTCGTCATGGACATCGAGGAAGACGGCAGCGTGCGGTTCGGCTGCTCGGGCGGCGTGGACACGCGGATTCTGCCCGCCATGCCAGTGGTGGTGGACGCGCAGCAGGGGCCGCTTGACGGCGTGATCGGCGCAAAGCCGCCGCACCTTCTGCGTCCGGAAGATCAAAAAAAGGCGGTTCAGCTAAAGGATCTGCACATCGACCTAGGGCTTACCGGCGCGCAGGCGCGCGCGCGCGTGCGGGTGGGCGACCGGGTCAGGCTGGTCGGGCCGCTGGTGGCGCTCGCGGATGGACGGCTAGCGGGCAAGACGCTCGACGACCGCGCGTGCGTCGCGGGCATGTTGGAGGCGGCGAAACGGCTGCACGAGACGCGCGTAAAGGCGCAGGTCGCCTTTGTCGCAAGCACGCGGGAGGAAGTAGGCAGCTATGGCGCGCAGACCGCGTGCTGGGCGCTTGAGCCGGACGTGGCGATCGCCATTGACGTGACGCATGGGCCGATGCCGGGCGCGGATAAGTGGCAGACATTCCCGCTTGAGAAGCTGGCGATCGCGATCGGGCCGAACATCCACCCTGCGCTTCGCGCGCGGCTGGTGGAGACGGCGACGCGCAACCACATCGCGTTTGTGGACGAGCCTTGCGCGGGGGTGACCCCGACCGACGCGGACCCCATGCAAATATCGCGTGAGGGCGTTCCAACGCTGCTGATCAGCGTGCCGCTCAAATACATGCACACGACGGTCGAGATGCTGGAGGAGGCGACGCTTCAGGAGCTTGGGCGCCTGCTCGCGCTGTTCATCGGCGACATCGGGCGCGATTGGGAGGCGATCAAATGGAACTGAGCGAACTTACGCAGTTAAACGGCGTATCGGGAAACGAGCAAGCGGTTCGGGCAGCGATATTGCGCGAGGCGGCGCAGTGTTGCGACAGGACGCGCGTGGACAAAATGGGCAATCTGCTGGCGTTTAAGGCAGGCACGCGCCCGGGCAGCGGGCATGTGCTGCTGCTCAGCCACATGGACGAAGTGGGGCTGATGGCGCTGGGCGTGACGGACGAGGGGCTGATTGCGTATGATCCGGTCGGCGGGATCGATCCGCGCGTGCTGGTGTCCAAGCGCGTGACGGTGGGCGAAAAGGGGATCCCGGGCGTGATCGGGGCGAAGGCCATTCACCTGCAGACGCGGGAGGAGCGGGCAACGCCGCTCACGCACCGGGACCTGTCTGTGGACATCGGCGCAAAGGACAAGGCAAGCGCCGAACAGCTGGTAAAGCCCGGCGACTACATCGCGCTTGCGGGGGACTATCTGGCGTTTGGCGAGGGGTTTGTGCGGGCGAAGGCGCTCGACGACCGGGTCGGCTGCTACAATTTGCTGCGCCTCATGCGGGAGCGCTTCACGTGCGACGTGACGTACGCGTTCACGGTGCAGGAGGAAGTGGGTCTGCGCGGCGCGGGGGTTGTGGCGCGTCAGGTAGACGCGGCGCGGTGCGCGCTGATCCTGGAGGGCACGACGGCCAATGACCTAGGCCACGTGCCGGAGCACTTGCAGGTGACGCGCGCGGGCGCGGGGGTCGCGCTCTCGTTCATGGACCGAACGACGATCGCGCATCCGGGGCTATTGCGGGCGCTCAAGGCGTGCGCGCAGCGCGAGGGAATCGCGTGGCAGTTCAAGCAATTTGTCGCGGGCGGCAACGACGCGGGCGCGGTGCAGGGCGCGAAAGGGCCGCTCGCGGTGGCGTCCTTGTCGGTCCCCTGCCGGTACATCCATTCGCCGTCGAGCGTGTGCAGTCTCATGGACGTCGAGGCGCAATATGCGCTGGCGCGCGCCTTTTTAATGGAAGGCGCGGCCTTTGAAAGCGAGGAGCGTGGTTAAGATGAAGGAACTATTGGAGAAAGTGCTCGCCGCGTACGGGCCGTCGGGGCATGAGGACAAGGTGCGCGCGGTGATTGAGGGGCTTATCAGGCCGTATGTGGATGAGCTGCGCACCGACGCGCTGGGCAACCTGATCGCGCGCAAGCACGGCGCGGGCAAGCGGATCATGCTGGCGGCGCACATGGACCAGATCGGCTTTATCGTGACAGACGTGGATAAGCACGGCTTTTTGCGGGTGCACAACGTGGGCGGCATCTATCGGCGCAATTCGCTCAACCGCCGGGTCGTGTTTGAAAACGGCATGAGCGGCGTGGTCTCGTGCGAGGTGGAGGGCGATAGCCCGACGGACACGACGATGCTCAAGCTGTTCATCGACATCGGCGCAGCGGACCGGGCGGACGCGCTTTCGCGGGTGGCGCTGGGCGACATGGCGGTGTACGCGCCGGAATGCACGCATCTCATGAACCGGTGCGTGTGCGCGCCGGCGATGGACAACCGCGCGGGGTGCGCGCTGCTGATCGGCGCGCTGCAAGCAGTGACCAACTGCCCAAACGAGGTGGTGGCGGTGTTCACGTCGCAGGAGGAAGTGGGGCTGCGCGGCGCGCGGGCGGCGGCCTACGACGTGGACCCGGACGTGGGCATTGCCCTTGACGTGACGCTGGTCGGGGACACGCCCAAAGGGGAGCGCCTGCCGATGAAAATAGGCGGCGGCATCGCGATCAAGGTGATGGACTCGTCGGTGATCTGCGCGGGGGAAGTGGTCGCGGCGCTTGAGGCGGCGGCGGAAGGCGCGGGGGCCGCGCACCAGCGCGAGATCCTGTTTGGCGGCGGCACCGACGCGGGCGCGATCCACCAGACCCGTTCGGGCGTGCCAAGCGGCGCGCTGTCGATTCCCAGCCGGTATGTGCACTCGGCGTGCGAGGTGATCAGCCTAGACGATCTGGAAGCGGGTGTCAAGACGCTCGCGGCCTTTTTGATGAGGGGCTGAGCATGGGCGGCATATGTCTCTTAGGCGGGTTTTTGCTGCTGGGCGTCTTGAGCGCCTGGCGGCTCTTTCCGATGCTCGGCCGACAGAGCCGGGCGTGGTTCGGGTGCGTGCTGGGGTTCATGATGATGATGTGGCTGCCGTCGCTGTTTGCGTTTGCGCTTACGTTCAATCAGGCGGCGCAGTATTGGGCGCTGGGCGCGGGCGCGCTAGGGACGGGCGGAATCTGGATGGCGCGGTGGCTGACCGATAGAAGGCGCGCGCGGTTAGATGATGCGCGGGGCGCGCTTGGTCGCCTGACGCGACGGAACAAGGAAGCGCCGATCAAGCTGACGCTGTGCTTGGTGGTGCCTTTTCTGCTGTTGGGCGGATACCTTGCGTATACGCACACGCTGCAAAACGTGGACGGCGCGCTGTGCGTAGGCCAGTCCACATTTGGCGATCTGCCGCTGCATCTGGGCATCGCGACCGGGCTTCGCGGGGCGAGCTATCCCCCGGAATATACGATCCTTCCGGGCACCATGCTCGGATATCCCTTTTTATTTGACGCGCTGTCGGCCTCGATGCTCGTGCTGGGCACGCCGCTTGCGCTGTCGTTCATCCTGCCGAGCACGCTTGGCATGGGGCTTGTGTTCTGGGGCTTTGTGATGTTCGCGTGGGAAATCACGCGGGACGCGCGCGCGGTGGTTATTTCCTATCTGCTGGTGTTTTTAAATGGGGGACTGGGCTTTCTGTCGCTGCTAAAGGGGTGGCCAGGCGGCGTAAACACGCTTGAAAACTGCCTGACCGGCTTTTACCAGACGCCAACCAACATGCCGGAACTCAACTTGCGCTGGGTCAACGTGATCGCGGATCTGATGATTCCGCAGCGCACGCTGCTGGCGGGATGGATGGCGGTGCTCCCGGCGCTGTACCTGCTCACGCGCGCGATCAAGACGCGGCGTCGCTTTTACTTTGTGGTGCTGGGCGTGTGGGCGGGGCTGATGCCGATGATCCATACGCATTCGTTTCTCGCGCTGGGTCTGATCAGCGCGGGCGCGATGATCGCGCAGCTGGTTTCGCTCAAGCGGGAGCGCGCGCGCACCATGGCCAACTACCTTGTGTACGCAGGGCTGGCGCTCGCGCTGGCGCTTCCGCAATTGCTCACGTGGTCGTTTCCGCAGACGGCCGGCAGTGGCGCGCTCAGGTTCGTGTTCAATTGGGTGAATAACCAGAATGGTCAGCTGATTGACGGATACCTGTGGTTCTGGATCAAGAACGTGGGGCCGGTATACCTGCTGATGATCCCAGCGGCGCTGAACCTGCCGAAGCGGCTGCGTCCCCTGTGCCTAGGCGCGCTGTTTGTGTATGCGGCGGCGGAGTTCATCCAGTTCCAGCCGAATATCTACGACAACAACAAGCTGTTTTACGTGGCGTTTCTGACGATGCTGCCGGCGGTGGGCGCGCTGCTGATGATGATGTGGCGCAGGCTATCGGGCGTGCGCGGGCGCGGGATGCTGGCGGCGCTGTTCATGGCGGTGTGTCTTGCGTCGGGTGGGCTGACGCTTGCGCGCGAGGTGGTTTCGCAGTACGTGTTGTTTTCGGAAGACGAAGTCGCGGCGGCGAAATTTATCGAGGAAAACGCGCCGATGGACGCGGTGGTGTTGACGGGCACGCAGCACAACAACGCGATTGCGGCGCTGACGGGGCGCAAGCTGGTGTGCGGCACGGCGACCTACCTGTATTTTCACGGGATCGACTACGACGCGCCGCTGAGCGCGGCGACGCAGATGTATGAATCGCCCAAGCAGAGTGCGAACCTGTACGCCCAGTACGGCGTGGACTATGTGTACCTGTCGGCGTATGAATATAGTCAGTTTGAGGTAGACGACGCGCAGCTGGAGGCGCAGTACCGCGTGGTGTTCGAGAATGACGAGACGACGATTTTAGCCGTAGCGCCGCCCGGCACTGCGGTGCCGGGCTGACGCACGACGCTGCGGCGTCGTGCTGCGCTCACGCGGGTTATTGAACGCGGAGGGGTGGGGCT
>JAVXNW010000136.1:0-5505 GCA_036645575.1 Clostridia bacterium | reverse complement strand
CCCGCAGGCGCGCTGGCATCCAAGGACCTTCCTTGGCGGGGTCCAGGGGCAGCGCCCCGGCCGCCGGAGGCCCCCGTTCGCCTCCCTTAATTATCTTCCCGCCTCCCGGTTCCCCTCGCCTCCTCGTTCCCCGCCCCCGCCACGTCCCTCGCCACGGCCTCGGCTAGGCGGGACAGGGCTTCGCGGGTGGCGGGGGTGAGCGCGCTACGCAGTGTGGCGGTAGGCGTGAGCACGGTCATGTTCTTCATTTCGCCCAGCGCGTAGCTCATGAGCTTACCGGACTGCGGCGCCCAAGATCCGTTTTCGATCAGCGCAAAGGTGCGGTCGTGCAGGCACAGCGCCTTCATATCGGAGAGCAGCGTCTCCATGGGGCGGTAGAGGTTGTTGTTGTAGGTGGGCGCGGCGAGCACGACATGGCTGACGCGGAACAGCTCAGAGATGAGGTAGGACACGTCGGTCTTGGACACGTCATAAGCGACGATGTTTTGAACGCCTGCCTCGGCCAATTGCACAGCCAGAATGTCCGCGGCGTTCTCGGTGTGCCCATACATGGAGCCATAGAATATCGCGACCGCGCGCGCCTCGGGCACGCCCCGGCTCCACAGGTCATACTTGCCCAAGATGTAGCCCAGATCCTCGCGCCAGATCGGCCCATGCAGCGGACAGATCATCTTAATCGGAAGACTCGCCGCCTTTTTGAGCACGTTTTGCACCTGCACCCCGTATTTTCCGACGATGTTGGCGTAATAGCGCCGCGCGTCGGCTAGCCAATCGCGCGCAAAGGGCAGCTCATCGGCAAAGATCGACCCGCTCAGCGCGCCAAATGTGCCAAACGCGTCGGCGCTAAACAGCACGCCGTCGGTCTCGTCAAACGCCATCGTCACCTCCGGCCAGTGCACCATCGGCGCGGCGATAAAGCGCAGCACATGCTTGCCCAGCGTCAGCTGGTCGCCCTCCTTGACGAGCAGTACCCGCTCGCCAAGGTCGCAATCGTAGAACTGATTAAGCAGCTTCAGCCCCTTGTCGGTGATCACCAGCCGCGCCTCGGGGTATTGGCTTAGGATATCCAGAATGTTGGCGCAGTGATCAGGCTCTAGGTGATTGACGACCAGGTAGTCAAGCGCCCGACCGCCCAGCGCCTGCGCCACGTTTTCCATCTGCCGGTGCGCGACCGACGCGTCCACCGTATCCATCAGCGCGGTCTTCTCATCGAGCAGGAGATAGGCGTTATACGAGACCCCGTTCGGGAGCGGAAACAAATTTTCAAACAGCGCAAGGCGGCGATCGCTCGCGCCCACCCACAAAATATCCTCTGTCACATGCCGCATACAATAAGCCATCGTAGTCCGTCCTTTCTATATGTGCGCCGCCAACGGCGCGCCCTTTTAAATATGCCGCCAACGGTACGCCCCTCAATATTTCGCCAACCCCCATTACTAATCCCATCCCCCAGGCGAGGGGCGCGCAGGCGTCTGCGCGTGCGCGAAGGCGAATCGAATTTTCGTCAGCGTGCGTTTTCAAAAGCCGAAGGCGTAGCAGCGCTACGTCGAGCGCTTCTGAAGGCGCGCGATGGCGGAAATGCGATCGCCAGCGCGTGCGGGAAGACGCCCGCGCGCCCCGACCTAGAACAGGAGGTTGACAAAGCCCATCAGGAATCCTAGCCCCGCGCCCAGATAGACGATGGCCTTGAGCTCGCGCCCGGCTACGCCGCTCACGGCCTCCTCGAGGTCCTCGTCGGCAATGGCCTCGACGCGCGCGCGCACGATCGCGCTCAGGTCGATCGCCTGAAGCGCCTTGGAAAGGTTTTCCCGCACAATGCGCGCGTAGAGCGCGGTCAGCTTGCCGGAGAGCGCGCTCAGGTCGCCCGAATAGGCCTCGACAAGCGTGCATAGCGGCGCGTCGAGCAGGCGGCGCGCCTCGCCATCGACGGCGCCTGACACGAGCGATTGCGCGTGGCGCGCGAGGTAGCCGTTGATCGCCTGGCGCAATTGCTCGGTCAGGCCGCTGCCCGCGCGCTCGCCCGCCACGCGCCGGAAGATCTCCGTCAGCGCGCCGGGCGTCTTGCGCTTGACGCTTTCCGCGACCGACTGCGCGGCGATCTGGCCAAGGTCGGCGTTGGCCAGGCGGTCGCTGAGCACCTGGGTGAGAAAATCCGTGCCCTGGCTCACGCGCAGCGCCACCTGCTCAGGCGTAAACACCCTGCCCAGCAGTTCCTGCAGGCTGTCCTCGCTGCGGGCGTAGCCCTCAAGCCACGCGCCAATCTTTTCCTCGACGCGCGCGAGCATGGCCTCTGACAGGAGCGCCTGCGCGATGGCCTCCTCGCTCAGCAGGCTCCCGCCGACCACCTCGCCCACCGAGCGCGCCAGCCGCGCCTTCTCCTTGGGAATAAGGCCCGGCGTAAACGGCACCGCCCACTTGCCCACGTACAGCCGCTTGTAGGGCTTGAACAGCATCTTGATCGCCAGATCGTTGGTGATATAACCGATGAGTGCGCCCAGTAGCGGCGCGACAATCCATTCTATCTGCATGGGTGATATTATACCCGTTTTTGCACGTTGCCGCAAGGCCGCGCGCTGGGACAAAAAGTTATTTTGCGAAACACCGCCCAAAAATCGATTTTTGCGCGCGTCGATCGGGCTTGTGTTTTTCGACAATACGCGGTACAATAAAGAAAAATGCGCGCGGTTTCCCGCCTTTTCGCGGGCGATCCCGCCGATCTATCGGGAGGAACACAGCCATGCCGGAATGCGCGCTGCCCTATGACGTCATCCTGTTTGACCTAGATGGGACGCTGACCGAATCGGAACCTGGCATCGTGGGATGCGTCCAATATGCACTGGACAAAATGGGGATCGTCGGATTCACCCGCGCGCAGTTGCGCGCCTTTGTCGGGCCGCCGCTACTGTATACCTTTCAAACCGTGATTGGCCTTTCCGAGGAGGATGCCTACCGCGCGATCGACCTGTACAAGGAGCGCTACAGCACAGTCGGCTACCTCGAGTGTTGCGTCTATCCCGGCATTCCCGGGCTGCTGCGCGCGCTCAAGGCGCGCGGCGCGTATCTGGCCGTCGCGACCGCCAAGCCGCAGATCTTCGCCGAGCGCGTGCTCGAGGCGTTCGACCTGCGCAAGTACTTCGACGCGGTCGCGGGCCCGCGCGACGAGGACGAGAGCCGCTTCAAGGACCGGCTGCTGAAGCGCGCGCTGCCCGAAAAATACGCGCACGCGTGCATGGTGGGCGACCGCTACCTCGACATGCTGGCGGCAAAGAGCGTGGGCGTGGACGCGATCGGCGCGCTGTACGGCTACGGAACGCGCGAGGAGCTGGACGAGAGCGGCGCGACGCTGATCTGCGAGGACGTAAAGACGCTTTGCGTGGCGCTGGGCGCGGGCGCGCCGTTGCGCGGGCAATTTATCACGCTCGAGGGCTCCGACGGATGCGGCAAATCCACCCAGCATACCCTCCTATGTGACTACCTGCGCAAGTGCGGGCACGCGGTCGTCGCCACGCGCGAGCCGGGCGGCTGCGCGGTCTCCGAGCGCATCCGTTCGGTGGTGCTCGACGCCAAGACAGAGGACATGGGCGACCTGTGCGAGGCCTACCTGTTCGCGGCGGCGCGGGCGCAGCATGTGCGCGAGGTGATCATGCCGGCGCTCGCGTGCGGCAAGACGGTCGTGTGCGATCGGTTTGTCGATTCGTCGGTCGCCTATCAGGGCGCGGGGCGGGGATTGGGCACCGAGCTTGTGCGCCACCTAAACGAGCCGGCCGTCGGAACCTGTATGCCCGACCGCACGATCCTGCTCGACCTCGACCCGGAGCTTGCGCACCGGCGGCGGCTGTCTGACACGCCGCCCGACCGGATCGAAAAGGAGCATTCCGAGTTCGTCCGCCGCGTGTACGACGCCTACCGCCTGATGGCGGCGCGCGCGCCCGAGCGCTTTTGCGTGGTAGACGCGCGCGGCAGCGAAGAAGCGGTGTTCGAGCGCGTGCGCCAGGCGGCGATCCGGGAGCGCGCGGTTTAATCAGCGGTTTCCTAGCCCCCCCCGGCGTTTTTCTCTAATCGATCGATAAGGGAGGCATTTCAATGGAAAATCAGCAAAAAAGATGCCTGTATTGCTTTGCGCCACTCAATGCGCACGGCGCGTGTCCGGCGTGCCACAAGGACCCGTTGGCGCCCACGCCCGCGGGACATCTGGTCCCCGGCACCCTCATTCGCGGTCGCTTTGAGATGGGGCGCGCGCTGGGTCAGGACGCCGACGGCATCGTATATACCGCTTACGACATAAAGAGCGGGCAGGTGCTGCGCATTCGCGAGCTGTTTCCCAAGGGCGCGGTCGAGCGCATGGCGGACGGCACGGTCGTGCCGCTGGCGGGAAACGAGGCCGCCTTTGCGCAGGCGCTCAACCGAATGCGCTCAAGCGCGGACACCGGCGACAGCGCGCGCAAGCGCCTCTTTTTCGAGGCGTGCGGCACGGGCTATCTGGCGCAGCGCCGCGCCGCGACCGCAGCCGGAACCCCCGCCGCGCCGGAGGACGCAGCGCCCGCGCGCAAGCTGACCAAGCAGGCGATGATCGTGATCGCGGTGGTGATCGTAATCGTGCTCGCGGCGCTGATTGGCATCATCTCCGCCATGCGCGGCGCGGTGGACAACGTGAACATCCCCGGAAATTCCGGCGGCAAGGACGACGTGTGGGTCGCGCCCACCTCTTCGCCGCTGCCCACCGGCACAACCGATCCGGGCGGGCTGGACATCGTCGATCCCGGCACGCTCGACTGGCGCGACGAACAGGCGCCGGGCGATCAGCTGATCGGCCCGGACGAAGCGCAGGAGGACTGGCCCGAGGAGGATTTGCCCGAGGAGGATCTTCCGGAGGAAGACTGGCCGGAGGAAGATTGGCCCGAGAAGCCTGCCCCGACGCCCATCAACAACTACCGCAAGGCCTCGCCCGATCAGCTGGAGGACTTCCAGTGGCGCTTGATCGAGCTTCGGTGGCTGGACGCCAAGCGCCCCTCGCGCAAGTACGACAAGGCGACCACGCGCGCCGTGCGCGCCTTCCAGCAGTTTGTCAACCGCGAATACAACGCGGATTTGGTCGAGGACGGCACCGCCGGTCGCCGGACGATCGACTGGGTCGAGGACATCGACGCGCCGGTCAAACCGGGCAATACGCCGATCCCGGTTCCGACGCCCAGACCCACGCCGCGCCCGACGCCCAGACCCACGCCCAGGCCTACGCCGACGCCCGAACCGTGGCCCGAACCGTGGCCCGATCCGACGATGACGCCCATCCCCCAGCCGGTCGTGACGCAATCGCCCGAGCCGATCCCGGTGCCCACGGTTGCGCCGACGGCTGAACCCACGGTTGCGCCGACGGCTGAACCCACGGTTGCGCCGACGGCTGAACCCACGGTTGCGCCGACGGCTGAACCGACGCTGGAACCGACGCTGGAACCGACGGTTGAACCGACACCGGAACCCACGCCGGAACCGACACCGGAACCCACG
>JAVXNW010000135.1:0-5593 GCA_036645575.1 Clostridia bacterium | reverse complement strand
GTAGAGTAGGTCGCCGCCGGATTCCAATTAAAGCGTCTATCCCGAAAAGGATAGGCGCTTTTTCATGCCATTTAGCGACCGAAAAAAGATTCTCCGCCCTTCTCAGAATCGGGAGGATATTTCATGTTGCATTTCGTGTTGTTTTTATTTTCCGAACGGCGTATTATCGTATGAAGTGAGCTTGGCCAGTATGATATGGCGTATGGCGCAGGGAGCAAAGTGGCCATTCTATAAAGAAGGGCATGGAAAAGCCCCACCCCGTAAAGGGTAGGGCTTGGTGCCGGAAGCGGGACTTGAACCCGCACGGTGTCGCCACCAACGGATTTTGAGTCCGTCACGTCTGCCATTCCATCATTCCGGCTTAAGGAACGTATTCTATTTTATCCTATCTTGAGCGAAAAAGCAAGGTGTTTTGGAAAATTATTTATGGGATGCAACCAAGGCCGTTTTGATGCGTCCAATGGTAGAAGGTTCCAATGTAGAATTCTATCGGCCGTTCTTGCGCTGGGCGGTCACTATGGCGTATAATAGCAGGTGGAAGTGAGGTGAAGGACGTGCAGATCACCGATGAGCAGCTGATCCATCAGGCTTCGCGGGGCGACGCCGCTGCCTTCGAACAATTGATGCGGGCGCAGGAAGGGCGGATGTATGCCGTCGCGCTTCGCATGTGCGGAAACCGCGAAGATGCGCTTGACTGTGTGCAGGAAGCGATGTTGCGCGTATATCGCGCGATGAAGGGGTTTAAGGGGCAGTCTTCATTTGCCACGTGGATCTATCGGGTGACGATGAACACCTGCCTTGACGAGTTGCGCAGGCGCAAGGTGCGCACCGCCTCCTCGCTTGACGCGATGCTGGATGCGGGGTGGGCGCCTACCGACGAGTCCGATACGCCGGAGCAGCATTCGGTCGCCTCTGAGCAGCGCCGGATGCTGGAGCAGGCGATTGCGGGGCTGCCCGAGGACATGCGCGCGGCCATTGTGCTGCGCGACGTGCAGGGATTTAGTTATGAAGAGATCGCCGAGATGTTGGACGCGAACGTGGGGACCATCAAGTCGCGCATCAGCCGCGGACGCGAAAAATTGCGCGAGGTGCTGCGCAGGCAGCCGGAACTTTTTGGACGGTATCCAGTCTAAATGTCGTAAGGAAGGAGGGGAGCGCATGAACAAACAGGTAAGCTGCAAGTTCTTTCAGGAACACTTAAACGACTATCTTGACAGCGAAATGGATATTGAGACGCGCCAGAGGATGAATGCCCACGCGACTGAATGTCCCGAGTGCGGCGAGCGCCTGGAGACCATGACGCGCCTCTTGACGATGTGTGCCGAACTCGACGAGGGCTTGACGATTCCGCTGGACGCGCAGGCCGCATGGCGCAAAGCGGTGCGGGAGGATTCCACGCATCAGCAGGCGCCCAAACGCAGGGGGCACGGGTTTACCCGCGCACTGGGCGCGGTCGCGGCGGCGGCGGTGCTGCTGGTCGGCGGCACGTTCGCCTATCGGATGAGCGGCGTTTCGCCGATTGAGCAACCGGCGGGGCTTGCGTCGTACAAGAGCGCGCCAAGCGCGGTGCGAAGCTACGATTCTAATTCAAACGAGGGCGCGGCGCGCAGCCGTGCAGGCGCGATGCCCATTGTGTCGGAGGCGGACGGTGAGATGCCGAAAGCCGCGCAGCTCGCGCCAGACGCGCCGCAGGACGCGCCAGGTGCGCCGCTGGTACTTGGCGATACGCCCGATCAGGCGGAGGTCTCCACGCAGGAGGCCACGCGCAAGCCGGTCGTGCTCAAGAGCGCCGAGCGCAAGATGGAGACCACCGGCTTTGAACAGAGCATGGTGAGCGTTCAGAACCTCGTGGACGAGTATCAGGGCTATTTTGAGCAGTCCACCGTCGAGGGGCGTCCGCTTGAGGCGGGCAATGCGGTTGGGCGCACGGCGTCCATGACGGTGCGCGTGCAGGAGGCGCAGCTCGACGAATTTCTGGCTTCGCTTGACGCGGTGGGTACGGTGACGTACAAGAGCGAGTCGGCGGAGGACATCTCCAGCCAGTACTACGACGTGGCCTCGCGCCTGGCCGCCTACAAGGCGCAGCAGACGCGGCTGGGCGAACTGGTCAAGAGCGCGGCCAATTTGGAAGACATGTTGCTGCTTGAGGATAAGCAAACCCAAGTGCAGCAGTCGATCGACGAATTGGAAGGGCAGATGCGCGGCTGGGATAGCTTGGCAAACGACGCACCGGTCTACATTACGCTGACCGAAGTGGCGGCGGGCGGGCAGGCGCTTGTGCCGGGCACGACGCTTGAAGCGCGGATGAAGACCGCGTTTGAGCAGTCGGTTGCGTGGATGAAGGGCTTTTTGCAGGATGCCGCAGTCGTGCTGACGATGGCCGCACCCGCGCTCGTGATTGCGATTCCGCTGATCATCGTGATCTGCCTGATCATCGCGGGCGTGAAACGGCGCAGGAATAAGCGCCGCTAAGGAACCGCTGAATAAATCCCGCACGTGCTGGCGGCCGCATTTCCGCCATCTCCGCCCTGCAAAAGCCTCGACGTAGCGCTTTTGCGCCTTCGGCTTTTGCATGACGAATCTGGCAAAAATTCAGCTCGCCATCACGCACGTTCTTTAATCAGCGATTCCCTAAAAAAGGCATAAACGGGGTCGGCCATGGTTGATCCCGTTTTTTGTACCCAAAAACGAATAAAAATGGCAAATAAAGGAGTGATTTCGGTGAAAAAGACAATGATGATGGTGCTGACTGTGGTGCTCATGATGGCGATATTGACCGGGGCGGCGCTGGCGGAGGGCGGAACCAAGGTGACCGCGACGGGAACGGGCGAGGTGTACGTGCAGCCCGACCAGGCGACGATTGATCTGGGCGTGAGCGAGGTCAGTGCGGATGTCGGACAGGCCATGGCAAATGTCAACGTGAAGCTCAACGCGGTGCGCGAGGCGGTCATGGGCGCGGGCGTAGAGAAGGCTGACATTGCGACCGGCAATCTCTCCCTGTATACGCAGTACGACTACGAAGTGAGCGGTGATGCGCCCAGCGGCTACAACGTGTCGCACCAGTTGACGATCACCGTGCGCAACCTGGACGTGCTGGGACAGGTGATTGACGCCGCGGTGAAGGCGGGCGCGAACCAGATGAACGGCGTGTCCTTCACGATTGCGAACCGTCAGGCGGCCTATGAGCAGGCGCTTGCGCTGGCGGTAGAGAACGCGCAGGCGCGTGCCGCGACGATGGCCAAGGCGGCGGGCCTTGCGCTGGGCGAATTGACCGAGCTGACCGAGGACGGCAGCGGTTCGGGCTACGTCGTCAGCCGGATGATGGACATGGCGGAGACGGGCGCGGCAAATACCCAGATCGACGTGGGCAATCTGAGCGTCAACGCATCGGTGACCATGGTCTACGAAGCGACAAAGTAGGCGCATTGCGCGAAACAAACCCAATGGCGGGCGTTCCCAAGCGGGAACGCCCGCTTGATTTTATTTACTTACCGGGAAGCTACCTGATATTCCTTGACGGCGTCGCAAGCGCTACAGTATAATGAGGGGGGCGCGATGGGGCGCTTGATTGGGATCGCCCAATAGCGTGGTGTGATCCACGATACGATAGAATGAATCGAATATAAGGTGCTTTGTCCAGAGCGAAAAAGGAGTAAGAATGATCACTGCACAGGGAATCACCCTTCAATATGGCGGGCGGGAACTCTTTAAGGATGTCAACGCGCAGTTTGTCGCGGGCAACTGCTACGGCTTGATTGGCGCAAACGGCACGGGGAAATCCACTTTTCTCAAAATCCTGTCGGGCGAGCTGGAACCCACCAGGGGCGAGGTATCGGTCAAGACGGGCGAGCGAATTGCGACGTTGCGCCAAGATCACTTTGCCTTTGACGAGCATACGGCGCTTGAAACCGTGCTGATGGGGCACAAGCGCCTGTATGAGATCATGGTGGAGAAGGAAAAGCTGTACGAAAAGGCGGAGCTTGACGACGAGGACGGGCTGAAGCTGGCCAACCTCGAGGGTGAATTTGCCGAACTGGACGGCTGGAACGCGGAGCCTGACGCGGAGACGCTGCTCAACGGGCTTGGCGTCACGGGCGAATACCATCAGATGAAGATGAGCGCGCTGGACGGCCCGCACAAGGTGAAGGTGCTTCTGGCGCAGGCGCTCTTTGCGATGCCGGACATTCTGCTGCTGGATGAGCCGACCAACAACCTCGACCTGCACGCCATCACGTGGCTTGAGGATTTCCTGCTGGATTTCCCGAACACCGTCATCGTGGTCTCGCATGACCGACATTTTTTGAACCACGTGTGCACCCACATCGTGGATATCGACTACGGCAAGGTTCAGATGTACGTGGGCAACTACGACTTCTGGTATGAATATACGCAATTGGCGACCCGGCAGGCCAAGGATCAGCGCAAGCGCAACGAGGAAAAGGCCAAGGATCTGGAGGAGTTTATCGCCCGATTCAGCGCCAACGCGTCCAAGTCGCGCCAGGCGACCTCCCGCAAGAAGCTGCTGGACAACCTGCAGATGGGCAACTTCACGCCCTCCTCGCGCCGCTATCCCTTCATTCACTTCGAGCAGGCGCGGCAGGTGGGCAACGACGTGCTCAGCGTGAGCGGCCTTACCAAGACGGTCGGCGGGCGCAAGGTGCTCGATCAGGTCAGCTTCGTCGTGCGGCCGGGCGACAAGATCGCCTTTACCGGGCCGGACGAGCTGGCGCGCACGACGCTTTTCCAGATTCTCATGGGCGAAATGACGCCCGACGAGGGCACGTTCCAGTGGGGCGTGACCACCAAGGTGGCCTATTTCCCCTCCGACAACGCGGCGTTCTTTAACGGGGTGGACTACTCGCTCGTGGATTGGCTGCGGCAGTATTCCGACGACAAGTACGAGGTGACCATCCGCGGCTGGCTGGGGCGCGTGCTCTTTTCCGGCGAGGAGGCCCTGAAAGAGGCCAAGGTGCTCTCCGGCGGCGAGCGCGTGCGCTGCATGTTGGCCAAGATGATGCTGGCGGGCGCGAACGTGCTGATCATGGACGAGCCGACCAACCACCTAGACCTAGAGGCCATCACCGCGCTCAACGAGGGCATGGTGGAGTTCAAGGGCTCGATGCTCTTTACCTCCCGCGATCATCAGGCGATGCAGACGGTCGCCAACCGCGTAATCGAGATTGCGCCCGGCGCGCTGATCGACCGCCGCGAGAGCTACGACGAATACCTCGAATACATCGAGACCCGCGCGGGCAAATAAACCCAAAGCGGGGAGCGGCATGACGCCGTTCCCCGCTTTTTTATTTTTGGATCGATCGGCGCGAGCCTGTCGCGCGGTGCTTTCCTTAAAATGTGCGCGTGCCTGTCGTGCGGTGCTTTCCTTAAAATGTGCGCGTGCCTGTCGTGCGGCTTCCCTAAAATGTGTGCTGTGCGCGCGGGTCAGTCGGCGGTGACGAGGGCGACGCGGTATTTGAAGTTCTGGTTCTGCTCGGTTACTTCGAAGGAGTAGGTCGCGCCGTCTTCGTTCAAGGTCTTCCAGCTCTTCGAGCCTTCCTTGACTTCCCAAGAAAGCGTGTAGGCGGCGTCCCCCGCG
>JAVXNW010000134.1:0-5668 GCA_036645575.1 Clostridia bacterium | reverse complement strand
TGGCATCCAAGGACCTTCCTTGGCGGGGTCCAGGGGCAGCGCCCCGGCCGCCGGAGGCCCCCCGTCCGTTCTCATTATTATCTTCCCGCCTCCTGGTTCCCCCCGCCTCCCCGCCTCCTCTCATCATGTGCCTAGGTAGGCTTTGCGCACGGCGTCGTCGCCTAGCAGTTGCTTGGCGGGGCCTTGCATGACGATTTTGCCGGTCTCCATGACGTAGGCGCGGTCGGCGATCGAGAGCGCCATGCGCGCGTTTTGCTCGACGAGCAGCACGGTCACGCCCTGGCGATTGACGTTTTTAATGATGGAGAAGATCTCGGCGACCAGTATCGGCGAAAGCCCCATGGACGGCTCGTCGAGCATCAGCAGGCGTGGCGAGCTCATGAGCGCCCTGCCCATGGCGAGCATCTGCTGTTCGCCGCCGGAGAGCGTGCCGGCCACCTGCTTGAGTCGCTCCTTGAGCCTCGGGAACGACGCGAATACGCGCTCCATATCGCCAGGCACGGCGGATCGATCCTTGCGCGCGTACGCGCCCAACTCGAGGTTTTCAAGCACGGTCATCCGCGCAAAGATTCTGCGCCCCTCGGGCACCTGCGCAAGGCCCATCTTGAGGATGTTGTGCGCCTCCACCGCCTGAATCTCCTTGTCCATGAACACGATTTTGCCGCTCTTGGCGCGGATCAGTCCGGAGATGGTGTGCAGGATCGACGTCTTGCCCGCGCCATTTGCGCCGATCAGCGTGACGATCTCGCCCTCATGTACCTCAAACGACACGCCCTTGAGCGCGTGGATCGCGTCGTAATAGACGTTTAAGTCAGTTACCTTCAGCATATTACGCGCCCTCCTTCTCTTCGTCGTCAGGCGCGCCCAGGTAGGCGGCGATGACCTCTTGGTTGTTCTGGATCTCTTCAGGCGTGCCCATCGCGATCACGCGGCCGTAGTTCAGCACGTAGATGCGCTCGCAGATGCCCATGACCAGCTTCATGTCGTGCTCGATCAACAAAATCGTCACGTCGAACGTGTCGCGAATGTTCTGTATGGTCTCCATCAGCTCCTGCGTCTCGATCGGGTTCATGCCCGCCGCAGGCTCGTCCAGCAACAGGATCTTCGGGTTAGACGCCATCGCGCGGCAGATCTCCAGCTTGCGCTGCTGGCCGTAGGACAGCGAGCTTGCGTTGTTCTCGGCCTGCTCTTCCATGCCAAACACGCGCAGAAGCACGCGCGCGCGCTTGTCGCAGCCGCGCTCTTCCCGGTCGTAATAGGTGTTGCGCAGCATGCCGTCCAGCATGGTGTAGTACATGCGGCTCTGGAACGCCACCTTGATGTTCTCAATGACGGTCATCGACTTAAACAAGCGGATATTTTGGAATGTGCGCGACACGCCGTCCTGCGTGATCTTGTAGGTGGGCACACCCTTGAGCGAGCGCCCCATCAGCTTGACGTCGCCCTCCGTGGGCAGGTATACGCCGGTCATCATGTTGAATACCGTCGTCTTGCCCGCGCCGTTGGGCCCGATCAGCCCGACGATCTCGCCTTCCTTGAGCGTGATGTTCACGTCCTCCGCCGCCTGCAGTCCCCCAAAGCGAATGCCCAAGTGCTGAAGCTCGAGCACCGGCACCTCGCTCGCGTCGTAGGCGTAGCGCGGCACGTCGGGCGCAATCGCGCCCGCCCTGTGCCAGTTGAGGCGCTGCTCCGCCCAGTTGGCAAACCGCTTAAAGCCCGGAATGAACTTGCCCAGCGTATAGCTGATCGAGAACTCCGAAACGCCCATCAGCCCCGACGGCTTAAAGATCATCATCACGATCAGCAGAATCGCATACGCCAACTGCCGAAACTCGACCAGCTTGGCCATCATGAACTGCACGACCGTCAGCCCGACCGCGGCGACCACCGACCCGGTATAGGAGCCCATCCCGCCAAACACCACCATGACCAGGTAGTCAATGGAGGTGTTAAAGTCGAACTTCGAGGGGTCTAGCACGCCGATCGAGTGGGCGTACAGCCCGCCCGCAATGCCGGCAAAGAAGGCCGAGATCGTAAAGGTGCGGATCTTGTAGCGCGTGACCGGCACGCCTGACGCGTCCGCCGCGACCTCGTTTTCCCTTATCGCCAGGATCGCGCGACCCTGCCGCGACCACGCCAGCATGTACAATAGCGCCACCACGATCACCATGATCCAAAACGCGTTGTCAAAGGAGGTGTACAGGCTGATGCCGAACATCTTCTTGCCGCCGCCCGTCCATGGCGCAAACACCGTGTTGATCAGCACCCGAATGATCTCGCCAAAGCCCAGCGTGATGATCGCCAGATAGTCGCCCCTAAGCCTGAGCGCCGGTATGCCGATCAGGTAGCCAAACAGCCCCGCGACCACGCCGCCCGCGAGCAGCGCGAGCGGGAACGCCCACGCCTGACCGGGCAGAATGAGCGAGGTGAAGATCGCCGACATGTACGCGCCAATCGACATAAACCCCGCGTGCCCCAGCGTCAGTTCGCCCAGCACGCCCGTCACGAGGTTCAAGCTCGCCACCATAATGATGTTGAAACACACCTGCGTGAGCAGGCTCTCCACCGAGCGATTGCCGCCCAACAGCGACAGAACCAGCTTCACGAGCACAAACACCACGCCGATGGAAACCATGTTCACAAGGGAGGTAAACCGTCTGTTTTTTCTCATCTCGATTCCCTCCTACACCTTTTCCTTGGTCTTTTTGCCAAGCAGGCCCGAGGGCTTGAACAGCAGCACCAGAATCAGAATGCCGAACACCATTGCGTCCACATATTCGCTCGCGTAGTACTTCATGAACGTCTCCGCCATCCCAATGATGAAGCCGCCCAGCACCGCGCCCGGGATCGAGCCGATGCCCCCCAGCACCGCCGCGACGAACGCCTTGAGCCCCGGGAGCGAACCCAAGAGCGGCTTTACATAGATGACCTTCTGCGCGTAGAACACCGCGCCCACCGCCGCCAAGCCGCAGCCGATCGCAAAGGTGATCGAAATGGTGTTGTTTACGTTGATGCCCATCAGCTTGGCCGCGCCCTGATCCTCCGACACCGCGCGCATCGCCTTGCCGGTGCGCGTCCGCTTGACAAACGCGCTAAGCCCGATCATCAGCAGGATCGATATCGCCAGCGTCATCATCTCCAGCAGGTACACGGGCTTTCTGCCCACCTTGAACAGCGCAATCTTGGGAATGATCGTCGGGAAGGTGACCTGCCCGCTGCCAAAGATCAACTGCGCGCTGATCTGCAGCGCAAGCGAAATGCCGATCGCGGTGATCAGCGCCGAAATGCGCGGCGCATTGCGCAGCGGCTTGTAGGCCACGCGGTCCATCACAATGCCCAGCGCCACGCAGAACGCCACCGCAAAGGCAACGCTCAGCGCGCCCGCCAGCAGCGGATTGGCCGCCGTGAGCTGCACCATGGCGGAGGTGGACATCATCCAATACACCGCGTATGCGCCCACCATCATGATGTCGCCATGGGCAAAGTTGATCAGGCGCACGATGCCATAGACCATCGTGTACCCCAGCGCGATCAGCGCATAGATGCTCCCCATTTGCAGTCCGCCAATCAGGTTCTGTAAAAATAGCTGCATATCCGTTCATCCCCCCAGAAACAGGAAATCGCAGGCGATGTGATTCATCTCCTACGGCGATGGTCAACTTATCTACCCCGTGCTTGCACAACTGCCGCCGGAAAATCCGGCGGCAGCCGCAAGTACCCAAGGGACCGCTGATTAAAGAACGTGCGGGATGGCGAAGATACAGCCGCCAGCACGTGCGGGATTTAGTCAGCGGTTCCCTAATCTTGTTTTACGGATCGACGCGGGTGATCAGCGTCGGGACGCCCGCCTCAAAGCCCATGATGAACGCGGACTTGATCGGGTCGTTGTGCTCGTTAAAGGAGATGTGCCCGGTCGCGCAGTCGAGGTTGGTCGCCTTGAGCGCCGCAATGATCGCGGCGGAATCGGTCGAGCCGGCCTGCTCAATGGCGCTAAGCATGATCTTGGCAGCGTCGTAGCCCAGCGCGTTAAAGCCCGCGGGCGAGTTTGCGTATTTGGTGGTGAACGAAGAGACAAACGCCTTGGCCACTTCGCTGTCGTCGGCCGCGGAGAACGAGTCGCAATAGGCGGCCTTGTCAAGCAGCGCCAGATCGTCGCTCAACTGCTTTTGAATGTCGGTCCAGCCGTCGGCGCCCATCATCGTCGCCTCGAGGCCTACGTCCACCGCCTGGCGAAGCACCAGCGCGGCGGTCTCGTAGTAGTAGCAGACGAACACGGCGTCCGGCTGGGCGTCCGCGATCTTGCCAAGCTGCGGCGTGTAGTCCGCGTCATTTTCGACGGCGGATTCGGCCGCGACCACTTCCATGCCCAGTTCTTCCGCCTTCTTGGTGAACGCCTCGTATAGGCCGATCGAGTAGTCGTTGGTGTTGTCGTAGAGCACCGCGACCTTGGTCGCCTTGAGGTTCTGGTTCGCGTACAGCGCCATCAGCTCGGCCTGATAGGGGTCGAGGAAGCAGGCGCGGAAGATGTTCTCGCCCGCGCTGGTCACGTCGTAGGCGGTGGCCGACGCGGTGATCATGGGCATTTTGTCCTCCGCCGCGCGCGCGCCAACCGCGAGCGTAGGCGTGGTGGTGACCGGGCCGATCAGCGCGGAAATGCCGCTGCCGGCCAATTGGTTGTAGGCGTTGACGGCCTCGACCGCATCGCCCGTATCGTCCATCCAAACGATCTCAACTTGCTGGCCCAGCACACCGCCGCGCGCATTGACTTCGTCTTTATACAGTTCAACGCCATCCTTGACGAGCAATCCATAGACGGAAACCGCGCCGGTCAGCGGTGCGATGCCGCCAATTTTCAGCGTGTCGGCCGCCAGCGCAACAGAGGTCATGCCCAGCGCAAGCACCGTCACAAGGATCAAAGAAACAAGCTTTTTCATAAGACGGATCCCCCTCTACTTGAGATGTTATCTATATCACCGGACGTGTCTCCCGGCAATATGCTACCGTGCTACCCCGAAGATCCTGCCGCATATCCATCGGCCCCTTCCGCCCCGGAATATTTGTTCATTATAGTATTTATGCGCCCAATATGCAAGGATCAAATCATTAAATTGCAAATACTCCCGCGCGATTGTTTGTTAAGATTAAAAGATGTCGCCCCTTGTCGCCTTGGCCACGCCACGATCGATGGGGAAAAGGAGGGGGACACATGAGCAACATCGGCTATCGGGAAATCTTCGACCTGGACGCGCTCAGCTTAAAACTGCTCAACGACAACCTGCGCGCGCTGTGGGGCAAGGTGATGGGGGACATTGCGCTGCGCGATCTGGGCAGCGACACGACCGCGCTGATTGACGCCAAGGCGGACATCAAGGCGCTTGACGCCTACGCGACCATCACCCAGACCACCGACATGATCGGCACGAAGGTGGGCGCGGTGGACGGCCGGGTCACCGCCGTAGAGCAGACCGCAACCGGGCTGATAGCCCGCGTCACCACGGCGGAGGGCAATCTTTCGACCGTCCAGCAGACCGCAACCGGGCTGACCGCCCGCGTTGCCACGGCAGAGGGGAACATTTCGACCGTCCAGCAGACGGCGAATGGGCTTACTTCGCGGGTCTCAAGCGTCGAGGGGAGCGTCTCGCAGGTTCAGCAGACGGCGAGCGGGCTT
>JAVXNW010000133.1:0-5671 GCA_036645575.1 Clostridia bacterium | reverse complement strand
GGCGCGCTGGCATCCAAGGACCTTCCTTGGCGGGGTCCAGGGGCAGCGCCCCGGCCGCCGGAGGCCCCCCGTCCGTCCCCCTAAATATACTTCCCGCCTCCTGGTTCCCCCCGCCTCCTCCTCGCCGCCTCCCTTAATTATCTTCCCGCCTCCTGGTTCCCCTCGCCTCCCCGTCTCCTCCTCCTAGTCGTCGTGGCGGCGGGAGAGGGCTAGGAGGCGGAGCAGCTGGAGGATCGCGTTGAGCGCGGAGGCGACATAGGTCATGGCGGCGGCGCCGAGCACGCTTTTCGCGCCGGTCAGTTCGTCTTGGCTGAGGTAGCCGCCAGAAGCGAGCGCTTGGGTGGCGCGCTGGCTCGCGTTGAACTCGACGGGCAGCGTCACAAGCGTGAACAGCACCGTCAGCGAAAACAGGATAATGCCGGCCAGCAGCAGCGGCTTCCAGCTGAAGATGAGCCCGATCAGGAAGATCGGCCAGCTGAGGTTCGAGCCAATATTGACGGTGGGCACAATGACGCTGCGCAGTTTGAGCGGTGCGTAGGACTCTTTGTCCTGAAGCGCGTGCCCGCACTCGTGCGCGGCCACGCCCAGCGCGGCGATCGAGCTCGAATCGTAGACCGATTCGGACAGGTTGAGCACGCGCTTGGCCGGGTCGTAGTTGTCGGTCAGACTGCCGCGCACGCGCGCGATCGCGACGTCCTGAAGCCCCGCGCCGTTGAGCAGCGCGCGCGCCATCGATGCGCCCGTGTACCCGCTGCGCGCGGCGATCTTGCCATACTTGGCAAACGTGCTGTTGACCCGCATCTGCGCCAGAAACGCGATCACCAGGCCCGGTAAAATAATCAGCATGGTCGGATCCCAGAATGAATAGAACATCTTGCTAGCCCTCCCGAACGTATCTTGTCATGCCTTAACTTTAGCATTTCTCGCGGAAAAGGTCAATACGCGGGCGAGGATTCCATCGAAATGTCATCAAGCCGCCATGTTCCCTGCGCGCCGCCGGTCGCGATCGCGCGGTAGTACAGCGCATCCACCCGCGCAAGCTGTGCGCCCAGCACGCGCACGACGCCGACCGCACTGCGCCCGAGCGCGCCAAACTTCATCGGGACGCACCCCTTTGCGTCGCGCGCCGCCTGCCACAGCGCGTCTTGCGCCTTGACTGAGCCGGTCAAATACCCCGCCGCCTCGTCGTTTAGCCCAAGCAGCGCGGCCTCGAGCGCGGCCATGGCGGTCTTGTCCGGCGTATCCGGCCAGGCAGGCGCGCCCTGCGCCCAGAGAATTTCGCGGTGCACGCACGTCCACGCGCCGTCCTGCTCGCGCCAGATGGACAGCTGCGCGTGGCCTACTGTGTCGTTAAGCAGCTCAAATGTGCGCACAGCGCCGTCCTCGGTCCGCTGCGCGCCGGGCAATTGCGCCGGGCTGCCCGGCAAAACGCGCCCGCCAATCGGCTCCGGCGTCAATTCGATTTCCGTGACGCCGCCCGGCCAGAGCACTGCGGCAAGGCCCGGCGCGTCCGGCACCGACGCGGGCAGAACGCACCCGCCCGCCAGCGTGATCCGGCGCGCGAGCGGCAAAAAGCCATCGACGAGCGGCTGGTGCGCGAGGGATACCGCGCCGCGCGGCGCGACGGGCAGCGCGATCGGCTCCGCAAAGGAAAGCTCGCCCGCCGGACGTCCGTTCACGGTGAGCAGCCCCGGAACCGGCGAAGTGAGCATGAGAAACGGTTGTATCGTCAACACCTCCCCGTGTGCGGCCCGCGAAACCGCTCTTGCGGGCTGCTTTAAGGTATGCGCCGTGCTGCTTGCAAAAGAACGCGGACTTAAAGATAAAGGGACTTACGCGCAAGCGCCCTTTTTCCGCGCGCTTAAGAGTCATGATAAAAATCCGCTCCCAAGTGCTACTTGAGAGCGGATCATTTGTGTGGGCGCTTAAGCGACTTGTGCAACAGCCGCTGAATGGGCTATTTGCTCATCATCGCCTTGAGCGTCTGCTTGTTGGCGTTGCCGTTGGCGGTCAGGCCGTTGTCCTGCTGAAATTCCTTGACGGCCGCCTTGGTTGTGCGGTTGTAGACGCCGGTGACCTCGCTCGAGCTCAAGTAGCCGAGCGTCTCGAGCATCAGTTGCAGTTGCTCGACCGCGCCTTTCTTGGTGTACTTGTCGCCAAAGTGCTTCTGCATCCACAGGCGCATCGTCTTGATGACCGAATTGGACACCGCCTGATCGTGCGGGCCGGGCTCCGGCGTGGGGCTGGGCGTGGGCGCGTTGTGCCGGAACAGCGCGTGCTGGGTCTTTGTGTCGGCGATGCCGGTGGACTTGAGTTTCGCCACGCCCTGAAACGCGCGCACCGCTTCGGTCGTGCGCTTGGTGTAGCTGCTGCCCACGCTGCCGGACAGGTAGCCCAGCTTTTTGAGGCGGCGGTTGAGGCGGTGCACCGCCGGCGCGTCGTCGCCGCGCGTGAGCTTAAAGTACTGCGTGCAGGTCGCGGTAGACGTGCGATAGAGGCGCTTTAAGAGCGATGCCGTGATTTCGTCGCCATGCTCGCGGTCGCCATGCTGGCGCTGGAAGCGCGATACCGCGCTCGCCGTGTCGGAACCGTACTGGCCGTCGGCCGGGAACTTCGTATAACACAGCTCGTACAGCCGCGCCTGCAACTCGCGCACGCGCGGCCCGGAATCGCCGCGCGACAGGCGCACATACCGCTCGTATTTGGGCGGATCGCCCTCGAGCACCGTTTGCTGGAACGCCGCGTCCGCACGACCGGTCGGGCTAAGCCCCATGTCGGACTGCAACAGCGACACCGCGTTCACCGTCGCTGAACCGTAGATGCCGTCCGCGCTGCCGGAAAGGTAGCCCAGCGTGCGCAGGACGCGCTGGAGCGCCTCGACTTTTTCGCCGCGCGCGCCGCGCTCAAGCGTGGCGCCATCCGCCGTCTCGGCCTGACCGGTCGTCTCGGCGTCATCCGCCGTCTCGGCGTCATCCGTCGTCTCGGCGTCATCCGCCGTCTCGGCGTCATCCGCCGTCTCGGCGTCATCCGCCGTCTCGGCCTCGCCGGTCGTCACGGCCTCGCCCGCCGTCACGTCGTCCGCGCGCACAAACACGGGCGCGTTCGGGTCCGCGTTGTCGTAGACGATCAGCGTGTTCCCGGCGACTTTCACAAGCGGGGTCAGTTGCGCGTCCAGCTGGATCAGCGGCGTGGGCGCGCCGGCGTCTAGCGCGCAGCGATAGACCTGATTTTTTTCGCTGACGGCAAACACCGCGCCTTTGCCCGCGCTCAGCATCGGGCGCATCGGCTCGTCAAACTGGCACAATGGCTCGGTCGCGTTGGTTTCGGGTACGAACCGAAGCAGCCGCGCGTTCTTGCCCGACGCCTGCAGGAAATACGCCGCGTCCTCGCGCAGTTCAAACGCCAGCACGTCGGACGCGAGCAGCGCCGCCTCCGCTTCGCCCTTTCGGCGCGTCTTGAGCTCGCCCGCCTGGCTCAGCGTCATTTCCAAGTCCTTGACCGCCTGAACGCTCAAGTCCGCATAGGAAATTGGCGAACTGGACAGCTTGCCCAGCGCGTACACGCGCGCAAGGCCGCCCGAAGTGACCAGCGGCCCGTCCGCCGACAGCGCGAGCGCCTCGATGGCCGCGCCCGCGTCCACAAGCGTCGTCACCTTGAGCGACTGCGGTTGCAGCGCCTTGAGGTGCGCGGGATCGTCCGCGTCCACATAGTAGATGAGACCGTCCGCCGCGCAGTACAGCGCCTCCAGCGCCAGGTTGGCAATGGTGGTCGCGGAGACGCCGCCCAGCGGCAGCGCGTAGAGCGTCGTGCGGGTGGCGGTCGCGCGCTCATAGATCAGCGTGTTTTCATCCGCGTAAAGAAGCGCGCGCACGGGCAGCACGCTTGAGGGCTGGGTCGCCCCGGCCAAGTAGACGAGGTTGCCCTTTCCAACGTAGGCAGGCTGCGTCATGTCGCTGGTCAATGGCAACCCCAGTGCGGGCGACGCGGTGATCAGACACAACACGAGCAGGATGGCGACGACGGCGCGTTTATTCATAAAAATCGACTCCTTCTATCAAGACGGTATGTTCATACATGTTTGACGCAATTGTAAGGGCTAAGTTCCTTTATTTGCCAAAAAAGCCGGGCGCTAGCGCGCCCGACCATGAAGTACTTTGCGATTAGACCGCTTTTTGACGGAAGGCGAAGAAGCGCTGGCCCAGGTAGTTCATGCCGGTAAAGAGCACCTGCCCGGTGAGGAGCGCGATTCGCTCGACCGGAAGCGCGCCGATGGCGGGCCACTTCGCGCCCAGCAGCCCAAGTCCCCACGCGGTCGCGGGCTGGGCGATCAGGTACGCCAGCACGTAGCACGCGCCGATGACCAGCGCAAAGCGCCACGCGGTGTCCTTGACCGAGTCCTTGTTTTCAAACGAAAAGCGCTTGTTTAGGATATAGCTGATCACGCTCGTCAGCGCAAAGGCGATCGCGCTGGACAGCCAGTAGCCGCCCCAAGCGTAGATCAACTGCATGATGAGCTGGGACAAGAGCGTGTTGCCCACGCCGATCGCCAGAAAAATGAGCATCCCTCGGTTGAAAAAATGTTTCATCGGTACCCTCCCCTTAAGACGGTTGACTGCGATGGGTTCTAAACTTCGTTCTCCTGCGTCCGCGCGCCGATTGGGCGCGTCAGTCCTTGACCACGAGGCCCAGCAGCTTGGACAACTCGACCGCCTGTATCGCCGATACGATCACGCCCTTTAGTTCGCCGCCCTGCACGCGAATGCCGGAGATGTCGGTCGTGCTCAGGTCGATCCCGGCAAGCGCCATGCCGCCGATTTCCGCGCCGGACAGGCTTCCGCCCGCAAAATGGACGCCCTTGGGCTTCGCCTGGTAGTAGGCGGAAAATGACGCCGCGCAGTCCACAAATTGCACTTGGGCAAGGCGTGCCTGCGAAAAATTGGCGTAGTCCATTTGGCATTCGTCAAACGACACCGAAGACAGCGCGCCTTCGCTCAGGTCGCATCCGGTCATGCGGCAGCGGACAAACGCCGCGCGCCTGAGCGAAACGCCATTCATCTGCGCGCTTGACAGGTCGCATCCCTCGAACCGGCAGTCGGTAAAGCTCAGCCACTTGATCCCTTGGGGCGCAATCCGGCAGCGCTTGAACAGGCAGCCCGAGAACTCCAGCCGCTCGCCCGTGCTCTCCGTGAGCTGGCCCTGCTCAAAGGAAAATCCGTCCACGGCATCCCCCTGAATAAGCCCCCACTCCGCGAGCATCGCAAGGTCGAAATCCGGCTTGAGCGGATCAGCCAGCACCGGTTTCAGCCACTTCACATCCCTCACCTCGCGACTATCATACCCTCACGCGCCGCCTTTGGCAAGCGTTTTTTCAAGTTGCGCCACCCGCGCGCTCAGTTTTTGATAGCCCTCGACCAGCACCGCGATCAATTCCTGATAGCACAGCGCCAGATGTTCGGGGTTCTCTTGGTCGAGAAACTCCACGTCCTGAACGCCCAGCGCGCCCAGCGCTTCCCGGACGTGCTGCGCGCCAAACCCCCAGCGCACCTTGCCGTTTTCCCCGTCCGCGATCATCCGGTATCGAATCGGGCGAAGGTGCCCAAGCAGTTCTGCCATGTCAAGCGGCGAAACGTCGGTCTTTAGGCGCAGGTCGGAAGATGTATCGACCGATCCG
>JAVXNW010000132.1:0-5703 GCA_036645575.1 Clostridia bacterium | reverse complement strand
CCCCCCTCCACACCACCCCCTCGGGCTGTACGTTAGTGCTGTGGTGTTCTGGCATAGCTCTCTGTATGTTCGGAGGAGGGAGCGGGGAGGCGGGGGTACCGGGGTGACCGGGGATTTCGCTTGTTGCGACAAGCGACCGGCCTACGCGGCCGGACCGCGCAAGGCTTGAAGCCTTGACCACATGCGCTCACGCGGGTTCCGCCCACCTTGCGCCCTTACAATTCCTTTTTCGCGTAGATGCGCATGCTCAGCCAGATGGACGCGCCCTGCGCAATCAGCGCGACAAGCGGCACGATGTACGCGGCGGCGCTAAGCGCGACGCCCAGCGGCTGCGGAAAATCCGACGCCCCCGACGCCCCCGCAAACGCGATAAACGCGGCCGCCAACACGATCATGATCATGTAGGCCGGACGCCCCTTCTCAACGCCCATCTTGAACATGATCGGCATGCTGAACGCCTGAAGAATCAGCGCGCTCCCGACAAGCATCGGCATGAGCGCAAGGCTCTGCGCCATCGCCGTTCCTTGGGCAATCCTGCCAATTAGCGCCGACATCCCCATGAACCCCATCGCGCCCAAGGCGCTCAAGTAGCCCAACACGTATTTTTCCACGACCATGGTGCGCCTGGAAAAGGGCATTGCCCCCGCATAGCGGTCCCACTTGGCGCGCTCGTCAAACGCCATCGCGTTGACCGGCAGCATGATCGTGTACACCAGCGCGAAGACGCCGAAGTTCATGCCCGGAAGGAGCGCAAAGAGCAGCAGTATGATCAGAAAAAACCGCATGGATCGGCTGATGACGTACCAGTCCTTAATCAAAAGCGCTTTCATGACAGCTTCTCCCCCTTCACGATGTACAGCATGATGTCCTCCATCGTCGCCTTGTCAAGCGGCAGGCGCGCGGGCACCTTCTCGCGCAGCACGAGCGCCTCAACGCCATACGCCGACGCGCGATAGCCCACGACCGCGCTCGGTTCAAGCGCCTCAAAGTCGGCCTTTCCACACTTGAGGCACGCGTATTTCTCCAGCAGCGCGTCCTTTTCTTCCATGAGCAGCAATTTCCCCTCGTGCAAAAAAGCGATATAGTCGCACAGTTTGTCAAGGTCGGACAGGATGTGCGAGGAGATCAGGATCGAGCAGCGTTCATCCCGCGTGAACTCGCTCAATATCGACAGGATTTCGTCGCGCACGATCGGGTCAAGCCCGCTTGTCGCCTCGTCCAGTATGAGCAGGCGCGCCCCGTGCGACAGCGCAATCGCGATCAGCAATTTCATCTTGGTGCCGCGCGAGTAATCCTTGATCTGCTTGCTGACCGGAAGAAAAAACGCCTTGACGTATTGGTCAAACTGCGCGTCTGACCAGTTCGCGTAGGTGCTTTTCATCACGCTTCGAATTTGCTTGATGGTCAGCATGTCGGGAAGCCCCGCGTCGTCCAGCACGACGCCCACTTCCTCTTTGATGCGCCGGAATGACGCGTCGTGCGTATCCACATCCAGTAGCCGCATTTCGCCCGCGTCCGCCCGGCAAAGGTCCAGCAGCAGCCGAATCAGCGTGGACTTCCCCGCGCCATTTTCGCCGATCAGCCCCAAGATGCAGCCCTCCGGCAGCTCAAACGTCACGTCGTCTAATTGAAATCCTGGGTAGGCCTTTGTCACATGGCTTGCCTTGATCGCGTCCATCTAGTCTTCCTCCTTTATGAGCCCCAGCATCTCGATCAATTCTTCATTTGTGAGGCCGCATCCCTTGGCCAGGCGCGCAATTTCGGCCAAGTGCGCCTCGATCTCGCGCATCTGGTGTTCCCGGACGAGCGCGCTATCGCACCCCGCGACAAAGCAGCCCTTGCCCGGCACCGTCTCGATAAAGCCATCCCGCTCAAGCTCCTCATAGGCGCGCTTGGTCGTGATGACGCTGATGCGCAAGTCCTTTGCCAGCGCCCGGATGGAGGGCAGCGCCTCGCCCGCCAAAAGAGTCCCCGCAATGATCTGCGCCTTGGCCTGGGCGCAAATCTGCTCGTAAATCGGCCTTCCCCCATCGTTGCGCAAGATGATTTCCAATTGGATCGCCTCTCTTCCGTTCATATACAGTATATACAGTAGATACAGTGTTGTCAAGCGCCCAAAAATAAAAAAACCGATTCTTAACGAATCGGCACCTGCCAAGCGGCGAGGTTCCCGGGGCGTCCGCGCGCAGGTTTCGCGAGCTCATCGCACCGCGCAATCGCGACTAGGCTAAAACCGCCCCGCCACCATCTGATACAGGACGATCACCAGCATGGCGGGCAGCATGTTGCCCACGCGAATGCGGTCCTTGGTGACGCCCAGCATGTTGAGGGACAGGCCGATGATCAGGACGCAGCCGGTCGCGCTGAGTTCGGTCACGGCGGCGGTCGAGAGGATGGGCGCGAGGCTTCCCGCGAGCAGCGCAATGCCGCCCTGATAGAGCGTCAGGGGGATGACCGACAGGATGACGCCGGGCCCCATGGTGGAGGCGAAGATCGCGGCGGACACGCCGTCGAGCGCGGACTTGGCCAGCAGCGTGTCGGGGTTTCCGGAAAGGCCCGCCTCGAGCGAGCCGACGACGGCCATCGCGCCCACGCAAAACAGCAGTGTGGCGCTTATGAAGCCCTGTGAAAAGCCCGCGTCGCCCCGACCAAAGCGGCGCTGCGCCCATGCGCCCGCGCGATCCAAGTGATCCTCGATGCGCAACCATTCCCCGGCAATCGACCCTACGACGATCGACACGATCACGCCCATGACGCTGGCGGTCTGTATGGCGCCGGTCACGCCGATCACCAACACGCACAGCGCGAGGCCGCTTTCAAGGATTTTTCGATAGCGCTCGGGCAGTCCGCCGCGCAAACACGACCCCACGATTCCGCCCACGACGATCGAAGCGGCATTGACCAAAACTGCGTACATTGTGTGCCTCTCCCGGCTTTTGTTTTATCCCTTTATTGGTACAGTTCGGACGGCGTAACCGACACGCGACCGCTCTGCGCGTCCGGCTCGTGCAGGATGAGCAGCGACTTTGCGCCCTTGACCCGCTTGACGGCGGGCGTCGCGGTGGCGATCATCACGCCCACGCCGACCACCTCGGCCTGAAACTCGCGCATCATGTCCACCATGCCCTGCAGCGTGCCGCCGCCCTTCATGAAGTCGTCGATGATCAGCGCGCGCTGACCCGGCGCGACCGCGCGGCGCGCAAGCGCCATCGTCTCGATCTTTTCGCCCGAGCCGCCCGCAATGTAGTTGATCTTGACGGCCGAGCCCTCGTAGGCGCGCGAATCCCTGCGCGCAATGACGAGCGGCACGTCCAGCATCTTGGCGGTCATCACCGCGATCGGTATGCCCTTTGTCTCCATCGTCAAGACGAAGTGCGGCGCGCGCTGGTAGTAGTGTTGCGCCAGCATTCGCCCCAGCAGTTCCGCAATCTCGGGATTCGCGGTCACGTCGGAGGTGTATAAAAAGCCGCCCGGCAGCAGCCGTTCCGGCTCGCTCAGTTGCGCGCTCAGCTTCTCCAGCGCCTTGTTCGCCGCCTCGCGCGAGATGGTCGCGCGGTAGCGCACGCCGCCCGCCGCGCCCGCGACCGTGGTCAATTCGCCCTGCTCAAACCGCTCAAGCGACTCGCGCAGAATCTCTATATCCTCGCTGATCGTCGATTTCGCCGCGCCAAAAAGCGTGCAAAACTCGCCCAGCGTGTGGATGCGGTTGGGCGTCCCAGTCATGACTCGAACCATCGCGCCGAGCCGCTCGTTCCGTTTGATCCGATCCATGCTTTAATCTCCTCAGCCGTTTTCCGAATATTATATGCCTTCTTTTCATTATAATTCGTCTTTGTTGGTTTTTCCAGCGTTCGCCGGGTCTGTGCGCAATCCAACAAACATTTAACACCCTTTATGTGTGCGAAAGCGTATAATAATTGAAGCCATGCCGCGGCGCGCGGCGCGTTGGGCAGAAATGATATTGTACGATTGGAAGGGGCAGCGGACATGACGGCGCATATTTGTGACTATCAGGGGAAGCATGTAGCTTTTATCGGCATCGGCGGCTGTTCGATGTCCGGGCTTGCGGGGCTTATGAAGGACCTCGGGTATACGGTGACCGGCAGCGACCGCGACCGCTCGCACAAGACCGATGCGCTGATTGAGAGCGGCATTCCGGTCGCGATCGGGCACGACGCGCAAAACGTGCACGGGGCGGATCTCGTGGTCTATACGGCGGCGATTGCGCAGAGCAACCCGGAGCGCGTCGAGGCGGCGCGGCTGGGCATTCCCGAGATTGAGCGGGCGACGCTATTGGGGCAGCTGATGGACGGCTACGCCCAGGCGATCGGCGTGAGCGGCACGCACGGAAAGACGACCACCACCGCCATGCTCGCGCAGGTGTTTGTGGCGTGCGGCGAGCGCCCAACGGTGCACATTGGCGGCGAATTGGCCGCGCTTGGCGGCTCGACATTGCTCGGCGACCGCGACGTATTTATCGCGGAGGCGTGCGAGTTTGCGGGCAGCTTTTTAAAGCTCAAGCCGACCATTGCGGTGATCTTGAATATCGACGAGGATCATCTGGATTTTTACAAGGATATCGACGCGATCGAGCAGGCCTTTGCCCGCTATGCGCGCCTCACGCCCGAGGACGGCTGGTGCGTCGGCTGGGGCGACGACCCGCGCGTGCGGCGCGTGCTTGAGCAGTCCGGGCGCAAGGTGCGTTCCTATGGGCTGGGCTTTCATAACGAGCTGCGCGCCGAGCAAATTTCCTACGACGAGCTGGGCCGCGCGCACTTTGTCGCGACGCTATTTGGGCACCCGCTGTGCGAGGTGTCGCTTGCGGTGCCGGGCGAGCATAACCTGCTTGACGCGCTGGCCGTCATTGCGGTCGCCTCGATCCGCGAACTGCCGATGCAGGAGGTCGCGGAACACTTGGGGCGCTACACCGGCGCGCATCGGCGGTTTGAGTTGACCAGCGTGACAGATGGCGTGAACGTGTATCAGGACTATGGGCATAACCCGACCGAGATCAAAAACGCGCTCAAGATCGCCAAGCTCCAGCCGCATAAGACGCTCTGGGCGGTCTGGCAACCGCATACCTATTCCCGCACGAAAAAACTGTTCAGTCAGTTTCTGGACACCTTTTCTGATGCTGACAAGGTGCTCGTCACCGACATCTGCGCGTCGCGCGAGGTTGACCCCGGCGATATCGCAAGCGAAATGCTGATCGCACCCTTGCATGAACATGGCGTGGACGCCGTGCTCACCCCCTCGTTTGACGACACCGAGCGCTACCTGCGCGCGCATTGGCAGCCCGGCGACTTGGTCATCACCCTCGGCTGCGGCAATATCGACCTGCTAAACGACCAAATCATCGCGCACGGCGACACGAAGTAGGAGGGAGGGAAGGAGGAGGCGAGGAGGCGAGGAGGCGGGGGGAACCGGGAGGCGGGAAGATAATTAAGGGAGGCGGACGGGGGGCCTCCGGCGGCCGGGGCGCTGCCCCTGGACCCCGCCAAGGAAGGTCCTTGGATGCCAGCGCGCCTGCGGGCGCAGGTTGGCGACTGCTTAACGGCGCTTAGCGACTTCTAACGCCTCTTGCGCCTCTTAACGCCTCTTTCGTCTCTTGCGCCTCCCCGAACCTCGCCCTTCGAACCTAACGCCTCCTAGCGCCTCCTCGCCACCTCGTCCTTCGAACCTAACGCCTCCTCGAACCTCGTC
>JAVXNW010000131.1:0-5717 GCA_036645575.1 Clostridia bacterium | reverse complement strand
CCTGCGCCCGCAGGCGCGCTGGCATCCAAGGACCTTCCTTGGCGGGGTCCAGGGGCAGCGCCCCGGCCGCCGGAGGCTCCCCGTCCGCCTCCCTTAATTAACCTTCCCGCCTCCTGGTTCCCCTCGCCTCCTCGTTCCCCCCCGCCTCGATCTTGACGGGGGGGATGGGCTGGTTGCGGGGGGGACGATGGGCGCTTGCCCATGCGGCGAACGCGAGCAGCAGCGCGAGCAGCAACAGCGTGATCGTGCGGCGGATGAGGTGGTTCAACTGGCGGTGGCACTGGGTGCGTGCGGCGGCACGGGAATCGTAGGCGGCGGCACCGGGATCGCGTGCGGCGGCATGGGAATCGTGTGCGGCGGCACCGGGATCGCGTGCGGCGCTTGCATCCGATCTGATGGGCGCGCGCGGCTGCATGAGCGGGATATCGACCGGCGCGTGCGGCGCGCATGGCGGCGCGGCTTGCAATAGCGCGGCCATGCTATACGCGCTGAGCACATGTGCGCGCTCGCGCCCGCAGCGGCGGCAGTGCTTGCTGCGCGACGGGTTCGCGTGCCCGCAGACGCACAGCCACAATTGGCCGGTGCGCAGCGGGAAATTGACCGCGTCCGCGCCGGCGGCGGCGCACAGGCGGTTCAGCTCGCGCCCATCGGGGGTGGGCAGCACCGGGACGTCGCAGAGCCGCTCGCGCGCGCCCAGCCAGTCGTCGCGCCCGGCCTCAAACGCGATGCGGGTGTAGACAAGCTCTATCGCGCGCGGCGCGGCGCTTTGCGGCAAGGTGATCTGCGCGCTAAATTGCGCGTGCGCGCCAGCGTTTAGGGAATTAAGGGACGCGCAGGTCTGCGCAAGCGCCTGCCCCTGCGCGTCCAGCCATTGACACGCAAGCGCAATGGCCGAGATGCGCTGATCGGACAGATTGACCAGATGCAGGTATGCGCGGGTATTGCCGTGGTCGTCGCGCGCGAAGTCCACCGACAACAGTTCTACCGGACAATGCAAGTCAACCCGCACGCGCACACCCCCTTTTTCTGGCAAATTTTCAACTCATTATAGCACAAAGGCGGCGGTGCGCGCAAATTCTACTATTATTACGCGGGAAATGTTGCGCTCGCGCGCGCAATTGAGTATAATCCAGATAGGCGAGAAAAAACCAGACAAAGGGGTGTACTTGATCCAATGAAGATGATCGATTTGAGAAGCGATACGGTGACGCAGCCGACCGACGAAATGCGCCGCGCCATGGCCTGCGCGGTGGTCGGCGACGACGTATACGGCGACGACCCCACGATGAATGAACTCGAGGCGCTGGCCGCACAGATGCTCGGCAAGGAAGCCGCGATGTTCGTGCCCAGCGGCACAATGGGCAATCAGGTCTCCATCATGACGCACGTGTCGCGCGGGGGCGAAGTGATCCTGAGCGACGAGGCGCACATCATGGCGCACGAGGTGGGCGCGGCGGCGGCGCTGTCCGGCGCGTTCATGCGCCCGCTCCACTACCCGGACGAGCTGCCCGAGGTGGACATGATCCGGCGCGCCATTCGCGAGAAGGGCAATATTCATTACCCCGAGACCCAGCTGATCTGCCTAGAGAACCCGCTCTCCGCCGGGCGCGTCGTGCCGCTTGCGCGCCTGCGCGCGGTCTACGCGCTCGCGCAGGAACAGGGCGTTAAGGTGCACCTGGACGGCGCGCGCATCTTCAATGCCGCGACCGCGCTGGGCGTCTCCGCTTCCGAGATCGCGGCCTGCGCCGACAGCGTCATGGCGTGCCTATCCAAGGGGCTGTGCGCGCCGGTCGGCTCGATCGTCGCGGGCACGCGCGCGTTTATCGACCGCGCGCGCAAGAACCGCAAGATGATGGGCGGCGGCATGCGTCAGGCCGGGTTCCTCGCCGCTGCGGGCATTGTCGCGCTGCGCGACATGACTGGGCGCGTGGGCGAAGACCACGAAAACGCGCGGTACATGGCCGGGCAGCTCCAAAAAATGCCGGGCGTCAAGCTGAACCTTGACAAAGTCGAGATCAATATGGTGTTCTTCGCGGTGGAAAAGAGCGCGCGCTGGATCGACGCGCTGCCTGGGCGAATGCTCGCGGCGGGCGTCAAGATCAACGCGCTCGAGGACGGCCTGTTCCGCTACGTGACCACCAATGATGTCAAGCGCGCGGATGTGGATTATGTGCTTCAAAAAATGGCGGAATTTCTGACGCTGGAGGATTAAATGAGCTCGTCACTGCGCGCCAAGCTTGCGCTCATGCGTTCCGGCGTCGCGCCTGAGCGCGCGGGCGCGCGTCCGGGCCTTGCCGTGCGCCGGTCGTCAACCGCGCAGGACGCGCCCTTTGCGGGCGTGCCCGACCGGGCGGCGCTTGCGCGGATCGGGTTTGACGCGCCGTGGCCCGGCATTGAAAGGCTGCTCTTTCTGGATACGGAGACGACCGGCCTTGCGGGCGGCGCGGGCACGCTCGCCTTCCTCGTGGGGCTGGGCTACTATGCGGACGGCGCGTTTACCACCGAGCAACTGCTGCTGGGCGATTACGCGGACGAGCCTGAGCTGATTGCGCGAATGCTGGAGAGAATGCGCGCCTTTGACGTGGTCGTCACATTCAACGGCAACGCCTTTGACCTGCCGCTACTGGAGAGCAGGCTCACGCTTTTGTGCGTTCCGGGCGGGCTGCCCGGGCTTGCGCGCCTTGACCTATTGCCGCCCTCGCGCAGGCTGTGGAAAAAACGGCTGGGCTCGGTGCGCCTGTCGATGCTCGAGGAGAAGGTGCTGCGCTGCGGGCGCACGGACGACCTGCCCGGAAGCGAAGCGCCCAAGCGCTTTTTCGAGGCGCTCAAGACCGGCGACCGGACGCGCCTCGAGCCTGTGATCGAGCATAACCGGCTGGACGTGTGCGCCATGCCGCGCCTGCTTGGGCAATTGCTGGGCGACTATGCGAACCCCGCCGCGCAGAAGGAGCCGCTCGACCTGATCAGCATGGGGCGCTTGCTCGAAAAGCGCGGCGAGCGCGGCGAGGCGGTCAAGTGCTATCACATGGCGAGCCTGCCGCGCGCGGTGAGCACGGTGGCGGACCTGCGCGGGCGGCGCGCCGCGGGCGAGGCGCTCTACGCGCTGGGGCTGATCCACAAGCGGATGGGCGAGTACGCGCGCGCCGCGCGCGCATGGGAGGCGGCGGTCAGCCGTGGCCAGATGGGCGCGCTGCCGATGGTGGAGTTGGCCAAGGTATGCGAGCACCGCACGCGCGATCTGGACGCGGCGCTCGGGTG
This sequence comes from Clostridia bacterium, assembly GCA_036645575.1. Classification (GTDB taxonomy): domain Bacteria; phylum Bacillota; class Clostridia; order Christensenellales; family Aristaeellaceae; genus JAVXNW01. Next base: position 2,459 of record JAVXNW010000131.1, on the reverse strand, counting down.
GACGCTGTGCGCGCTTGCGACGGCAGGCGATGCGCAGCTTCAGGCGGCCTTGGAAAAGCGCAAGGCGCGCTTGGAAAATAAAATTGCACGGCGTGGAGCCGAGCGAATCAGGAGGACATGAAATTTGAATTTTAAGACAAAAATGACCGGGCGCAAGGCCTACGCCCAGCACATTGCGGGCAACCGCATGGAGGACGCGCGCAAGTTTTCGGAGGCGCAACAGCACTTTGACACCGCCCTTGCGCTCTACGCGCAGGCGCGGGAAGACGGGTGCGACGATGTGCGCTACATGATGGCTTATGGCGTGCTGCTGCTCAAGCAGAGCCAGTTTGACAAGGCGCGCGAGATCATGCGGGCGACCGAGCAGATCCCGGGGCGCAGCGCGGACGAGAAAAAGCAGCTTCGGCTCAACTATGCGGTGTGCCAATGGAAGCTGGGCAATCTGGATCAGGCGATTGCGCTCATGCAGCAGGTGGCGCAGGACGGCAAAAACTCGATGATCTACGGATCCCTTGGCTACATGCTGATCGAGAAGGCGCGCGAGACCGGCGATTTTGCGGAGGCTGTCGCCTTCAACGACGAGGCGTATGACTACGACGAGGACGACCCGGTGACGCTTGACAACCTGGGCCAGCTCGCGCTTGCGCAGGGCGATCGCGCAAAGGCGCGGGCATGGTTCAAGCGCGCGATCCAGCAAAAGCCCACGCAGGTGGATACGCGGTACTACTTGGCCAAGCTCGCGCACGAGGATGGCGACGACGCGGCCGCGCGCGAGCACATCGAGGCGGCGCTCGAGGGGCACTATTCCGCGCTGTGCACGACGACGCGCGAGGCGGCGGCGGCACTGCGCGATTCGCTCGCGCAATAGACGACCTTGCCGGCAGGATCAGGCTGTTGGGCAAAATGAGCGAGCCACACAAAGGAAGGGGGTGCGCGGACGTGAAAAAGCTGCTGGTCAGGTGGGTGTGCTGCTTTGCGCTGGCGATCTTCCTGTGGGGGCGCGTGCTGCCGGGCGTCAGCGACCGGCCGAGCGGCACACACGCCGAGATCGCCTACGTCTTTGACGGGGACACGGTGGAAGTGAACCTTGCGGATGGGCGCGCGCTGCGCGTGCGGCTGCTGGGCATCAATGCGCCGGAAGTGGCGCACAAGCAGGATGGATCGGCGGCCGAGCCCTATGGCGACGCGGCGCGCGCGGCGCTGCGCAAGCTGCTGCCGGTCGGGAAAGAGGTCTTGCTCGAATACGACGCGGACAGAACCGACAAGTACGGGCGCGAATTGTGCTATATCTGGCTGGACGGGCTGTCGGTGAACTTGTACCTGATCGAGCAGGGCTGCGCAAGGTCGCTCTTCTTTCGCGAGAACACGCGCAGAAAGGCGGAATTTGAGCGGGCAGAAGCGGCGGCGCGCGCCGCGCAGGTGGGGCTGTGGGCGACGCCGGGCGGATGAGCGGCGGGAACGGCACGCGTATTTAAGGAACCGCTTTAGGGAACCTCCGAGGAGAAGATTTGGTGGGCAAGGTATATGCACGTCGCGGCTGCATACACTGTTATCATTCCGACAATTTCTTTGGCGTAGCAAAGTACGAGGAGTGATACGATGGACAATCCGAATAACAAAATGCTGGCGACCGGGCGTCTGGACGGGCCGCTGCAATTGAGCCATGAGGTCATGAACGAGTCGTTTTACGCGGGGATGCTGCAGGTGAAGCGGCTTTCCGGCGCGGTGGACAGGCTGCCGATCACGATGCCGGGCAAGCTGATGGAGCTTGAAAAGGCGATTGGCGGGGACGGGCTCATCATGGTGCAGGGGCAGGTGCGTTCCTACAACAAGGTGGTGGAGGGCGCGGGGCGGCTGATGGTGACGTTGTTTGCGCTGCATGTGAGCGAGGGCGCGGACAACGACACGCTCAACCGGGTCGATCTGCACGGCGCGCTGTGCAAGCCGCCGATCTACCGTGCGACGCCGTTCGGGCGTGAGATTTGCGACCTGATGCTGGCGGTCAATCGCGCGTTTGGCAAGTCGGACTACATTCCGTGCATCGCGTGGGGGCGCAACGCGCAGTACGCGGCGCGGTTCAAGGTGGGTGACAAGCTGCGCATCACCGGGCGCTTGCAGTCGCGCGAATATCAAAAGCTGCTGGACAGTGGCGAGTACATGGTGCGAAACGCGTACGAGGTGTCGTGTTTTACGCTGGAGGCGGAGCAGCAGGGGGCGATTGACGAGCAGGCGGAGAAGCCGACGCCGATCTGGACGCCTACGCAGCTGGAACTGCACTAGCGCCTCCCCGCGTGAGCGCTGATGGGGTCAAGGGGCTAGTCCCTTGCGGGGATCCAAGGGGCGGCGCCCCTGGCCGCCGGAGGCCGTGCCCATCCCCCGCCTCCCGCGTGAGCGCTGATGGGGTCAAGGGGCTGGTCCCTTGCGGGTGTCCAGAGGGCAGCGCCCTCGGCCGCCGGAGG
>JAVXNW010000130.1:0-5736 GCA_036645575.1 Clostridia bacterium | reverse complement strand
ATTGGCCGGGGAAGGCGACCTCTGCACGCATTTTTATGGGGTAAAATGGACGTAGATTGGCCGAAGAAGGCGACCTCTGCACGCATTTTTATGGGGTAAAATGGACGTAGATTGGACGGGGAAGGCGCCCTTTGCGACGATTGCGCCAACGGAACGAGCCGGGTAAGCGCTGAATAAATCCCGCACGCGCCGGCGGCTGCATTTTCGCCATCTCCCGCCTACAAATTCCTCGACGTAGCGCCGCTACGTCGGGATTTTGTAAGACGAATCCGGCGAAAATTCACTTCGCCCTCACGACGTTCTTTCATCATTTTTGATGGGCGCAAGCGATGGGCGGGGATGGCTGCGGGCGGCGACGAGATGGCGACGCGGGTAAATGACAAAATGAGCGCGACGAAAGGCGGTTGCCTGCGCAGCGTTCATGGGTTTATTTGGATTGAGTCGGCGTGAGCGTTTGCCTTCGGAATGGACGGGTGCGCTGGGGGGGTAATTGAATCGGCGGTTCCCTAGCCTTCGGAATTGACGAACGCGCTTTGGAGAAGCGGCGAGCCATCGTCGCGGTTTGCGCGCTTGATGCTCGTGCGGATGGGGTGAATAATCCCCTGCTTTGTGACGATGCGCAGGGCGCATGAGATGGCCGTCGTGCCGGTCAGCGCCTCGGACACCGCGTCGCGCCAGCGCGCCAAGTCGTCTTGGTAGACGCAGCGCAACAGGTCGCCGTCGGTGGAAAGAAAAAATTCGTCGCTGTTTTGATAGCCCAATATGTCGCAGGCGGTCTGGTTGATGAAGAACGCCTGCGCATCCGCGCTGTACTGGACGATCGCGCAGGGCGCCGTGTTGTACAGGCTATACAGCTGCTGGTGCTGCGCCTCCAAGCGCTGCTGTGCCGCCTGTTGCGCCGTCATATCGATAAACGACGCGGCGATCAAGAGCACGCCGGCCTCGCGGCGCATGACGGAAGTGGACAGCTGAACCCAGCGGAAGCCGCCGTCTTTGTGGTGAATGCGGTACACGCAGCCGTTTACATGCGTCTCGCGACTCATCTTCTCAATCTCGGCAGCCACCACGGGGATGTCCTCGGGCCAGATCATCGCCATGGCGTCCTCGCCCGCCAGCGCCTGATATTCCGCCCGGGTGCACCCCGACAGCGCGGCGGTTGCGTCGTTGAAATAGACGGTATGCGCAACCAAACCCGATATCTCATACAGCGCAATGCCGCACGGCACGCTTGCCATGATGGAGTCCAGCTGTTGGGACAGCGTGTGCTTGTCAGTCACGTCTTCAATCAGCGCGTAGAACAGGTAGCTGTCCGTCATCTGGCCGATCAGGCGCATCCGGATGCGGTCGTACAGGCCGGTGCGATGCTTGGCCGTCGGCCGGGTATGCACCTCGCATTCGGCCTCGCGCCCGGTCTTGATGGCAAAGTGAAGCGCCTCCACGATGTGCGCCTGGTCCTCTTCGGGGAACCGCTTGAGCACATTGGTGCGGAAGGGCTCGTACTCGCTGCGCGTCATGCGCACCACGTCCAGGAAGTTGTCGTTTAGCCGGAGCGCTTCGAGGCGCTCGCCGTCGTATTCCAGAATGCCAGCGCCGCCGACAAAGCTGTTGAAGATCAAGGTGATCTGGGAGTCGGGGTTCCAAAACTCGCCGATGTCGATCAGCGCAGAGGTCATTTTGCTGCTGCTGAGCGTGCCAAGTTGGGTGTCCAAGAGGAATTTTTCGAACTCAGGCGCGGGCATGGGGCGCGCAAAGTAATAGCCCTGCATGTACTCGCAGCCGATCGTCTTTAAAAACTCCGCCTGCTTGTGCGTCTCCACGCCCTCGGCGATGATCGGAAGCTCCAGCCAGCGCGCCATGCGCACTACCGAGCTTAGGATGTTGCCGCCGCGCGCGTTGTCTTCGCCATGCAGGAACTTGAGGTCCAACTTGAGCACGTCGACCGGCACGTCTTTGAGGGTATTGAGCGAGGAATAGCCCGAGCCAAAGTCGTCCATCTCGATGACAAACCCCGCCTTTTTGAGCTGGCGCACCATCTCCAGCAGCTGCTGCGGGTTTTCCACATAGGCGCTCTCGGTGATCTCCAATTGAAAAAGCGACACCGGAAGCCGATAGCGCGCCATCAGCGACTCGAGGTAGGCGCACAGGTTGGCGTCATAGATGTCGTGGCGCGAGATGTTGACCGACACCGGCACCACCCGCGTCGTCCCGCTGTCCAGCCACTTGCGCAGGTACCGGCAGGCGACCTCCCACACGTAGTGATCCATCGTCGTGATAAAGCCGTTTTCCTCAAAGACCGGGATGAACACGTCGGGGGCGATCATGCCGCGCTGCGGATGATTCCAGCGCACGAGCGCCTCGGCGCCGACGATGCGTCCGCTTAAGTAACTGTACTGCGGCTGAAAGTAGACCACAAACTGCTCGCTTTCAAGGGCCGCGCGCATGCCGCTTACGATCACCTGCTCGAGCGCCAGCTTTTCGCGCAGCGGTGCGTCGTAGTAGGCGTATTTGTTGCCGTACTGGTGCTTGACGGTATAGAGCGCCAAGAGCGGCTTGTCGCACATCAGCGCCACGTCGGAGGTCGGATCGTCGATCTCATAGATGCCAACGCAGAACGAAAACTCAAACGCGACCGGATAGGCCGCAAACCATTGGTCGATTTTCGCCATTACGACGTCCAAGTGGAAGTTGTCTTCCTCCCAAAGCGACACAAAGTGATCCGCCTGCATTCGACAGGTGACCGTGCTCGCGGGGGAGGAAGCAGAAAAAAACGCGCCAAGGTCGCCCAGCAGTTTGTCGCCTGCCGCAGTGCCGAACGCGTCGTTAAAGGCCTTGAATCGATTGATGTCACCGCGCACCATGACGTAGCGCGTGTCGGGATGCGCATCGAGCGTCTCGCGCACGATGCGATAAAACGCGCGGCGACCGTACAGGCCGGTCAGTTCGTCATAATCGGCGAGATGCTGTAGTTCCTTCTGATGCTTTTCGGATGCGGCGCGCGCAGCAGCCTCGTCCTTCTGACGCTTCTGCGCCTCATGCAGGCGGCGCGAACGGACGTGGAACGCAAACAACAGCGCTGCCAGCAAAACTGCCGCCACCGCCAGCACGACCGCCCCCCCGCCAAACCCAGTAGCCCCGTTTTTGCCGACTCCATCTTCCGCTTGCGCCCACGCACAGACGTGTCCAAGCGCCAAGTCTGCCAGAACCGAGAACAGGGCGATGAAAAACTTCATGTCGCTGCCTCCGCATTAAATGGCGTTTGCACCCATTCGCTCCACGCGACGAGCGCCCCAAGATAGCATTGATCACTTACATACCTTATATTACCATACTTTGCGCGAAATATCAATTTCTATTTGCCGCTTCCGGCATATTTTTACCCAGGCCGGCGGCGCAGCGCAACATGACCCTTTCAAGCGGCGCGACCAGCACCAGCGCAAAAAAGCAATTGCCCGCGCAATGCGCCAAGTCGTAGGGGATGCCGCTCAGCCAGTAGGCGAACGCCATGGACGGTCCGCCGATAAAGAAATACGGGATTGCGCACAGCGCGCCAAACAACAGCCCGTAGCTCGCCGACAGGATCGTCCACCCGAGCCGCCCCTGCATGTGCGGGCGCAAAAGCAGCACCGCGCCGACAAGCAGCGCCCACACGTACAGGTAGTTGATGAACCACAGCCCGAACCCAAAGATCAGCCCTTCTAAAAGGACAAATACATAGACCGGAAACAGCGCGCGCTTGCCCAGCGCCAGCGTGTAGACGATGATGAGCAGCGACACCAGTTCCACATTGGCCAGCACCGCAAGCGCCAGTTGCGCCGCGACCAGAATGGCGCCAAGTAGTCCGTACAGCACGAGCTCCCGCAGCGCAACCTTACCAGCCGGTCTTAAGCGTAAACTCATAGGCGTCGCCATCCTCAATGACGGTGGTATCCACACCGTTCATGTGATCCTGACCGCCCTTCGTGAGGCACCACCACTGCTGCTTGGCGTCGTCCGCACTTTCGCCGTCCACCGTCTTGACAAACAGGCCGTACTCGCCTTGCTCGCCCTCGATCAGCTTGTTGGCCATGAGCGCCTCGCCCAAGAACTGCGCGCTTGTGTCGATGGGATAGGCTTTTTCGGAGCCGTCCGCGTGAACCACGGTAAACGCCACGTGCTTATTGCCCGCGACCGGCTGCTTGGCGTTGCGCCAGTAGATATAGCCAAATACACCCGCCACCACAACCAGCGCAACCAGCGCGAGGATCAGCCACTTTTTGCCTTGTTTGTGCATCGTCAAAGAATCCTCCTAAAAATTATGAGCCGCGCCCCGGGCGCGTCGCGTCAACTTGTCTTCATTATAGCACATTTTATGCGCCCTCGCAATTCATCCGCGCGCGGGAACCGAATCATTGCGCGTGGGATGCGCGAAAAATTGCCTTAAGCGGAGGCAAGGCGCGAAATCAGGCAAGTGCGGCCAGCACGGCAAAGCCGGCGATTGCGACAAGCGTCAGAATCGACAAAACCGAAGAGACGTAGGCGCGCTCGTCTTCGTCGTCCGCCATGATCGGCAGCACGTAGGGCGGCGGCAAGAGGAACATCAGAATCAGCGCGTTTTTGGTCATGGGATCGTTCGGGAACACGCGCCCCACGACCGGAAGCAGCGCTAAAAGCAACACGCCCATCACCAACAGGCGCAAGGCCACCGTGGAAAGCGCCTCTTTCCAGCGGATCTCGCGCGGCACCAAATCGTACCCGATCGTCATCAGGATCACGCCCGCCGTGGGCGCCGAGATGAAATTTGCGATCGACTGACACAGCGCGTCCCCGCCGAAGGCGCGCATATCGCGCATGAGCCCGCTTGCGCCCAGCGCGACGCCCGCCGCAATGGCCAGAATCGTGGGCGACGTCACGAGCGAACGCACAATCGCGCCCGCGTCGGCCGCCTTGCCCTCCATGCGCCCCAGCAGCACCGTGTACAGCGTGAAGACAAACAGCACCTGGCCTAAGTCGATGAGCGCGAACCGCTCGACCGCCGCCTGCCCGTACAGCAGCGCAAACAGCGCGTAGCCAAGCATCCCCGCCTCAAACCCGGTCGTCAAAAAGGGCACGAATCGCGAGGGCAGCTTGAGGAGTTTGCCGCCCACGCGGCCGAGCGCCATGGCGATTACGCACACGATGAACATCGCAAGCGGCGTAAACAGGCTCTCAATCGAGTACGAGGCGGTCGAAAACGCCGAAAACAGCACTGCGGGCAGCGTGATGTTCATCACAAACTTGCGCATGTCCCCAATGCCCGCACGCGATATGAGCCCGGTTCGCCGCGCGACCATGCCCAGCCCCAGCATGACCAACACCGGAACCACCGTCTCCAGAACCCCCATAACCTGTGCCATCATAAGCCTCCGCATCGCAAAAGTAATTGGATGAAATAACCATAACAGAATTTTCCCCGCGCGTCAAGCGCATGAAAAACAAACGCGGGGCAGACGGCAAATGATTTGCGGATTGCCTTTGCGGCATAGGGAAAGCAGGCGGAAGAAAACCACCGTGCGGCGGAAGCTGCGCGGTGGTCTTAGGGATTTTGCGGGAGCGGCCTTGTCCGCGTGAGCGGAGCTGTGGTCAAGGCTTCAAGCCTTGCGCAGTCCGGCCGCGCAGGCCGGTCGCTCGCCGCAGCGAGCGAAATCCGACACTGCGGTGCCGGATTGCGCTCACGCGGGTTATTGAACGCGAAAGGTGGGCTGCTCGCCCCCTTTCACA
>JAVXNW010000129.1:0-5953 GCA_036645575.1 Clostridia bacterium | reverse complement strand
TAGCGTACAGCTCGAGGGGATAGTGTGAAAGGGGGCGAGTAGCCCCACTTTCGCGTTCAATAACCCGCGTGAGCGTAGCACGACGCCGCAGCGTCGTGCGCAGCTCGGCACCGCAGTGCCGGGCTGCCGTGCTATTCGAACAGCACGAAGCTTGAATTGTTGGGATAGGCGACGACTGTCTGCACATCTTCGCTCGTCAACTTGAGCTCCTCGCGCCACAGGTCGTGCAGCGCGCTTACCCGCGCCTTGACGCGCAGGTACATCTCATTGAGCGTGATCCGCCCGTCGCCGTTTTGGTCGGCGTCGCCGTTTTTGCCCGCCTCCGCGACCGATCGCCCAAAGAAGTTGTAGGTGCCGCTCGGGATGATCTGCCCGGTCGCGTTGGATTTTGTGATCACGCCATAGCCCTTTTCGCTGCCCTTGCAGGCGCACAGCACCACAAACTTGCCGTCCTTGAGCTCGCCCGCCTTGGAAGCCGGACCCATGAACTGACGCAGGAACAGCGCCGCGCCGTCCTGAACCGGCGCGCCCTTGGAAATGACGCTGCCGCTCTGGCACGCGCCCAGCATCACCACGACGCGCCCCGGGATCCCTTCAAGCGCCTGACGCAATTGCGCCGCCGTCACAGCGCCGTCCCCGCTCAGATAGATGTTGTACACGTTTCGCGCGTCGATCCCGCCGTGGCAGGTGATGTACACATAGCTGATGTCGCGCTCGGTGGCTGCGGAAAAGGTGCGCTCAATGGCGGACAGCACCTTTGCGCGCGTGGAATTGACCAGCGTACTGGTCGAAACGCCATTTTTCGTCAGCATATCGGCCACTTCGGCCACCTCGCTTGGCACCATGGGCAGCGCGGCCAACTGCCGCGTCGGACGCCCCTCGCCGATCACCAGCGCGCGGCGCGTGCCCCGCGCCGATTCGCCGGTCACGGTGATCGTGCAGACCGCCTTTTTGCCGGTGGGGGAGATCGCCGCGATCTGGACGCGCCCCGGCTTGTTCAGCGTGACCAAGCCGCTTGCGTTCACGGTGGCGACGGCGGCGTTGGAGCTCTTCCAGCGCAGCAGCGATGCGCTGGCCGTCGCGGGCGAGACCGTCGCGGTCAGCTGAAGCGTGCCGACCGGGGCGCTTGCGCGCTTGCGGTCGAGCACGACGCGCGTGATGGCGGCGGATTTAACGGTCAAGCGGAGCTTGGCCGACGCGCCGCCGGACGAAGCGGTGATGACCGCCTTGCCGGGCGCGTGGGCGGTCACGCGCCCGTTTTGCGAGACGGTCGCGACCTTAGCGTCGGAACTGGCCCAGTCAAGCGTGCCCTTTTCGGACGCGGGCAGCACCTTGTATTGGATCTGCGCCGTGCCGCCCACGCGCAGAGCCGCCGCGCCGCGCTTGAATTTGATGTTTTGCACCTGTGCGCTCGCGGTTCCTGCGAGCAGGGTAAGCAGCAGCAAGGTCAGGGTCACCCAGATCAATTTCTTTCGCATAAGCCCTCCGCGCAACAAATTCGTACCATTGTGTCATAATTTGGTAACATCATACCACAAAAGCCGCCGCGCCGCAAGGGGGCATCCAAAAACAAGGGGTGCATCCAAAAACAACGGAGCGGCTCATGACGATGAGCCGCTCCAAGAAAGCGTTAATCGGCGATGCCTCAGGCGGCCGGCGCGGGGACGACCGCTTGGGGAGCTGCGGGAGCTTGGGGGGCTTGTGCGGGCGCGACCTTGGCGGTCAACTGCTTTTCCGCCTCGGCGACTTTGCCCTGAAGCTCGGAGACCAGCGCGTCCTTCTCGGACAGCTTCTTTTCGAAATCGGCCTTGGCGCTCTCAAGCGCGCCCTTGGCCTTGTTCACTTCTTCGCTCAGCGCGGCCTTTTCCTTTTCGGCGGCGGCCTTGAGTTCGGCAATCTTCTTCTCGGCGTCGGCCTTTGCCGCGTCAAGTGCCTTCTGACCCTCGGCCTTTGCCGCGTCAAGCGCCTTCTGGCTCTCGGCCTTCAGGGTTTCGAGCTGCTTGGCGCCCTCGGCCTTCAGGGTTTCCGCTTCCTGCTTGGCCTGCGCGACGGCCGCTTCGGCATCCTTGCCCGCGCCCGCCAGTGCGGTCTCGTGATCCGCCTTCAGCTTTTCGATCTCGGCGGCGGCGGCGTCCTTGGCTTCGGTCGTCGCCTGCGTGACCTTGTCTTCGGCGGCCTTGACGGCCTCGGTTGCGGACTGCTCGGCCTCGGTGGCCTTCTGCTGGAGACTGGTGAGTTCCGTTGTGACGCTGGTCAGCGCGTTTTTGTTGTTGACAAGCACGATTCCGACGACAGCCAGCGCGACGACCAGAATGGCGACGATGATTTTGGACGTGTTATTCATGTGTATGTCCCTCCTTGTAATATAGGGGCATTATAACATAAACAGCACACGCATTCAACCATGTTGTAGAAGTTGTTCGCAAATAATGTTGTCAATTTGACGGGGATGATGTTATAATAAAAGGCAATAGGCACGGAGGCCTTGGGTTGAAAGGGGGACGGGCATGGACGTCTTTGACATCATTGGGCCGGTCATGATCGGACCTAGCAGTTCGCATACGGCGGGGGCGGCGCGGATTGGGCGCGTGGCGCGGGGACTGCTGGGGGAAGCGCCGGTGAGCGCACGGATCGGGCTGTGTGGCTCGTTTGCGGCGACGGGCAGCGGCCATGGCACCGACCGCGCGATCGTCGCGGGGCTGCTCGACATGGCGGTGGACGATCCGCGACTGCGGGATAGCTTTCAGATTGCGCAAGCGCAGGGGCTGGCGTTCACCTTTTATACGGCGCAATTGCGCGACGCGCACCCGAACACCGCGCTGATTGAGGCGAGCGGCAGCACGCGCAGCGTAAAGCTGCGGGCGGCGTCGGTGGGCGGCGGATCGATCCGGGTGGAGGCGATTGACGACTTGGCGGTCAGCTTTTCGGGCGAATCGCACACGCTGGTGCTGCCGCACCGCGACAAGCCGGGCGTCATTGCGCAGGTGACGCGGCTGCTTGCGGAGCCTGCGATCAATATCGGCACGATGCAGGTGTCCCGGGAGCAGGCGGGGGGCGAAGCGGTGATGGTGCTCGAGGTGGACGCGCTGCCGGACGCGGAACTGGTGGAGAAGCTTTCGCGCCTCAAGGATGTGGAGCGGGTCGCGCTGATTCGGCGGATCGAGTAGCAGAATAGGGGAAAAGCGATGCTGAAAAAAAATTCGATGGCGGAGCTGATCGCGCAGGCGGGCGAGGGCGCGATCTGGCAGGTGGTGTTGCGCGACGAAATGGCGCACGGATCGAGCGAAGAAGCGCTGCGCGAGAAGATGGACGAGGCGCTTCAGGTGATGCGGGCGTCGGTGGCGGACGGAATGGACGAAAAGCTGCGGTCGGTATCCGGCATGACGGGCGGGCAAGCGTCCAAATACAGGGCGCATGCGTGCAACACGCCGGGGCGGGAGATGCTGACGGAAGCGGCGGCGGCGGCGCTTGCGGTGGCGGAGTCGAACGCGTGCATGGGGCGGATCGTGGCGGCGCCGACGGCGGGCGCGTGCGGCGTGGTGCCGGGGCTGCTGCTTGCGCTTAGCAAGTGGCACGGGTATAGCGACCGGGCGCTGGTGGATGCGCTGTTCACGGCAGGCGGCGTCGGCGAGGTGATCGCGCGGCGGGCGAGCATATCGGGCGCGGAGGGCGGCTGTCAGGCGGAGATTGGCGCGGCGGCGGCGATGGCGGCGGCGGCGGCGGTTCAGCTGGCGGGCGGCAGCGCGCAAATGGCGGGCGCGGCGGTCGCGTTTGCGCTGATGAACATGCTGGGGCTGGTGTGCGACCCGGTGGGGGGCCTTGTGGAGGTGCCGTGCGTGTACCGGAACGTCGCGGGGGTTGCGGTGGCGCTGACCGCGTCGGACATGGCGCTGGCGGGGCTGGAGGGAATCCTGCCCGCGGACGAGGTGATTGACGCGATGGGCAGGGTGGGCAAGCTGATGGCGGCGTCGCTGCGCGAGACCGGGGAGGAGGGCTGCGCCGCCTGCCCAAGCGCGCTTAAGTGGATGCGGAAATCGTTGTCGGGCGCATGACCCCCAGCGGGTACCCGTTCCCGAAGCGGTTTTGCGGGGCGTGGGCAAGGCCGTTCCCGAAGTGATATTGCGGGCAGGGAACGCGGTGCCCGTTCCCGAAACGGTTTTGCGGGGCGCTTTGCGGCGGGATACAAAATAGGGCTGTTGCAGTTTTGACGCTGCAACAGCCCTTTTCGATTGGATTAGGCTTTGGCTAAAATGGCCTACTTTGTCGTTGTTCCCCGTGGCTTTCTGGCGCGCGTCGCGCGCAGTCCCTTGGGCTTGCCCTCTTCGCCGATTTCCCGCACCGGGATGTCGCTGGCGGAGCAGCTTTCGGCCGCGTGGGCTACCTCGACCGCTTCGGGTGCTTCGACCGCTTCGACCGCTTCGGGCGCTTCGGGCGCGTTCGCCGCGTCAAAAAGCTGCTGGTATAGCGCAATGTAATGCCCCGCGGATTGATCCCAACCGTAGCACCCCTTCATCGCGCGATCGACCAGCATGAGCCAAGCGGATTTCGTCTGCTTGTAGCAGGTGACCGCCTGCTCGATGACGTGTAGCATGTCGTGCGCGTTGTAGTTAAGGAAGCTAAAGCCGTTCCCCTCGTCCGTGTAGGGGTTGTAGGAGAGCACCGTGTCGCGCAGTCCGCCGGTCTCGCGCACGATCGGCAGCGTGCCGTAGCGCAGCGCGATCATCTGGCTGAGCCCGCACGGCTCAAACATCGAGGGCATGAGGAACATGTCTGCGGCGGCATAGATGCGGTGCGCGAGGGGGCCGTTCATCTCGTTGCGCGCGGCGACGCTGCCCGCGTATTTCCACTGCGCCCAGCTGAATAGATCGACAAATCGGTCTTCGCCCATGCCGAGCACGACCAGCTGCGCGCCGGTCGCGACAATGCCGTCCAAGACGCGGTCGACCAAATCCAGCCCCTTCTGGCCGGAGAGGCGGGTGATCATGGCGATCATCGGGATGTGCGCGCCCTCGGTGAGGTTGAGCTCCTTCTGGAGGGCGAGCTTGTTCTCAGCCTTGAGCGGCAGCGTCTTAAAGGTGTAGTCAAATTCGATCATCGGATCGGTTTCCGGGTTGTACTCGACGGTGTCGATGCCGTTTAAGATGCCGACCAGGTCCTTGGCGCGCGCGCGCAGTAGGCCGTCCATCTTTTCGCCATAGAACGCGGTCTGTATCTCCTGCGCATAGCTGGGGCTGACGGTGGTGATCTTGTGCGCGTAGGTGAGTCCAGCCTTCATGAAGGAGCACTGGCCGTAAAATTCCAGCTTGTCGCTGGCGTAGACATCGGTGCCCAGCGACACGAGGTCCTCGATCTCGCCAATGGGGAATAGCCCCTGATATTGGAGGTTGTGGACGGTAAAGACGGTCTTGACGTGCTTGTAGAGGGGCAGCACGCGGTATTGCACCTCGAGCATAGGTGCGATCATGCCGGTCTGCCAGTCGTTTAGGTGCAATACGTCAGGGACGAAGTCGATCTGCGGCAGCGCCTCGAGCACGGCGCGGCAGAAATAGATGAAGCGTTCGCCCTCGTCGCCGCCGAGGCCGTAGATGTAATTGCGGCCAAAGTAGTACTCATTATCGACGAAGTAATAGGTCACGCCGTCCATGGTCAGCTTTTCGATGCCGACGTACTGGCGGCGCCAGCCCAGGTTGACGTAGAAAAACAGCACATGCTCGAGTTTCGAGCGCCACTGATCAGGGATACCGCGATAGAGTGGCGAGATGACCCGTGCGTCAACGCCCTGACGCACCAGTTCCTTGGGCAGTGCCCCCACGACATCGGCGAGCCCGCCGGTTTTGGAGAAGGGTACGCACTCGGAAGCAACCAACAGAACCTTCAACATAGATAGATCCCTCCTTATAGAGGATGAGTATAATCGTTTATTTTCCCGCGCGAGCGGAGCCGTGGTCAAGGC
>JAVXNW010000128.1:0-5987 GCA_036645575.1 Clostridia bacterium | reverse complement strand
GAACAGGACACAATGAAGCTCAACGAAAATTTGCAAAGCTATCAACAGAAAAACAAATGATTTTTTCAATGAAAATGAAGGGCGGGGCGCATATCCCCGCCGCCGTTATTTTATATCGCCCTCGTCTGTTTTAATTCCACGTGTGCGTAGTTCCTGCGCCGGCTCGTCATAATGCGCATCGCCCGGGAGCGCTCATTTTTCCGGCGCAAGACACTGCTCCGTGAAAAGCGAAATTATGCCTGTGCTTGGAGCACTGCGCGCCGCACTGTCGGAATGACAAACCGTCATTTTTATTTAGGGCGCCGCGTGGCATCTATTCAAGCGGTTGATCTGGCGCGGTCAGGACTGTGTGATCCAGTAAGGATAGGCGATCGGCGCATAGGGCGGTAATCGACATTTGGCTATAGGTATTTGCCGCAGTGGCGAGAAAATCCAGCACCGCGTCGGCCGCAAGTATGAGCATCAGCCCTTCCGCCGGAATCCCCAACTGGTGCAGTAGCGCCGCGTAGGCAATTTTCGTGCCGCCCGGGATCGGGGGGGTGGCGATGGACAGGAGGAACACCATGACGACGCATAGCATGAGCCATGGGAGGGTAATGGATACGCCGTATTCCTGCGCGACACAGAGCGCGGAAACAGCGTATTGGACACATCCCACAGGCTTAAAGAGCGCCTGTGCCAGAGGGACCACAAAGCGGGCGGTGTGCCCATCTACACCCAGCCGCTTTTCGCAGGTCTTAAGACGGATGGGGTAGCTGGCCATCGAGGATGCGGTGGACAGCGCCACCAGAAAGGCCGGCCCCATTTTCCGCACCAATCGATGGGGCGCGAGGTGCAAACGCAGGCTCATGGCCGCCGTGAAAAAGAGCATGATCGCCAAAAACAGGAGGACGCTCAGGCATACGATTTTAACCGCGCCGCCCAATCTGGTTATTGTCCCGGATGCGGCCAAGATAAAGAAGGTCAAAAAGACAAAGAAGGGGATCAGCCGGTTTAGTCCGCTCATCAGAAGCCCGACAACGCGGTCCAGTTGCCGGAAGACGTCCGCCGCCTGAGCCGCACGCTCGCCCAATAGCAGAAAGGCCACGCCCACGCAGACGCCAAGAAAAATAAGCTGCAGCGTGTTGCTGTCTAAAAAAGGAGCGAGGATATTGGTCGGCACGACCGCTAATACCATGGACAGAACGGTCTGAAAGCCGCCGATGTCACCCGAGCCACCGGAAGCAAGGGGACCCAGACACGCGATTGCGGCGACAGACAGCGCCGAAACGACAAAGATCCATCCCAAAAATCGGGGGATGAGTTTTTTTCCAAGCTTGCCCAAGGTGACGACATCGCCGATATCCATGATGCTGATGCAGATAGAAAAGAAAACCAACGGCATGGCCACCCCGGTCAGCGCCCCCAGCAGCATTTGCAGCACGGGAGACGCCAAGTCCTCCGTCAGAAATGCCCGCACCGCACCGGGGAGGGACAGGCTGGCAAAGCCCAGCACCAGCGCCACAAGCGCTGCCAGGCCGATCAATGCCAGTTGATTGGGCTTCTTGCTCGGCAGTTGGAACGTGACGCGATTGACGCCCTTCTCGTATTGGAAGGAGGGCGCAAGGCCAAGCCGCTCCAAAATGGAATTGTCCGCCGCGTCCTGATCGGCGTCCTGATCGGCGTCCTGATCGGCGTCCGCCTCGCCTTGGTTGGGGTTGCACTTAGCCCCTGAAACCGCCAGACGAATGCGCCGCTGCCCGAAGCGCGCGCTGTACAATATCGTACAGCGCGCGTCCTCCCCCAGTGATTTTTCCCAGCACTGCAAAACCTCCTCCGCAGCAAGCCGGATGCGCAAGGCGTCTCGCTTGGTTGTGATCCCTTCCAGCAGTTTTTCAATGTGTGCGCTGGCGGCATCAATGGATTCCCTTGTCAGGGGAAAAGCCGCGCTGCGCGTGCCGTTTTGCCTCAATGTTCTATCCCTCTCCATTCCTAAAATCCGAGAACATGGCGCGGAATTAGGGTCTATCATGAGAATATGCGTTTCGGATGAGCTCGTCCCGCTGCTCAGACCCCATCGCCTTGTCCGGACTCGCCTTGCGAAACAGCGCCTCTTTCACGGCAAGGCCTCCTCGCGCGCCCATTATTTCCGGTAGCAGCGCAGGAAGAAGACCCCCGCACAGATGAGCGCGAACAAGATGCCGATGGGATAGGCGATGCTCCCCGCCAGCCTCAGCCCCTCGTCCGCCATCAGGATGTAGGTCGCGCACACCGCCGACATAAACGCGGCGGGCAGCGCGGAAATGAGGCTGCTCGCCCTGCCGCGGTTCTGGCGCAGATAGACCGCGCCCGCCCACAGCGCAATCATGGCAAGCGTCTGGTTGCTCCAAGAGAAATAGCGCCAGATGATATTGAAATCAAGCTGCGTGAGCGCCGCGCCAATCGCCAGCAGCGGAAGGGTCAGCAGCAGGCGCTTCCCGATTTTGTTCTGGTCGATGTGGAACCAGTCCGCCAGCGTGAGCCGCGCCGAGCGGAAGGCCGTGTCGCCGCTGGTGATGGGACACACGACCACGCCGATCACCGCCAGCGCCCCGCCCACGACGCCCAGGAGCGTTGTGGAAATATCATAGACCACGCCGGACTGCCCAAGGGACGAAAGGGCGCTTTGTAGCCCCGCCGTGGAGCCGTAAAACGCCACGCCCGCCGCCGCCCAGATGAGGGCGATGACGCCTTCGGTGATCATGGCGCCGTAAAACACCTTGCGACCGTCCGCCTCTTTCTTTATGCACCGCGCCATCATGGGCGACTGGGTGGCATGAAAGCCCGACACCGCGCCGCAGGCCACGGTGATGAACATGTACGGCCAGACCGGCTTTCCATCCGGATGGAGATTTTGCAGCGTCAGTTCTGGGATTTGGTAGCCGCCCATGACAATGCCGCCCGCCACGCCCAGCACCATCAAAAGCAGGATCACGCCGAACACGGGATAAATTCGGCCAATCAGCTTGTCAATGGGCACAAGCGTCGCCAGCAAGTAGTAGATGAGAATGACCACCACCCAGAAGGGGACGTTCAGCGCCTCCGGGGTCAGCATGGCAATGAGGGTGGCCGGGCTTGTGACAAACACCGCCCCCACCAAGATCAGCAAAATCACCGAGAACACCCGCATGACCTGCTTCATGCCGTTTCCGAGGTACTTGCCCACGATCTCGGATACCGACGCGCCGCCCATGCGCACGGAGATCATGCCGATTAAGTAGTCGTGAACCGCGCCGCCCAATATGCAGCCAAACACGATCCAGAGAAACACCACCGGCCCGAACACCGCCCCCAGCAGCGCCCCAAAGATGGGGCCGGTTCCCGCGATGTTGAGTAGCTGTATGAGAAAGACCTTCCAGGTTGGCATCTCCACATAGTCCACGCCGTCGGCCATGGTTACGGCGGGGGTGGGGCGCGTGTCCGGGCGGAAGACGCGCTCCATGATCTTCCCGTAGATGAAGTACCCGACGACCAGCAGGGCTAGGGCAATGAAAAATGTTATCATGTGGCGGCACGCCCTTTCTTCTGTCTATCAAGGTGCATACGCCGATCGAGGCGCCTTCGCAGTTTCGTCGGCCCCCCATGCCCGCCCGGCGGGAATGCCATCGCCTGCCTGTTTATACGCCTCATAGCTTCTTGTGAATGGTCAGGATGTTTTTGCCTTCCCTGTATTCGTAATCCACCTGATCCATGCTCTTTTTGACCAGCAGAATGCCCAGACCGCCTATCTCCCGCTCCTCCGCGGAGCGCGTCGTGTCGGCGTCCTCCTTGGCCAGCGGATTAAAGGGCGTGCCGTCGTCGAGGAATTGGATGGTCACCTGCAATGGGTCGCCGCCCACGGCGCAGCGCACCGTGGCTTCCCCGATTTCAGGGTTATAGGCGTAGTGTGCGATGTTGACGTAAATTTCCTCCACCGCTATGGAGATTTGCAGGCTTGCTTTGGTCGGGCAGTCGTGCTGTTCGAGCTCTGCTTCAATAAAGGACTGAACCCGCGCCATGTTTTCCAATGTCGCCGGTACGGTCAATGCCTTCATGCCAGATTCCCCCTCATTTCAAGACTTCGCCTGGTGATATCGTCAAACTAGGCGGCGCCCCACAAAGCGCCGCTGCGCCCATTGCCTTAACCGGAATATCGCCTTACTCGATCGTCAGAACATCGGTAAAACCCGTGACTTCAAAGACCTCAAGAACCGTCTCGTTGACGTTTCGAACCACCATCGTGCCCTGCTTGTTCATCTTTTTCTGCGCGGACAAGAGCACGCGCAGGCCGGCGGAGGACAGGTAGTCCAGCGCCGCCAGATCCAGGATGAGGGCTTCGACCCCACTCAGGTGCTCGTTCAGCGTGGCTTCCAGTTCCGGTGCAGTCGTGGTGTCCAAGCGCCCCGCCAGGGCAATGGTCAGCGTCGTGTTTTCCTTTTTCTCCGTGATCGTCATGGTCATTTCCTCCCCTAATTTCGTTTTTGATTTGTTTTCCATGCGCCTTGATCGCCCGGTTACAAGACCAACTTGATGTGGTTTCCGTTTTCGCCGCAAAAGACGTGCTGCTTGGTGAGCCCCAAGACCATTTTAAGCGACAATCCTTCGCCCGGTGCGGCAAAGGGGTCGCGGGTTGCGCCGCCGTAGTCGACCGTCGCCTCACAGCTGCCGTCCATTTCAGAGACTGCGCAGGCGAACTTGAGCGGATAAACCGGCTCCGCACCCCGCAGTAGGGTCTGCACGCACAGCTCCTCAAACACCATTTGCAGGCTGTTGATTTGCTTTTGCGAGAGCATCTGCCTGCGCCCAAACGCCTCGATGTCGGTGCTCACCTCGATAAAGTCAAAGGTTGGGGAGGTGATCTCTCGCTCAAACGTCTTGAGGCGTTTGACAAAAGCGCGGGTGCGCTCACGCGCGGGGTTTTCGAAAATCTGCTCCGGGGAGCCGTCCTCGTAGATGGTGCCTTCGTCCATGTAAAAGATGCGGGTGGACACGTCGCGCGCGAATTTCATCTCGTGGGTGACGATCATCATCGTCAGCCCTTCCCGGGCAAGGGCGCGAATGACCGAGAGCACCTCGCCCACCATGGTTGGGTCAAGCGCCGAGGTGGGTTCGTCAAACAGGATGATTTCCGGCTTCATCGCCAGCGCCCGGGCGATCGCCACGCGCTGCTTCTGGCCGCCCGACAGCTCGTCCGGGTAATTTTCCGCCTTTTCCGCCAGCCCCACCAGGGTGAGCAGCCGAATGCCCTCGTCATACGCTTCTTGGCGAGACATCTTTAAGAGGTCGACGGGGGCGAGCATGATGTTTTCCATGACGGTCAGGTGCGCAAAGAGGTTAAAGGACTGGAATACCATCCCCATTTTCCGCCGCAGCTTGGAGACATCCGCGTTCTTGGCGGTCATCTCCTGCCCGTCCACCCAGATCTCGCCCGCCGTGGGCAATTCCAAAAGGTTGAGGCAACGCAAAAGCGTGGATTTACCGGTGCCGGACGGCCCGATGATGGAGATGATCTCGCCGCGCTCGATTTCAACCGTCACGTCCTCGATGGGCGTCACATTGGAATAGGCTTTTTTCAAATGCCGAATCGAAATCATTTCGTCACCACGCCTTTCACGGTGCGACTGCGGCGCTTGGGGTCAAGGCTGACTTCCAGCCAGGAGAGCAGCACCGTCAGCAAGTTTGCCACAAGGAAGTAGAGTACCGCCGTGGCGATCAGCGGAAAAAACGCCTCCAGCGTGCGGCTTCGAATGATGTCGGACACCTTGGTCAAATCCTGAATCGCGATGTAGCCCACCACCGAGGTCATCTTGACCATGGAGATAAATTCGCCCTTGAATACCGGCAGGAAATGCCGCGCCGCCTGCGGGAAGGTGATCTTTCGGAAGGTGCGCATTCGGGTAAAGCCCAGCGCGTGCGCCGCCTCGATCTGCCCCTTGTCCACCGCGTCGATGCCGGTGCGCATCATCTCCGACACATAGACGCCGAAGTTG
>JAVXNW010000127.1:0-6052 GCA_036645575.1 Clostridia bacterium | reverse complement strand
GAACAAGTTGATGTGGTCAAGGGACCTGTTCGGTTGTCAGATGTTTATCGCTTTGCGGCAAAAAGAGGTTGGAGCCTTCGAATGGACGAGCGGGGCGCGGAGGGCTATAGGATTTCCGACATCAAGGCCGCTGTCGCCTATTCTATGGGCTATGATCCGATGGGCGCTGACGTTATTGAAAAGGCCGTGTCCTGTCAAATTCCCGCTGAACAATGGGTTGTAGGGGTCAAACCCGGCTATACCGTAACTGAATTCGCGGTAACACAGGGCGATAAGATTTTGGCGACGGGTTGTGCATGGCGTGCAAATGGGTTGATCGTGCAATATGAAAAGCATCCCACTTAGGGAATCGCTGACTAAATCCCGCACGCGCTGGCTTTTGCATTTCCGCCATCTCCGCCCTGCAAAAGAATACGAGGGGGGTAATATTTCATGAAAAGGCTTCGCCTCCGGCATGTTGTGTTCACCATCGTGCTGCTGTTTATCGTCGCGGCATTCGTCTATTTTCGGCCAATACAATTGTCCGAAATCGAACCGAGCGTGCTTGAAGACGCGGTAAAAATACAGGTCACGCAATATAACGGAGCGGTCGATGACGAATATGAGGTGACGGATGAAGCCAAGATGGGCTTGGTCGCGCAATATATGGGAGATATTTTGGTTCGCAGAATCCTCCCGCCATTCGCGCCGCGTGAGTTTATCGAGAAGCCGGACGAACACTATTCGGTTGTAATTCACCATCTGTCCAGGCCTGTGGATATCATTACGCTCAATCGGGGCTATGTCACGACAACGGATCAGCGCACCTACAGCGTTTGGGCGCCCAAATCGTTCTCCTTGCTGAAAAAGATGATGACGGCGCTTAAGTAACCGCTGACTAAATCCCGCGACGCGGGCGGCTTCCGTTCATGCGCTTCATTCATAGCCTAGCCGGTTAACCAAGGCGGCTCCGTTCTTGCAATAGAGACCGCCTTTTGTGTGCGGTGGATTCGATGGTTACCCGCCCGCCGCCCCATCGGCAAGCGTCCTTCATGCCCCCTTGGCGACCGTGTAAAATGTACTGCGGGTCTGGATAACGATGCCAAAAAGTGCTATAATATATAGAAGATAAATAATTGGGGACATTTGCGCCTTTGCGGGGCGGCAAGCCGCCACAGGCGCGGGGAAAGGGCAGTTCATGGCAAACAACAACCATTATGACGAAAGTCAGATCCAAGTGCTCGAGGGGCTGGAGGCGGTGCGCAAGCGCCCGGGCATGTATATCGGTTCCACCGACGAGCGGGGCCTACACCACTTGGTGTATGAGATTGTCGATAACGCCATTGACGAGGCGCTTGCGGGGTACTGCGACAAGATTCTGGTGACGCTCAAAAAAGACGGATCGGTGCTGGTCGTGGACAACGGGCGCGGCTTTCCGGTGGGCATTCACCCGAAGATGGGGCGTCCGGCGGTCGAGGTGTGCCTGACGATCCTGCACGCGGGCGGCAAGTTTGGCGGAAGCGGCTACAAGGTGTCGGGCGGCCTGCACGGCGTGGGCGCGTCGGTGGTCAACGCGCTGTCCAGCCATCTAAAGGTGCTCGTCTATCAGGACGGCAAGATCTATCAGCAGGAATATGCGCGCGGCAAGATCCTCTACGACCTCAAGGTGGTGGGCGATACCGACCGCACCGGAACCACCATCCAGTTCTGGCCCGACCTCAAGACAGGCGAGACGCCGGAGGCGGGCATCTTTGAGACCGGCAACTTCGAGTTTGACACGCTCAAGACGCGTATGCGCGAGATGGCGTTTTTGAACAAGGGCATTCGCATCATCCTGACCGACGAGCGAACCGAGCCGGAACTTGTGCAGGAATATCACTACGAGGGCGGCATCGTCTCCTTCGTCGAGTACTTAAACCGCCACAAGGAGCCGCTGCACAAGCCGCCGGTCTACATAAGCGGCATGAGCGGCACCACCACGGCCGAGGTCGCGCTTCAGTGGAACGACGGGTTCAACGAACTGACGCTGTGCTTTGCCAACAACATCCACACGCCCGAGGGCGGCACGCACCTGGCCGGCTTTCGCTCGGCGCTCACGCGCGTGGTCAACGACTACGGCCGCAAAAACAGCATTCTGAAGGCGAGCGACCAGAACCTGACCGGCGAGGACATCCGCGAGGGCATGACCGCGATCGTGTCGGTGAAGCTGATCGACCCGCAGTTCGAGGGGCAGACCAAGACAAAATTGGGCAACAGCGAAGTGCGCGCGATGGTCGATCAGCTGGTCGCCGACAAGCTGGCCACCTTCTTTGAGGAAAACCCCGCGATTGCGCGCATGGTGCTGGACAAGTGCCTGTCCGCCGCGCGGGCGCGCGAGGCGGCGCGCAAGGCGCGCGACCTGACGCGGCGCAAGACCGCGCTCGAATCGGGCACGCTGCCCGGGAAGTTGGCGGACTGCTCCGAGCGCGACCCGTCCAAGTGCGAGATATTCATCGTCGAGGGCGACTCCGCAGGCGGCTCGGCCAAGAACGGGCGCGACCGGCACTTTCAGGCGATCCTGCCGCTGCGCGGCAAGATCCTGAACGTGGAAAAGACGCGCATGGACAAGATCTTGGCCAACGCCGAGATCAAGGCGATGATCACCGCCTTTGGCGGCGGCTTTGGCCAGGAGTTCGACCCGGCGCGGCTTCGGTATCACCGCATCGTCTGCATGACCGATGCCGACGTCGATGGAAGCCACATCCGCATCCTGCTGCTCACGTTTTTCTATCGGCATATGCCGCGCCTCATCGAGGAGGGCTATGTCTATATCGCGCAGCCGCCGCTTTACAAGGTGTCGCGCGGCAAGAGCCAGCGTTACGTCTACACCGACGACCAACTGCAAAGCCTGCTGACCGAGATGGGGCGCGACGCCAAGCCCGACATCCAGCGCTACAAGGGTCTGGGCGAGATGAGCGCGCAACAGCTGTGGGACACCACCATGAACCCGGAGAGCCGCTGTATGCTGCGCGTGGACATCAAAGACGCGATTGCGGCGGACGAGATGTTTACGCTGCTGATGGGCGATCAGGTGGAGCCACGGCGCGAGTTCATCGAGCAGAACTGCAAGCTGGTTGCCGATCTTGATATCTAGGGAAGCGTTGATTAATTGGGGCACGCCCCCAATGGGTTTGCGGTTTCCGAATAAAACGGGAGGTCAATCCCTTTGAGCGATATGGAAAACAACATTGGGCAGCTTACGCCCATAGACGTTGAGGATGAGCTAAAGAAATCATTTATCAGCTATGCCATGGCGGTCATCGTGAGCCGCGCGCTGCCCGATGTGCGCGACGGCTTAAAGCCGGTGCACCGCCGCATTCTGTATTCCATGGTGGAGTTGGGCGTCATGCCCGACAAGCCGCACAGAAAGTCCGCGCGCATCGTGGGCGACTGCTTGGGTAAATACCATCCGCACGGCGACACCTCGGTGTACGACGCGATGGTGCGCCTTGCGCAGGACTTCTCGACGCGCTACCCGCTGGTGGACGGACAGGGCAACTTCGGCTCGGTCGACGGCGACGGCGCGGCCGCGATGCGTTACACCGAGGCGCGGCTGACGAAGCTAGCGATGGAAATGGTGCGCGACATCGAAAAAGAGACGGTGGACTTCTACCCCAACTTCGACGAGACGCTGATGCAGCCCGCCGTGTTGCCCAGCCGATTCCCGAACCTGCTGGTGAACGGTTCGTCCGGCATTGCGGTGGGCATGGCGACGAACATCCCGCCGCACAACTTGGGCGAAGTGGTGGACGGCATCACGCTGATGCTGGAAAACCCGGACTGCACGACCGAGGACCTGATGCAGCTGATCAAGGGGCCGGACTTTCCGACCGGCGGCATGATCCTTGGCCACGCGGGCATTCACGAGGCGTATGCCACCGGGCGCGGGCGCATTGTGACGCGCGCGCGCACCGAGATCGAGGAGATGCCGGGCGGGCGTCAGCGCATCGTGGTGAGCGAGATCCCCTACATGGTCAACAAGGCCAAGCTGGTCGAGAAGATCGCGGAATTGGTGCACGACAAGCGCGTGGACGGCATTTCGGACATCCGCGACGAGTCCGACCGAAACGGCATGCGCATCGTGGTGGAGCTCAAGCGCGAGGTAAACGCCAACGTCGTGCTGAGCACGCTTTACAAGCACACGCAGATGCAGGAGACGTTCGGCGCGAACATGCTGGCGCTGGTGGACGGCGAGCCCAAGATCCTGTCGCTGCGCCAGATGATTCACCACTACATCGACCACCAGATCGACGTGATCACGCGGCGCACCCGCTACGACCTCAACAAGGCCGAGGCGCGCGCGCACATCTTGGAGGGTCTGCTGATCGCGCTGGACAAGATCGATGAGGTGATCGCGCTGATTCGCGCGTCGCGCACCGATACGGACGCGAAGATGGGCCTGATGGAGACGTTTGGGCTGTCCGAAAAGCAGGCGATTGCGATTCTGGACATGCGCATGCGCAGGCTGACCGGCCTGGAGCGCGACAAGCTGCAAGCGGAGTACGACGAATTGATGAAGCAGATCGCCTATTTCAAAGAGGTGCTGGCGGACGAGCGCATCGTGCGCGGCATCATCAAGGACGAACTGATCGAGCTCAAGCGCAAGTACGCCGACCCGCGCCGCACGCAGATCACGCACATGCAGGGCGAGATCGACATGCTCGACCTGATCCAGGAAGAGGACATGGTGGTGACGCTCACCCACTACGGCTACGTGAAGCGCCTGCCCAAGGCGACGTACCGCACGCAAAGGCGCGGCGGGCGCGGCATTGTGGGCACCGCCACGCGCGAGGAGGACTTTGTCGAGCAGCTGTACGTGCTCTCGACGCACGATCCGCTGATGTTCTTCACCAACCGTGGGCGCGTGTACCAGCTCACCTGCTACGAGATCCCGGAGGCGGGGCGCACGGCGCGCGGCACGGCGATGGTGAACCTATTGCACCTGGACGAGGGCGAGAAGGTGACCGCCATGCTGCCGATCCCGGCGGAAAAGGTGGCGGGGCACTTTGTCGTGATGGCGACCAAGAACGGCGTCATCAAGCGCACGGAGCTGAGCGACTTTATCAACATGCGTAAGACCGGCTTGATCGCGCTCATCCTGCGCGAGGAGGACGCGCTGATCGGCGTTCAGCTGACCGACGGCGAAAAGGAGATCTTCCTTGGCACGCGCTTGGGCATGGCGATCCGGTTCCCGGAGAGCGACGTTCGGTGCATGGGGCGCGCGGCGACCGGCGTCAAGTCGATCGACCTTGCGCAGAGCGACGAGGTGGTCGCCATGGCCGCGCTCGAGGAGGATACGCAGGTGCTGTCGCTGACCGAGCTTGGCTACGGCAAGCGCACCGAGATGGACGAATACCGCGTGCAGACGCGCGGCGGCAAGGGCATCAAGGCGATGAACCTGACCGAAAAGACGGGGCTGCTGGCCGGGCAGATGCTGGTGAGCGAGGGCGAGGACCTGCTGATCATCACCGACGACGGGGTGCTCATCCGAACGCCGGTGTCGGCGATATCGGTGCTCAGCCGCAACACGCAGGGCGTGCGCATCATGCGCGTGGCCGAGGGCGCGAAGGTCGTGTGCGTCGCGCGCGCCGAGGCGGAGGAAGAGGAAGAACTGCTGGAGGCGCTGGGCGAGGAAGCGGACGCGCTCGAGGGCGAGGTCGAGGCGGACTTTGACGGAGAAAAAGCGGATTTCACCAGCGCAAACGCGCCGCGCGCCGCGTTTCCCGCAGACGCCCTGGATCGCCTGACCCAAGACCTCGCGGAAAACCCTGAACCGCCGGCGGACGACGAGATCTAAGCGCGCCGAGGCGCAAGGCCTGAATAAGACATCCAAGCGCGCAAAAGCGCTGCCCATCACCGGGCAGCGCTTTTTTGCGCGGTATTTCTTGGGGGGTGGATGCGGGGGCGAAGGCCTGTGCGGGGGAGCAAAGGCCTTCGCGGGGGGCAAAGACCTTCGCGGGCAATGCCGTCAACTTAAGCGTTAAATGGCGCTGTTGTTCGGATGAAAGCGGCAAGATTGCGCCGGATCTTTTTG
>JAVXNW010000126.1:0-6195 GCA_036645575.1 Clostridia bacterium | reverse complement strand
GTTTCCGGGGTCTCATGCCGCCCTTTCCCGCCATCTCCCAAGCCATCCCTCCATTTCATATAATTAGCCCTCTGACAAACATGGCGTGCAGCCCAAGCGAAGTCCGTTCCGGGCTGGTCACATGCGCCGCGCTGGGCATCGTTCAGACGCACGCCCGCGCCGGGTCCTTTCTCTCGCCGCTGGACAACAGCAAAATCGCGGACATATTTTCGCTGCTGATCAAGTTCTGGATGGATTGCTCCAGCCCCGCCATCATGGACATCTATCAGCTCAAGACCATGCTGGACGCGGAACTGTTTCCGCTGGCCGCCACCTACCGGACGCCGGAGGAGCTGATTGAGCTGCGCCAGATCCTGGACGAACAGGCCGCGAACATAGACGATACGCGCAAATTCATCGAGATGGATGAAGCGTTCCATTTAAAAGTCGCCTGCATCAGCAGAAACAACTTGGCCTCGGTGCTCGTGGGCGAGTTGCAGGCCATGCTGCGGGCGGATCGCCTCAACAACCAGGGCGCGGCGCAGTCAAGGCCCGACGTGCTCAAGGACCATCGCGAATTGTTCGACGCGATTTCGCGCAAGGACGTAGAGCACATCGCCGAACTGGCACGCCAGCACAGCCTGCGCAGGGTGAAGGCGCTGAGCACATTGGCGCGGGCTTAAAAGTCAGGCAACCGCTGAATATTGTGGGGGCGAAAAAAGCCCATATCAATTCTGATTACCAGAGATAATCAAGGCGCGGTCATCACACCTCGATCGATTCCGCGAAACCCGGCGCGGGCAGCGGAGGAAATGGGGTTGATCGGTAAAAAAATTGCGTTCGTTCTGATAATCACAGATAATCAATTGAACGCAAGGCGAGAGAGGAGGAAAATTGGCGCAATAGGGCGCGAGAAGCCTGTCAAGGAAGGTCAAACAGTTGTTTGTCCGGTTCATCAGAATATCAAAATTAGGAGGGTATCAATCATGTTTAGTAAGGTAAAGAAGGTTGTATCGCTGTTGTTGGTTATGCTCATGGTCCTTGCCACGGTGGGGACGGCGGCGTTCGCGGAGGGCGCGATCAATTCGACGGTACGAATCATCGTTCCCTTTGCGGCAGGTGGCACCTCGGATATTCTTGCGCGCATACTATCCCCTCATCTCGCCAAGGCCCTTGGCCAGGACGTCATTGTTGAAAACAAACCCGGCGCCGGCGGAAACCTCGGGGCGGACGTCGTGGCGCACGCAAACGCCGACGGCACCACGCTTCTGCTGATGGACGTGGGCACGCTGGCCATTTCCCCCAGCCTCTACGAGCTGACGTATGATCCGCGCAAGGATCTGACGCCGGTTTCGATGCTCGCCTTCACCCCCTACATTCTGGCGGTGAACCCGAACCTGCCGGTCAAGTCGGTTGAGGAACTGATCACCTACGCCAAGGCCAATCCCGGCAAAGTCAAAGTGGCGCACTCGGGCGTCGGCGCGGGAAACCACCTGACCGATGTGGTGCTCAATCAGGAACTGGGTTTGGACTGGAAGATCGTCGCCTACAAGGGCGGCTCTGACGCCATCCGCGCCGTCGTGTCCAACGAGTGCGACGCGATCCTCAACGGCGCCGCCGCCACAAAGCCCTATGTCGCGCAGGGTCAGTTGGTCGGCATCGCGCTGACCGGCGGCCAGCGGCTGCCGGATATGGCGGATGTCCCCACGTTTGCGGAACTGAAGCTACCCGAAGCGGAGGGCGGCTCGTGGCAGGGTCTTCTGACCACCGCCGGAACGCCCAAGGAAGTCGTCGATCAAATCAACGCCGCGCTGGCCGAGATCGTCCAGATCCCCGAGATTCGCGACCAGATCATCAACTTGGGCGCCGAGATCAAGACCGGCCCCGCCGAGGAACTGGGCACCTGGATTGAGACCAACGTCGCGCGTTGGGCCGAAGTCATCAAGGCAAACGACATCGTCGTCAAGAAATAATCGCACATAATACACATAACAGATGAAATGGGAGGAGGGACGATCAGCCGTGAATGCGTCAAACAGCCAAAACAAGCGGGGAAACTGGCCGGACATTGCCTTTGGAATGCTCTTGATCGGCGTCAGCGTCCTTGTACTGATTGAGACAAGGAACCTTCAGATGGGGACGACCATGGATATGGGGGCGGGCTTTATGCCCAAGGTGCTGGCAACCATTCTGGGCGTGTCGGGGATAGCGGTCGTCATCAGAAACGCCTTTAGAAGTCAGGTGAAGATCGAAAAGGTAAAGGTTCGCTCGCTGGTTCTGGTGCTTGCCTCGTTTGCGGCGTTCGCCCTGCTCCTCCCGAAATTTGGGGTGGTCGTATCCACCATCGTGCTGGCGGTGTTGTCCATGCTCGCGGGGGAGGATACGAAGAAAAAAGAGCTGATCATCTACCCAATTGCGTTGGCGATCTTTACAACGCTCGTGTTTGTCGTGGGCCTCAAGTTGCCCATGCCGATCTGGCCGACATTCCTGTAGCACAGGAGAAAGGAGGACTGTATGGAACTTTTTCAGAATCTGTCGCTTGGGTTCTCGGTCGCCTTCTCGGCGATCAACATGCTGTATTGCTTCTTCGGGGTGTTGATTGGGACGTTGGTCGGCGTGCTTCCGGGCATCTCGCCGCTCAACACGGTGGCCATGCTCTTGCCGTTCACTTTCGGCATGCCGCCGGAGTCGGCGCTCATCATGCTGGCCGGCATATTCTACGGCGCGCAGTACGGCGGATCGACCTCCGCCATATTGGTCAACGTGCCCGGAGAGACATCGGCGGTGGTGACGTGCCTGGACGGGCACCAGCTGGCCAAGCAGGGAAAGGCCGGCAAGGCGCTGGGCATATCCGCAATCGCGTCCTTTATCGCAGGCACCTTCTCGACGCTGCTCGTGGCGGCGATCAGCACACCGCTGGCCAAGCTGGCGCTGCGCTTCAATTCGCCGGAATACTTTTCACTCATGCTGTTGGGACTGGTGGCGGCGGTCATATTGGGCGGCGGTTCGCCGTACAAGTCGATCCTGATGGTGCTGCTGGGGGTTCTTTGCGGGCTTGTGGGCATCGACGTGAGTTCCGGCGCGGCCAGAATGACGTTTGGCTTTCCGGAGCTTGCGGAGGGCATGGACTTCGTGCCGGTCGTGGTGGGTCTGTTCGGCGTGGGCGAGGTGCTCGCAAACCTTGAAAACAAGCAGGACAGGAACATCGTAAAAAACAAGATCAAGAACGTATTGCCCACCCGACAGGAGATGGGGGCGTGCATGCCGTCCATCATTCGCGGGACGCTATTGGGCTCGTTCATGGGCGTATTGCCGGGCGGCGGCGCGGCGCTTCCGCCGTTTGCCTCCTACGCGCTTGAGAAGAAGCTGTCGCGCGAACCGGAGAAGTTTGGGACGGGCGATCTTCGCGGGGTCGCCGGACCCGAGGCCGCCAACAACGCGGGCGCGCAGACCTCGTTTATTCCGCTGCTCACGATGGGCATTCCCTCCAACTCGCTGATGGCGCTGATGATCGGCGCGATGATGATCCACGGGATCCAGCCGGGGCCGCTGGTCATCCAAAATCAGCCGGAATTATACTGGGGATTGGTCGCCAGTATGTGGATTGGGAATTTCATGTTGTTAGTCATCAATCTTCCGATGGTGCGGATGTGGGCAAGCCTGCTCAAGGTGCCCTACAGGCTCTTGTTTCCGGCGATTGTCATGTTCTGTTGCATCGGCGCCTTTGCCAGCGCCAACAACATCTTTAACATCTGGCTGATGCTCCTGTGGGGCGTGGTGGGCTTCTTCCTGAAGAAGATCGGCATTTCCGCCGCACCCATGATCTTGGGGTTCGTCCTGGGGCCGATGCTCGAGGAGAATTTCCGGCGAACCATGTTCCTGTCCGACGGAAGCCTCATGGTGTTTTTGCAGCGGCCCATCAGCGCGGCGCTGCTGGCGGTAGCGTTCATCCTGATGGTGATCCTGTTGGTTCCGAACATCAAAAAGGTGCGCGAGACGGCCACCAAGGAAGAAGATTAATTGTTTAGGAGGAAGGGCCGATGAACAAGGGATATTTTGAGCGGGTGTCCGATCAGACGCCGACGCGCTTTTGGGTCAACAACGTCACCAAAAAAGAGGCGGAGCTGGCCATTTCGGCAGGCGCGGTGGGCTGCACGCAGAACCCGTCCTATGTGTGGAAGATGATCAATCACCCGGAGGACAAGGAGCACGCGCGCCGCATCATCGACCAATTTATCGCGGAGACGACAGACGACGACGAGGTGCTGATCCGCACGCAGCGGGCGCTGGTGGGCGAGATCGCCGAGATATTTCGGCCGATCTATGAGGAAAGCGGCGGGCAAATCGGCTTTGTCAGCATTCAGGGAAATCCGTTTGACGAGGCGTTTGAGACGATCGTCAGGCAGGGCCTGTACAACCGCGAAGCGGGCGCAAACGTCATGGTCAAGGTGCCGGTGATCGAGGAAGGTCTGCGCGCGATTGACGTGCTGCTCCAAAATGGCGCGCCCATCAACGCAACCGAGGTCTTTGCCGCGCGGCAGGCGCTCGACGTCGCAAGGGTTTACAAGCCATACGCGGACGCGAGCCGACAGGCCCCCATCGTCTACTATTCGCACATCACCGGCATTTACGACGAGTACCTTGCGAAGTTGGCCGAGAAAGAGCATCTGGACGTTTCGCCTGACGCGCTTTGGCAGGCGGGCATGATCGTCGCGAAAAAGGTGTATAAGCTGACCAAGACCGTCTGCCCCGCCCTGGGATTCATTGGCGGCGGCGCCAGGGGACTTCACCACTTCACCGAAATGGTGGGGGCCAACGCGGCCGTCACGATCAACTGGAAGGGCACGGCGGAGACGCTTTTGCAGACCAACCCGCCGGTTGTGGAGCGCTTCTTCGCGCCCACAAGCGAGAAAGTACTCGATGAGCTGCTTACAAAGGTGGAAGACTTTCGGCGCGGCTACATGCTGGACGGCATGGCGCCCGAGGAATACGAGGCGTTTGGCCCAGTCGAGCTGTTCAGAAGCTCGTTCACCAGCGCTTGGCAGAGCGCAAGGCAGTTTGTCCGGGAACGCCGCGCGTGCCGGTAACCCCCATGGAAAACACCGGCGCACGGACGTCGATGCGCCCTTTCCCCTCGTGGAGTAACAGTTTTTGGACTGGAGAGTATCAAGATGCTAAAGCGAGACGAAGTATTTAAAAACATGGTGAAGGAAAAACTGCTGAGAAGAGAGCCGACAATCGGCGCTTGGCTACAGGCCGCCAACGGAATCACGGCGGAAGTCATGGCGAAGGCGGGCTTTGACTGGCTCATGGTGGACATGGAGCACGGGCCGGGCGATATCCTGACACTGCTGGGGCAATTGCAAGCCATGAGCGCCTATGGTGTCGTGCCCTTTGCGCGCGCGCCGTGGAATGACCTCGTGACGATCAAGCGCATTCTTGATACAGGCGTTCAGGGCTTGTTGGTCCCCTATGTAAACGGTGGCCAAGAGGCGGAAGAAGTGGTCAAGGCGTGCAAATACCCCCCGGAGGGCTATCGGGGCATTGCGCCCTCGCCGCGCGCAGGCGGCTTTGGCATGAACGGCATGAACTACCTGTCTAAGGCCAATGCCGAGATCGTGGTGATGGTCGCCATCGAGACGCCGCAGGCGGTGGCGCAAATCGATGCCATTCTGAGCGTTTCGGGCATTGACGGCATTTTCGTGGGGCCGATGGACCTTTCCACCTCCATGGGCTATTTCTGCAATCCCTCCGCGCCCGCGGTGCAGCAGGCGATCGGCCTAATCGAGGAAAAGGTGCTCGCTTCGGGCAAGTTCTTGGGCACCGTCGCGTCCAGCTTCCCGCAGGCGAAGAAGCTATACGAGCGTGGCTACAGCTTTATTGCCGCCATGTCCGACACCACCAGCCTTGGAAAAATCGCGATCGACACGGTGGATGCCTTCCGCAGCGCCTTTTCGTAAGCGGACGCTGCCTAAGGAACCGCTGAATAAATCCCGCACGTTCTTTAATCAGCGTTTTCCTAAGCGAACTGCCCGCGCTCCCTGGTGGAGCGCGGGCAGTTCGCTTTGCGGCGCATGGGGCTTTCGCGGCCAGCAGGGAAGGCTATGCCTTGCCTTGGAACCAGCTGATTTTCCGCCTTTGCCCGGTCACCACGTTCGCGTCCAGCGTATTGTCGGGGATCCCGTCAAATGCCTTGACGGACGTTTACTGCCACAG
>JAVXNW010000125.1:0-6347 GCA_036645575.1 Clostridia bacterium | reverse complement strand
CTGCGCCCGCAGGCGCGCTGGCATCAAAGGATCATCCTTTGCGGGGTCCAGGGGCAGCGCCCCGGCCGCCGGAGGCCGTTCTCATTATTACCTTCCCGCCTCCTGGTTCCCCCCGCCTCCCCTTAATTAACCTTCCCGCCTCCCGGTTCCCCCGCCTCTTCCTCGTCGCTCCCCGCCTCCCCCGCCTTGGCGTGCAGGCTACGAGCAGGAGGGCTAGGCCGGCTAGGGTGGCGACAAGGCCGGCGGTGCGCCAGGGGTTGTCGTACACGAGGGTGATCCGGTGCGTACCGGCGGGCAGCGGAAGCGCGGTCGTGAGTCCGATCGAGCGGTCGAGGCGGGCGGGCTGTCCATCGACGGTGGCGTGCCAACCGGCGCTGTAGGGAATGCCGAGCACCAGCACGCGGTCGCCTTGGAAGCTGACCGTAGCGTCGATTCGGTCGCGCGCGTGCGTGACATCGGTTAGCGGCTGCGCGCAAAGCGCCGCGACCTGCGCGTCCATCCCATCAACGGGCAAGTGGAGCACCTGCAAGTCCTGAAGCGCGACTTTGCCACGCTTGGCGAAGGTGATTGTGACGGTACGCGGCCCCGCGTCGCGCACGCCCAGATTGACCAAGTAGTGATATTGCCCATAATTATACTGGTATGTGCGGTTCGAGCACGCGTAAAAGCGCTTGTCCACGCCGTCTGAGCGAACCTGCACCGAGGTGATCTCGTACGGCGCGCGATCGACATCCAGCCCTTCAAACCGCAGATAGCTCTCCCCATTCGCGCGCGCGTCGAACCGCAGCGTCATCTGCGCGCCGGGCGTCGCGACGTCCAGCACGCCGCCCGCCCACGTGACGCCCGTGCTTTCGATGATTTCGTAGGCAAGCGCCTCCTGCGCGGGCGCGATTTGCGCCTTCTTAAGCGCGAGTTCCTCCGGCACGCGCTCGAGCACCGCCGCTTGCAAGAGCGCCTGTTGCTTGCCCAGCGCGTCGAGCGCCGCGTAGTCGGCAGTTGTCAGGTACGCGTCTGTGCTGTACCCGAGCGGCAGCGCGTTGCGGTTGCGGTACGCGATAAACCGCTCGTCCTCATACGCCTTCTCAAACCCGTACGGCGCAGAAAGCGTCGAGGCGCGGTCGTCGGCGAAGTACTTGACGTTGAGCGCGCTCAAAAGCGCCGCCCGGTCGTCTAGCCCGGTCACAAACTGCAGCGCGACGCGGTCGCAGTCCTCAAGCGCGGTCAGCCCGCCCAAGTTGTCCGCGTTTTGAACGCTCAAGTAGCAGGCCGTGGGATGAAAATCAAGCGCGAGCGCCTCATTGCGCACCGACAGCGCCTGCTCCGGGATCTCGACGCGGTAAAATGAATCGTCATTGATCGAACCCACCACGCTGCCCGGCGATGCGGCCACCACCGCGTCCACCTTGCCCGATGGCAGAAGTTGCCCGCCTTGGCAGCGCCACAGCCCGTACAGCAGTTCGTTAAACCCCAGATTGGCCGTGACCGCCACCAGCGCCGCCGCGAGCGGAAGCCACTTGACCCTGCGCGCGCGGGGTATTGGCAAGCCACAGCAGATAGACAATCGCCGAAGCCGCCACGCCAAAGGCCAGCATATACAGGTAATACCCCTGCTTTTGCTCCATGTCCTTGCCGGTCACCACGCTCAAGACGAACAGCGCGTAGCCCACCGCGACGACCGCGGTCATCAGCCACTTCTCGCGCCTGTCCAGCCGCGTCAGCGGATCGATCATGCGCACAAGCACCACCGAGGCCAGAAAAGACACGAGAAACACCGACCGGTTCGAGATGTACGAAAACCCATTCAATATATAGGAAGGCAGCGGGAAGAACAGGTACACCGCCACCAGCAGGAGCGCCCAGATCGCGCCCTTGCGCAGGCGCTTGTCGGTCGCGAGGAGCACCGCCCCAAATACCGCCCACAGCGCAATGGTCTCAAACTGCGCCTCCATGGGGAACAGGAACCGCGACAGGCGCGCGAGCAGCTCATCCAGCGGATACGTGAGCAGGTTCTGCGCGAGCGGCTCGGGCACCCGCGCGGAGTGGAAAAAGCCATATACGCCCGGCAGCAGCAGCGCGCCCGCGAGCAGGATCCCGGTCAGGTAGCAGCCCAGTGCGCCCAAGATCAGCTTCGGCAGCGCCTTGGCGCGCGCGCCCTTGGCGTGGCACTCAAAAAAGCGGAACAGCGCGTAGACCAGCAAAAACAGGCTGATCATGTACAGAAAATAGTACGAGCTGAGCGCGAGCAGGCACACCGACAGGATCAGCCCGAGCGGCTTGCGCTTTTGCGCAAACTGCTCATACCCGCGCAGCACCAGCGGCAGGTACATCGCCGCGTTTAAAAAGTTCTGGTGCTTGAGCGTATTGCGCCCCACAAACGCGCAAAACGCGTAGGAGAGCGCGCCGATCAGCGCATACCCGCGCCGCACGCGCATCTTGCGCAGATACCCATAGAAAAACAGCCCGCACAGCAGCTGGCGCAGGAATACGCCCAGCGTGAACAGCGCCTCTGTCTCAAGCGGCAGCAGCGCAAGCAGCGCAAGCAGCGGGTCGCCGTACCCGTAAAAGCCAAGCGACGCGATCACGTCGCCGCCAAGCCCGATCGAAAAATCGTACTGGGCGGGCAGCGTGCCCGAAAACAGCCCGCGCACCGCGCCCACAAAGGCTTCGGTCGCCAAGTAATATTCGCCGCTTGAGTCGTACTGCCACACGATCGAGCGCCCCGTGAGCAGCAGCGGCACGCGCAGGATCAGCGACATCGCGCAAAACAGCAGCACATACGCGCACGGCATCACCAGCGCCCGCGCCTTGCGTGGCAATCGCGCGTATCCGCGCGCCAGGTCCCTTGTAAACGCGTCCAGCCTGTCGAGCATCGTCGTTCCCCCCTCTTCCCTTTCGATTCCGATTAATAGCGATAGTATAACATGCGCGGCGCGCTTGTCAAACCCCCAACGGACAATTTTCGGCAATTTTCGGCGAGAAGTGTTGTGTATGATTTATTCTTCCCAAGCGGGTGAAAATATGGTATGATAGAGGGGTATTCATTTGGCGGGTTTATGGGGGTGCGGCACGGCACCGATATTTTCTGAAGGGGTGTGGCGCAGTGGCATTTAATTTTATGAACCGGTATTTTTACGGCAAGGCGGGGCAGGCGGATTATACGCCGGATCAATTGCCCGGCAACCGGCGGCAACTGTTTTTCGAGATGCTCAAGGTGCGCTTTACCGGCATTATGGGGGTCAATTTGCTATTTGTGCTGTTTTGCCTGCCGGCGCTTGCGTGGACGGTCGTGCATGTGCAGCTGCTGTTTTCGCTGGGCGCGGCCGACACGGCGCAAAACTACGTGGCCGACGGCATGCTGCTCATCTACCTGGTCGGCATGATCCCGTGCATGGGCCTTAGCGGCATCGGCGCGACGGGTGAAATGTACATACTGCGCAATTGGGCGCGCGACCAGCACAGCTTTGTCATGAGCGACTTCAAAGACGCGGTCAAGGGCAATTGGAAGGGCGGCCTGCTTACGGGGCTGCTCAACGGCCTGTCGCTGCTGCTTGCCGCGGTGTGCTACACCTTTTACGGGCAGCTCGCGCAGGGCAATGTGCTGTGGGTGGTTCCGCAGATGCTCTCGGTGATGCTGTGCGTCGTGTGGTGGATGGCCAACATGCTGATCTTTCCGATGATGGTGACCTACGAGATGAAGTTCCTGCAACTGGTGCGCAACAGCGTCATCATGGCGATCGCGCGCCTGCCGTGGTCGGTTTTGTTTCTGGCGATTACCGCACTGGTGCCCGCGCTGATCGTGTTCCTCGTGCCCTACGGCTATCTGGCCATGCTGCTGTTTTGCCTGCTGATCGGCTTTGGCCTGGCGGGGTTCATCTACGCCTCCTACGCCAACAGCTGCTTTGACCGGTACCTGAACCCGCGCATTGCGGGCGCGCCCGTCAATCTGGGCATGCGCGAGCCCGACGAGGACGAGGAGCCGCAAGACCCCGAAATGAAGGTTTAACCGGGCCTCTCTCTACGCATACTAGCACAAGGACGCCGCGACGCGGCCTCCGAAGTAGGCGGGAGGGAGGGAAAACGATGGCGATTCTATGGAAGCCGATGAGCGCTTCCGAAAAACTAAAATACGAGGCGGCCGAGGAGCTTGGCTTGCTGGACAAGCTGATTGAGGTCGGCTGGAGCGGCTTAACCGCGCGCGAGACCGGACTGATCGGCGCGCGCGTGGCGGGCAGAAGGGGCTAATACATGTATCCGGCTGAATTTGCGCAGGTTTACGATCAATTGATGGACGACTTTGACTATCCGGCGTGGGCGGCGCACTACTTGGCGCTTGCCGCGCGCGCCGGATGCGCGCGCCCGCTAAGCCTATGCGAGTGCGGATGCGGCACCGGCTCCATGGCGATCGAGTGGGCGAAAATGGGGCTGCGCGTGACCGGGATCGACCTGTCGAGCGACATGCTGCGCGCGGCGCAGGAAAAGGCGCGCGCGGCGGGCGTGATGGTGCCGTTTATCTGCCAGGACATGTGCGCGCTCACGCTGCCGCGCCCGGTTGACGCGATCTTTTGCCCCTGCGACGGGCTGAACTACCTTGTCGAGCTTGACCGTGTGCGCGCCTTTTTCGGGCGCGCGCACGCCTTTTTGAAGCCGGGCGGCGTGCTCGCCTTCGACGTATCCACCGCGCATAAACTGCTCAATATGGGCGACGCGCCCTACTTCGAGGACCGGCCGGACATCAGCTACTTCTGGAAAAACCAGGTCGCGGATCATTTGGTCACCATGGACTTGACCTTTTTCAGGCGCCAGCCCGGCGGCCTGTACAAGCGCTTTGACGAGCGGCAGGTGCAGCGCGCCCACACGCAGGCGGAACTGGTCGCGGCGCTGGCGGACGCGGGATTTTGCGCGGTTCAGGTCTTTGGCGAGCGCACGTTGGACGCGCCCGCGAAGGACGCAACACGCATTCACCTGCTGGCCAAGCGCGCGGCGTGAATCCGCGCGGGCGGCGGGTGTTTTGCAAAAGAAATAGAGGGAAAAAGATGAACACAGAAATGCAGGCGGACGAACTCATGCACATCAGCCTCCTGGAAGGGCAGGCGCGCGCGCTCATCATCAAGAGCACGCACATGGTCGAGAAGGCGCGCGTGACGCATAAACTGGGCAGGGTGGCGACGGCGGCGCTCGGGCGGCTGTTGACGATTACGGCGCTGATGGGCGCGCAGCTCAAGGGCGAAGGCGACTCGGTCACCTGCCTCGTGCGCGGCGACGGCCCGCTCGGCAACCTCATGGCGGTCGCCCGGCCCGACCTTTCGGTCAAGGGCTATGTGGACAATCCCGATGTCGATCTCGCGCGGGTTGACGGTAAATTGCCGGTCGGCGACGCGGTCGGGCACCACGGAACGCTCACGGTGGTCAAGGATATGGGCATGGGCGAGCCGTATTCCGGGCAGGTCAAGCTGGTGTCGGGCGAACTGGGCGAGGATTTCGCGATGTACTACACGGTGTCGGAACAAACCCCGTCGCTCGTGAGCGTGGGCGTATTGACCAAGGACCGGGTGCAGGCCGCCGGGGGACTGCTGGTGCAGATGCTGCCCGGCGCGAGCGAGGCCGCCATTCAGTCAGTTGAGATGAGCGCGGGGCTGTTTGCCGAACTGTCCAAGACCATGCTGGAATACGATCTGGACGGGGCGGTCGCGCAGCTGTTGAGCCATTTGCAGCCGGTCGTGCTTGAAAAACGGCATCCTGCCTACCGCTGCGACTGTTCCCGCGAGCGCGTCGAGCGCGCGCTGATCTCGCTAGGCCAGGCGGAGCTTACCCAGATGATCGACGACCTCGAGCAAAAGACCGCCGCCGGCGAAAAACCCGACCCCATTTTCGTCGATTGCCACTTCTGCAACCGCCGCGAGGCATTCACCGCCGCGCAGCTGGCCGACCTTCTGGACAAGGCGACGCGCGGATAGACGCGTGAGCACGGCACGACGCTGCGGTGCCGTGCTGCGCTCACGCGGTTATTGAACGCGGAGGTGGGGCTTCTCGCCCCCCTCCACACCACCCCCTCGAGCTGTACGGCCTTGCTGTGGCATTCATGCACCTCGTCCTATAGGCTGTAGCGCCTCTCCCGCCTCCTCCTGCGCCCGCAGGCGCGACTGGCATCAAAGGACCTTCCTTTGCGGGGTCCAGGGGCAGCGCCCCGGCCGCCGGAGGCCGTCCCTCCTCGCCCATCGGCAAAATCCCCCGAACCCCGTAGCCGATGGGCGAGGTAAACCGTCCGGCGTAGCCGCAGGAATGCTCGTAGCGCTAGAACATTGTCACTAACTCAAGAGATCGCCCGACCGTATTCGGGCTATCTCGCG
>JAVXNW010000124.1:0-6424 GCA_036645575.1 Clostridia bacterium | reverse complement strand
AAGCAGCCCCACCTCCGCGTTCAATAACCCGCGTGAGCGCAGCACGACGCCGCAGCGTCGTGCGTCGCCCGGTACCGCAGTGCCGGGCGACACCGCAGTGCCGTGCGAAATCACTTCATCCTAAAGTCCAACCGGCGCGGGGGAATGCGCGTCGCGCGAATCTCCTTTAGCAGCTCGTCGCTCAGCACGATTCTACGCCGGTTCGCCTCGCGCCGCGCTTGCGCCTCAAACCACAAATCCACAATCTGCCGATCGCCCTCCCGGAACACCGAAAAGGTGTGCGCAAATTGCCTATCCAGAAACACCTCGTCCGCCACCGCGTTCGCGCCTAGGCACGCCAGCAGCCGCGCACGCTCGCCCTCGCGAAGGTTTTCCGGAAGCCCTTCATAGTACGCGTACGTCGCGTCATACGCGCCCGTCGCGTTGAGCATCGCCATGTAGTCCTCCGCGTATTCGCGCGTCGGCGCGCCCAGCTTCTTGAGCGCCTGCGCCATCAGCACACACGCCCCGGCACTATTTCCCTGCTTGAGCTTCGCCGTCGCCAGATTGCGCAGCGCCAGCGCCGCATACGCGCCGTCCTCGCTCCCCGCGCGCTGCCACAGGGCCTCCGCCTGAGTATACGCGCCCTGCTCATAGTGCGCAAGACCCAAGTGAACCTGCAGCGCGGTGTTATTCGGCTGCTTTTCAAGCGCGCGCGCCATGACGGGGATCCACTCGCGCGCCGTCATGAAGCTCGCCCCACCCGCAAACACCTCGCCATTGAGCAGCTCCAGCCACGGCCTTTGCGCGCCGTCCATCGTGCTGCTCGGAAAATCCAGATGCGGCGGCAGGAAATTCGGGCAGCGCACCTTCTCAAGCGCGCCCCACCCGTCGCCCCGGTGCAACAGGACGTCCGCCGGGCGCTCCGCCATTCTTTCGTATCGGGCGTGCGCCGCGTCTACCGCGCCCGGCGGAAGCAATTGCGCAATGGTCTTGGCCATCAGCGCTTGCGCCTGCGCGTACGCGCCTTCATAGTCCTGCCCGTCGATCGTTCCCCCAAACAGCTGCGTGAGCGACAACACCTGATGCGCCTTGAGCGTGCCCGCGTGCTGCTGCGTCGGGAACAGCCCGCTCTGCACCTCCAGATACGCGCCGCCGCCCGGCGTCGACAGGTGTTCCTGCCAGCGCTTTCCCCCCGCGTGCCCGCCCCAGCAGAACACCTTGCGGTACGGGTAGTTGCCGGTCGAGCGCTCGTAAAACAGGCGACCATCCGGGTAGACAATCGCCTCAAACGCGTGCGCCGCGTCGTGCGGGTTCTGGAAAAAATACTCCTCCGCGTGCGGGATCGACGCGGGAATCGAGTGATCCACGCCGTCCGTCAGGTGCGGAAGCTTGGCGTGCGTAAAGTAATTTTCGCTGGGCGCATTTCCCTCGACCAGCACGATCACTTCATCTGTGCCCGAGAACACCCGCGCGCCTTGCTGCTCCTCAACGGCCGTGTTCGTCCACAAAAAGATCGATTGATCCTCATCTGTCGGGTTGTACACGCGCATGTGCGCCGCCAACTGCTGGGCGCCATCCGGCAGGTGAAAATCCACCTGGTAGACCATGCGCGTCAGGCGCTCAAATGCGTACATCCGCAGAAATTCTTCGCCGTCCTGCGCGCATCGCGCAAAAAATACGTTCTCGCATGTGAAAAACGTGTGCCCGTAATGCCCGAAATTCCACTCGATGCCGCCCGAGAACCACGCGTTGCGCAGCGCTAGGTTGCCCGCCTTGATGACCGGATTGGCAAACAACAGCTCTCGCCCATGCGCCTTGTCAAAAAGCGACATCAGCCGTCCGCCCCACGCGGGCAGAAACGTCGCGCGCAAAAACTGGTTTTCCAGCACGATCGCCTCTACCGCGCGCGGCGCGGGCGTTTGTTCATACAGGTCGCGCATTCGATAGGGCAGCACCCGAAAGCCGGTCCCGCGGCCCAGCCCTTCCCTTTCCTCCGGCAGAAGACCCGCGTCCCGCGCGTGCCAGTCGTCCCGGTCGCGCAACATGGGCAGCTGGTTCTCGCCCAGCAGCCGGGTGATCGGCATCCGAATCGTGGTCTTTTGGATCGACATAAGCGTTACCCCTTCACGCCACCGCCGGTGACGCCCTTGATGATTTTTTCGGACAGGAACACGAACAGGATGAACGTGGGCAGGAACACGATGATGACCGCCGCGAACATGCCCGCCCAGTCGCCCGTGTATTTCATGGCGTTGATCATGCCGTACAGCCCGACCGCCACCGGACGCACCCGGTCGGTGCTGGCAAAGATCAGCGACATGAAGTACTCGTTCCAGACGTTGATGAAGTTGAAGATCGACACCGTCACAATGCCGGGCTGCGCAAGCGGCAGCATGATCTCCCAGAACGTGCGCATCGGCGAGCAGCCGTCGATCGCCGCCGCCTCCTCATACGAGCGCGACAGGTTCGTGAAAAAGCTCAGCAGAAAGATCGTCGTGTACGGCACGTTGATCCCGACATACAAAAACACCATCAGCACGCGCACCGACCAGTCCGCCCGGAGCAATTGCATCTGCGTCACCACGCCAAACAGCGGCAGGATGATCATGACGATCGGAACGCCCATCGCCGCGACCAGCCCCGACTGGATCGGCCGGTTCAGAAAGAACTTAAACCGCGACAGCGTATATGCCGCCGGCGCCGAAACCAGGATCAGCAGCACCGCCGACACCGACGCGTAACCCAGCGAGTTCATGAAAAACTGCGACACGTTCTGGCTCGTCCAGGCCTTGGCGTAGTTCTCAAAGTGCAGTCCGGTCGGGAACTTGAGCGCGTTGCCCATGAAGATGTCCTTGGTCGTGGACAGGCTGGCCGCAATGACCCAGCCGATCAAAACCACCGTGAAGGCGATCCAGAGCAGGATGATGAGGTAGCCGGGCGCAAGGCGCAGCTCCTTTTTCCAATTGATATGGGCATGGGAATGCTTACCGTTCATGGCCTTGCCACCTCCTTTAAAATTCTAGGTCGTCGTCCCGGATCGAGAAGTTGACGATCAGGAACACCGCCACGACGCACAGGCACAACACCACGCCCACCGCCGCGCCCAGTCCCGCGTTGCGCTCGGTCACCGTATTGCCCGCGCCAAATACCAGCGCGTACAGGTACACCATCGGCGTGATCGTCTGCGCGCTCGCCGTCACCGTCGAAAACAGCTGCGACCACACGAAAAAGCCGACCGACGTGATCGACCACATCGTGATATTGGTCTTCGTCACGCCCTTGAGCAGCGGGCACGTGATGTGCAGAAACTGTCCGAGCTGGTTCGCGCCGTCGATTGTCGAGGCCTCGTAGTACTCGACCGGGATCTTCTCGATGCCGCTTGAGAAGATCAGCATGTGGTAGCCCACCATGCCAAAGCAGTACGCGCCCAATAGCGCCCAGAACATGTGCGCCGAG
Organism: Clostridia bacterium; assembly: GCA_036645575.1. Taxonomy (GTDB): domain Bacteria; phylum Bacillota; class Clostridia; order Christensenellales; family Aristaeellaceae; genus JAVXNW01. The sequence continues at coordinate 2,986 of JAVXNW010000124.1, read as the reverse complement.
TCGGTCCACTGAACCGCCGCCATGCCGTCCATGCCCAGCCACGAGAAAAATCCGGTCAGCAGCCCAAACCGCGGGTTGTACACGTACTGCAGCCACATCGTCGCAAGCGCCACGGCGCTGATGATGTTGGGCAGGTAGATGATCGCGCGGAAAAAGCGCTTGAAGCGAATGCCGCTGTTTAAGATCACCGCGAACATGAGCGCCAGCGCCATCACGATGATGCCGCCGACCGCCCAGATGCGGAACAAATTCCACATCGATATCCGGAACAGGCTGATCGTCGTCAGTTGCTTGTAGTTGTCCAGCCCCACATACTTCCATTGGTCAAAGGAAGAAGTCACATTCTCCACGTTGAACGCACTCATGACCAGCGTGCGCAGGATCGGATAGACGAATATCGCGCAAAAAAACAGGAGCGCGGGGGCCAGAAATACGACCACCATGGCCTTGCTCTTTTTCACAGCGCATCCCCCCCTCGTTATACTTGGGATAAAGCGCGGGGCGCCGCCGCAGGCGGCGCCCCGCGCGCTCGGAATCGGTACGGATTAGGCTTTGCTTACTTGCTGGCCGCTTCCATCGTGTCCACGAACTCCTGCGCGGTCAGGGTGCCGCCGCACAGCTTCTGGAAGTTTTCCTTGATGATGGGGGTCATGTTGACGTTGCTCTCGATGCCAGCCGCCCAGGAGTAGCGCGTGGTCAGGCTGTCCATGACGGGCTTCACGCCCTGCAACATGGTGGGCCATTCGGCGTTGGCGGAGTCGGCCGGGATGCCCACGGAATCCTTGGACAGCATCGCGTCGAACTCGCCCTTGGTGATGTAGCAGATCAGGTCGAAGGCTTCCTTCTGAAGCTTCGATTCCTTGTTGATCGCATAGACCTGCGCGCCGAAGTTCGCGGCTTCGGTGCCGGTCGTGCCGCCCTCGAGCGCCGGATAGGCAAAGCAGCCCCACTTGAAGTCAGGTCCGGTCATCGGCAGCGTCTCGTTGGGCAGCCATGAGCCGTTCAGGTACATGGCGGCCATGCCCAGCGCCAGTTCGCCGTTCTGGTTGAGCGGCCACACGGAGGAGCCGATCGTCGGGGAGAGGAAGCCCTTCGCGGCCAGGTCTTCATAGGCCTTTGCCGCCTCGAGCACCGCCGGGTTCTCCGCCCAGTCGCCGTTGGTGACGATGGCCTTGACGCCCTCTTCGCCGACCAAGCGCGCCAGGTGGTAGCCCAGGCTGCACATGATGTACGCGTCATCCGAGGTTACCGGGATGTAGCCCTTGTCTTTGATCTTCTGGCACACGTCGAGGAACTCCGCCCAAGTCGCGGGCGCGGCGGTGATGCCGGCCTCGTCGAAGATCGCCTGATTGTAGAAGTAGTTGAATACGTTGGGCTGATAGGGGATGGATTTGAGCGTTCCGCCCGCGACTTCGCGGCACGCGGCCATCAGGCCCGCGTTGGCGGTCGCTTCGTAATCTTTCGCCTTGGCCAGCTCTTCGAGGTCGGCCAGGTACGCGCCCCAGGTCGTGTTGACGCGGTCGATATCCTCGTCAAACAGGTCGATCACCGTGCCGGCATCCAGCGCCGGTTGCAGGCCTTCGCGCTGCCCGGTGCGGCCCTTGAACTGCACGTCGACGGTGTTGCCGGTGTCGGCGACGTACTTGTCGATTGCCTTCTGGATCACCTGGCCCTGCGCCTCGGTGGACTCCCACATCGACCAATACACCAAATTCGCGGCGGATGCGCTGGAGGCAATGGACAGCACCAGCACGAGTGCGAGCACCAGGGATGCAAATTTTTTCATGATATACCCCTCCTAAATGTCCTATTTACATCTGCCCAATTAGCGGATGTCTTTAACAACATTATATCTAAAATAGCAAAGAAAATATAGAAAATTTGTCCGCATAAATAGAAATATGTTCTTTATTAAGCTGCATTGTGCTATAATAGTAAAGGAGGGGGTGATGATGTGCCGAATCATCTCAACTTGTTGCGGCTTACCGAGCTACTCGAAATGATGCACGAGGTCAGCGGGATGCGCCTTTCGTTGCACGATCTGGACGGAACCGAACTGTATTCCGCCAAGTCGCGCAGCGCCTTTTGCGACCTGATCTGCGAAAGCGAATCCGGATACCAGCGCTGCCTCACCTGCGACATTCGCGCGATCACCTCGTTTGCGCAGTTGGCGCGCCCGATACAGTACCGCTGCCACGCGGGGCTGGTCGATACGGCGGTGCCGGTCGTGCTAGACGGCAAGATCGCCTACGTCATCTTGTTTGGGCAGGTGCTTGACGACACGCCGGTCGAGAAGCAGTGGCAGGCGGTGACCAAGAAGTGCGGCTGGTATCCCGACATGGCGGTGCTGCGCGAGGCGTTTGAGCGCCTGCCGCGCATGACGTCCAAGCACATTCAGGCGTGCATCAAGGTGCTGGACGCCTGCGTGGGCAATATGCGCGTGGGCGGCTTTACCGAGAGCGGCACGCAGGACGACGCGCAGCGGCTCAAGTTGTACGTGAGCGCGAACTACTCCTCGCCCCTGTCGCTTGACGACGTCGCGCGCTCGCTCTCGATGAGCAAGAGCAAGTTGTGCCAGTTGGCTGCCTCGATTGAGCCGGGGATGACCGTCACCAAGTTGATCGCGCAGCGCCGGATCGACATGGCGCGCCACCTCTTGCTCAATTCGAGCGCCCCCGTGCGCGACATCGCCGGGCGCGTGGGCATCGCCGACTACAACTACTTCACCAAGGTCTTTAAGCAGGTCGTCGGCGTCACCCCAACCGCCTACCGCAAAGCCGCCCGCCCCGCCCCGTGAGATGGGGGAGGGGGGCCCCTTGCCCCGCGCGCACGCATGTGGTCAAGGCTTCAAGCCTTGCGCAGTCCGGCGGCGCACGCCGGTCGCTCGCCGCAGCGAGCGAAATCCTCCCCGGTCGTTCCCCCGCCTCCCCGTTCCCTAGCCTTCAAAGCGCATTTAGGGGGGACCCGCGTGAGCGGGGGGCTTTTT
>JAVXNW010000123.1:0-6495 GCA_036645575.1 Clostridia bacterium | reverse complement strand
CTGCAAAATCCGGGGCGTAGCGCTTTTGCGCCTTCGGCTTTTGCATGACGAATCCGGCGAAAATTCAGCTCGCCATCACGCACGTTCTTTAATCAGCGCTTCCCTAAGGTTTGTTTTACAGAAAACGGCGATGTGATCATCGTCGTTTTCTGTATTTCCATATTCCATAGCCATGACGACTACGAATACGTTGGCTGCGGCGACCACGATGGCTACAGCCCCACGACGACTACCTCAACGATGGCCGCAGGTGCTTGGCTTCAGCGTAACTGATAATCCTTGGGCAATTAAACTTGCGATTTGTGGCCATCGGTCTCGCGAATTAATTATTGACAAACGATAATTTTGTTGCTATACTGTGCTGGAGATGATCGAATGACGATCATTGGGGAGGGCTTTATGAAACGCAGGATACTTGGGGGATTGCTGCTGATTGAGGCGGCGGTCTGTGTGGCGGTTCAATTGTTTCACGTGCCCATGGACGGCGGGCTTTTTCTGGCGCTGGCCTTTCCGTTTGACGCCATCGGGCAAATGCTGCGCGCCTGCTCGCTTTCGGGCGCGACGGGCAATGCGGTGGCGATGGCGCTGTATGCGCTGATCGGCCTTGCGCCCATCTGTGTGCTGCTCCGGCTGATAAAAAAGCGGCAAGCGCACGCGGAGGACGCGCTGCTGGTGCTTTTGAGCGCGGCGCTCTTTGGCATTTTGTACCTGATGATCAATCCCGGCCTGATAAGCGCGCTCTTTGGCGGCTTTTCAACCATCCCGGGCGGCGCGATGGACGCCTCGGCGGAGCCCTTTGTGAAGGCGCTGCTGGGTGGGAGCGTGTACTCGGTGCTGCTAACGTATCTGGTGCTCAAGGTGCTGCGGCGCTTTTTCGTCGGAAGCCGGGACAAGCTGCAACAGTACCTGTCGGTCCTATTGTGGCTCGTGAGTTTTCTGTTCGTATTTCTCGCCTTTGGCCCGCGCTTGGGGGCGCTGCTGGGCAGCATCCGGACGATGCAGGCGGGCAACACCGGGCGGCTCGAGCTGCTCAACCCGAGCTACGCCTTTCTCGGGGTGCAATTCGCCTTGGAGGTTCTTCCCTATCTGCTGAATGTATGCGTGGCCTTTTCCGCGCTTCGGCTGCTGGACGCGCTGCGCCTCAAGCGCTATTCGGACGAAGTGGTCGCCTTGGCGCAGCGCCTTTCGCGCCTGTGCCTTGGCGCGCTTGCGGTCACGCTTGTGTCCAATATGCTCTTTAACCTCGCACAATTTGCCTTTGCCAAGGCGCTGGTCGTGATCAACGGCACGATTTTAATGCCGATTTTCTCGGTCGCCTTTGTGCTGGTGACGCTGTTGATGTCGCAATTTGTCGCGGAGAACAAGTCGCTCAAGGACGACAACGATCAATTTATTTAAGGAAGCGCTGAATAAATCCAGCGGTTCCTTAGCCCACGAAGGAGGGTAAAATGGCCATATTGATCTGCCTTGAGGCGGTGTTGAAGGCGCGTGGCATGACCTCAAAGGAGCTGTGCGCGCGGGTGGGCATCACCCAAGCCAACCTCTCGATCCTGCGCAGCGGCAAGGCCAAGGGCGTCCGCTTTGGCACGCTCAACAAGATCTGCTGGCATTTGCAGTGCGACGTCGGGGACATTTTGAAGTTCGACGGAAATTCGGAGGATGACGATGAGCAATAAAAAAAAGGCGTGCCTTGTCCTGCTTGCGCTGGGCCTATTTGCCCTGACCGGCTGCCAATTGGCGCGGGAGGACGCAGGCCCAAGCGCCGCGACGGCGCGCGATCGATTGATCGGCGTGTGGATCACCACCGAGGCGCTCGACCTGTTTGACGCGCAGGGCTACCTAAGCGACCCGATATCCGATATCGCACACGGAAAAACAATTCTCCTTGACGCAAGCGCCCAAGGCAATGCGCGTCAGGGGAAGTTGTACGCAACCCTCGCCACCCAACCGGGGGAAAAAAAGGCGGCGGGCGACGCCGACGCAGTCGCGGAATACACCTTTGACGGCGGCATTCGCTACTTTGCCGCCACCATGACCGACCCGAATACGGGCGACACCTTTATCGGAAACAGCCTAGACGACGGCCTGTGCGACGCGCACCTCGCGATCTCAACAGGGGATGAGGACGACACGCTCTCGCTCTCGGGAACGGTCTACCTGCGCCCGGAAAGCGGCCTCAGTTACTACCTCAACCCCGTCTATCAGGAGGGCGCGGCCGGGCGCGTCTACGCAACCGCCGGGAGCGGGATCTCCCTGCGCGGCGTGCAGGGAGAAGGCGCCGTCTACGCCCAGACGCTTGAAGACAGCGTCACCGTGACAAAGGGCGCAAGCGTCAAGACGCAATGCGCGACGGTCGAAATCGCCTTTGCCACGCTCATTGCGCCCGAGCGCATCGCCATCGCGCAGTTTGACGCAAGCGGCGTCCGCCTTGCCCGAACGCAATACGCGCCTGACGCGCTGCCGGAGCGGATCACGCCCGTCCAAGGCGCGGCCTATCTGGTCTTAGAGAGCTGGAAGACAGGCCCCGACGGGCAGCTCATCGCCACCCGCACGCTCCATAGCCCATCGGACGCCGCGCTTGAGGTCTTCACCTGCCGCCCGGACGGCCTGTGCATCAAACGCCAGGTGGCGCTTTCATGGGCGCACGCGCCTGGGATCTGAAGGCCGCCAGCGTTTCGCACAGCTGCCTTGGCTCAATGGGCTTGGGCAGATGGTCGTTCATGCCCGCATCGAGGCTCTTTTGGACGTCCTCGGCAAACGCGTTGGCGGTCATGGCGATAATGGGAATGGTCTTTGCCGCGGGATGGTCGCATACGCGAATGGCGCGGGTGGCTTCGTATCCGTTCATCACCGGCATCTGCACATCCATTAAAATTGCGTCAAACGCGCCCGGCGCGCTTTGCGCGAAGGCCTCATAGCCGGCTTGCCCGTTGACGGCGACCGTGACCACAGCCCCCGCTTTTTCTAAGATTCGGGTCGCGACCAACTGATTCATCGGATGATCCTCGCAAAGCAGCACATGCGCGCCCGACAAATCGCCCAACAGCGCCGCGTCTTTCTGAGCCTTTCGCTCCGGCGCGGCTTTCTCGATAAAGCGCAGCGGAAGCTCGATCACAAACGTCGTCCCGACGCCTTCCTGACTCTTCACCGTAATCGTCCCGCCCATGTAGTCCACAATGCGCTTCACGATGGAAAGGCCTAGCCCGGTTCCCTCGGTCTGCGCGGTCATGGCGTTTTGCACGCGGTAGAACGGCTCAAAGATGTGCCCTTGCTGCTCGGGGCTTATGCCAATGCCGGTGTCGGAGATCTCAAAGCGGTAGAGGCCGATCTGTTTGTGCTCGAGCACCGACTCCGAGAGGCGGTAGGTGATGACGCCGCCCTCGGGCGTGAATTTGAGCGCGTTGGCCAGAATATTGTCGATCACCCGATGAATGCGCACCACGTCGCCGCTGCACGCGTCATGGATGATGTTCATGACCAGGTTAATGGTCTGATGTTTTTTGCTCGCCAGCGCCCGCGCCCGACCGGCGGCCAGCTTCAATTGCTCCGAAAAGGAGAACTGCCGGTTGGTCAAAACCATCTTGCCGCTTTCGATGCGGTTCATATCCAGAATATCCGTAATCATCGACAATAGCAGCGCCGCGGATTGCTCGATGACCTGCAAGCTCTCGTGCACCTGCCGCGGGTTTTGCTCATCGGAAATGGCCAGATTGCACATCCCGACGATGGCGTTCATCGGCGTTCGGATGTCGTGGCTCATGGACGAAAGGAACTGGGATTTGGCGTTGTTGGCCTGCTGGGCAATGGCCAGCGATTCGGTAAGCGCGATCTTCTGCTTTTCCTGTTGCGCCAGCATGTCGGTCACATCGGCGCGGCTGAACACCACGATGCCCGCCGCCCTGTCCTGCAGCGCAAAGCGGGTCTGCTTTGTGCGCGTTTCGCCGCTTGACTCCCGCAAGTGGTAGGTAAATTCATAGCTGTCCTTCTCGGCCAACTGCCGCATCACGTTTTCAAGGGACATCTTTTCCGTGTACAGCGCCTTGTCCCGATCGGCAATATAGCGCGCTTGCGTGTGCTCAACCGCCTGCGCATAGGGGTAGGGAACGCCGTACTGATAGTCCTTGAGCTGCGTCATCTGATTTTTGCTGTTGTAGAACACGACGGTATTGGAATGCAGGTTGAGATGGGCCACAAAGTCATAGTCGCACTGAATGACCGCGTCCAAAACCTGCTCCTGCATCTTGCCGGACGTCACGTCCATTACCGTCAAAAAGCCAATCAGCTCCCCGGTTCCCGGCTGCAACGCCGTATCCTCGTGGGTGGATATCCAGCGAATGCCCGCCTCCTTGCCAAGGTTAATGGTGCAGTCGTAGTCGTGCTGCGTGATGCCCAGCTCAAAGCTGTTTTTCATGTTTTCGTTGCCAAAGGTCTTGCGGAAGGTCTGCCGCTGCGCTTCATTGGGAATCAGCGACGCAATGCCGTGAAAGAACGCCTCGCGAACCATGCCAAAGCGGTGCGCTATGTCCAGACCGGTTCGGTCCTCCACTTCCAAAATGACATTGCGCGTGACGCTGCAATGCCCCGCCAAAATGACGTTTTCGCCCAGCGTGCTGTACCGGTATTTGATGGCGTCCTCGTATTTTTGCTTGACTTCCATCTGGTCGCTTACGTCTACGGCGCTGCCCAGCGCGTAAACCGGCTTCCCGCTTCGGCTAGGCAAAATGGTGTAGGTGCAGCGCTTCCAAAGATAGCGCTGCGCGGAAACGTTCCATAGCCGAACGGTTGTGACCGCTTGGGGCTCCCGCTGATCAATCGCTGCATAAAATGCCCGGAAGCGTTCGCAGTCCTCCGCGTAGCACTGCTTGCCCTGTATGAGGCTCTCCGGGACGTTGGAAATTTCCACGCTGTGTACGCCATAAACCGCCTCCGTGTTGCGGTTTTGAATGATGGTATGGCGCGCAATGTCGTACATCCACGTGTCGATGTGGTTCTGCTCTAGGACGGTGGCAAAGTGGTTTTCCAATTCCTTGTAGTCGTTGATGCTCTCGGCCGTGGCGACCGCCCAAAACGGGCGACCCTGTTCGTCAAAGAGCGTCGTAAAGCGCACGCGCTTCCACACCAGATTGCCCTTTGCGTCGATGGTCTTGACGTCCGCCCGGGCGGTCGGCGCGCCGCCTTTGATCGCCTGAACCAACGCGTCATAGCACGCAACGCTGTCTTGATGGATCGCGCCCGACGCGTAAAGGCTTTCGGGATAGTCTTCAATCACTTCATTTAAGGCGTATTCGGTCGTGGAGACGGCGTTTAAATAGGCTCTGCCGTTTAAAATATCATATTCCCAGTAGGCAAGACCCGCCTGGTCGATGGCGGCCGCCAGTTTTTGCTGCGTCTTGGCAAGCTCCATCCGGGATTTTTTCGCTTCGGAAATGTCCGCCAGATAGACGACATAGGCGGGCGCGCCCTTCCACTCAATGGCGTGGGAGGCGACCGAATAGTACTTGGCCAAAAAATCCAGATAGATCTCCCGTGACTTGCCCGCGCGCGTCGGCGGATAGGCAAAGCAGTCCTCGCAGGGTTGATCTCGGTTTCTCAACGCGCAATGACATTTTTTTCCCACATAGTCCCGAATCCCCACCGTGGCTAAAATTTCATCCATGGCGTTATTGGCATACAGCAGCTTGTGCGAACCCTGCTCGATCACATAGACGCCGTCGGTGGATTTGCGCACAATTTCACAATAAAGCCGGGCTTCGTCGGACATTTCAGCCACTTTCGACGCGCCCACCTGTATATCATGGTTCAAAAGGCGATTCGCTCCCTTCCGTTCTGAGCCGTCTCCATTTTGGCGTCTCGCGGACAAATGCACCGATATAGGTAAGTATCCCATACGCCATCTACATTCTACAAGCGTTTCATCTATTTGTCAATTTCATAATTCACTTTAAGCCCAAACGCCCGGATGATTGCGCCATCATGACATGAAAAACGGGGCTGCCTTCCTTAAGGAGGCAACCCCGCAAATGAGTTCTTGTTCTTATTTTCCGATTTTCTCCAGCATTCCCGCCCTGCGCAGCGCGAGGTTCAGCGGCTTGATCAGCAGCATCGCGCACACGACGGCGATCACGGCGTTGATGCCGGAGGTGGCCATCTTGACGCTTGAGCCGATCAGCGCGGGGTAGAAGGCGCTGCCCGCGACCATCAACACGCCCACGCTCTTGACGACGTAGAACAGCCAGTTAAACAGCGAGCCGCAGGTCGCCGCCAACAGGTTCATCTTCATGTCCGCGCCCTTTTTGCCAAACCCGTGCGCGATCACGCCGGTCAAAAAGCCGGTCATGAAAAAGCGAATCAGCGTGATCCACGCCTCCGGCGCAAAGACCGGATTGGTCAAATCGTACAGCGCCGAGCCGATCCCCGCCGCAAGGCCGCCGTATACCCCGCCAAACAACATGCCCCCCAGCAGGCACACGATGTTGCCCACCTTGAGCATCGTGG
>JAVXNW010000122.1:0-6528 GCA_036645575.1 Clostridia bacterium | reverse complement strand
AAGTAGCTGATGCCAAAGGCCAGCGCCACCGCAATCAGCCAGTAGGTCAGCGTCACCATGGGACTCGTGCGCCGCTTCTTGCGCTTCTTCGGACGCGGCCGCACCCGCAGCTCGTCGTCGTAATCGCGGTAATTGTCGCGCGGGCGAATCGACGCGGATCGCCCAGAAACATTCGCCGGACGCGCGGAACTTGACGTGGGGCGCGCGGCACCCGTCGCGGGACGCGCGGAACTTGACGCGGATCGCGCAGCGCTTGACGCGGGGCGCGCGGAACCCGTCGCGGGACGCGCGGCACCCGTCGCGGGGCGCGCGGAACCCGTCGCCGGGCGCGCAGCGCTTGACGCGGGACGCGTAGCACCCGTCGCCGGGCGCGCGGAACTTGGCGGACGCTTGCGCGGCATGGCGCTTTCAAAATCATTTGCGTAGGGCGTGTGCGCCGATCCCGCCTTGTCACGCGCCTTTTTGTCGGGGGCAGCGGGCTTTTGTCTTCTGGCGGGGGCTTCTATGCGCTCGTCAAATGGGTATGCGCCCAAGTCGTCCTCGTAATCATTCCTCATGAAGGCCTTCTCCCTCTGCCGCTCGGCGGATTATTTTTTTGAGTCGCTTTTCAAATACGGCGCGATCTAGCATCACGAGGCGCCCACAGCCTTGGCACCTGATCTTAATATCCGCGCCGACCCGCGTGACCACCCATTGGCTGGACCCGCACGGGTGCGGCTTTTTCATCTGTACCAAATCGCCCAGCTCAATATCCATTATGCTTTTGCCGCCGCCATGCCCGCTTCAATGGCCTTCTGGTTGGCCGGCATAAATTTTTCCTTGGCGGGGCCCAGCTTGTGCCGCAGCGCGCCCATCAGCGTCTCGACGGTGAAGTGCCCGGTCAGCCCGGCATAAGCGCCCAGCATCACCATGTTGCTGGACCTGAGCGAGCCTTGCGCCATGGCGATTTCGTTGCAGGGAACCGCTACCACCTTGATGTCGGTGCGCGAAGGCGCAATGTCGATCAGCGAGCTATTGTAAAGCAGCGCGCCGCCCGGCACCAAGTTCTTTTCAAACAGCGCCAACGAGGGCTTGTTCATCGCGATCACGACGTCCGCGTCCTCGACCTTCGGCGAACCCACCGGCTCATCGGAGATGACCACCGCGCAGTTGGCGGAGCCGCCGCGCATTTCCGGGCCGTAGGAGGGCATCCACGTGACCTCTTTCCCGTCGAGCATTCCGGCATAGGCGATCAATTGCCCGATCAAGAGGACGCCTTGTCCGCCAAAGCCCGCGACAATCATGCGTTTTTCCATGTCACAGAACCTCCTTTTTGACGCCCAGCGGATACTGCGGAATCATGTTTTCGACCAGCCAATGAATGGCTTCCTTGGGCGTAAGGCCCCAATTGGTGGGGCATGTGGACAGCACTTCGATCATCGAAAAGCCCTTGCCCGCGATCTGGTACTCAAACGCCTTCTTGATCGCCTTCTTGGCTGCGATCACGTGCTGTACGTCGTGCACCGACACGCGCTCAATCAGCGACGGGCCGTCAAGCGTCGCAAGCATCTCGCTTACGCGCATCGGGTTTCCGTTGCGCCCGACGTCGCGCCCGAGCGGCGACGTGGTGGTCTTTTGCCCGATCAGCGTGGTCGGGGCCATCTGCCCGCCCGTCATGCCGTAGATCGCGTTGTTGACGAAGATCACCGTGATGTTTTCGCCGCGCGTCGCCGCGTGGACGATCTCGGCCGCGCCAATCGAGGCCAGGTCGCCGTCGCCCTGATAGGTGAAGACGATGTTGTGGGGATTTACGCGCTTGGCGCCGGTCGCGACCGCCGGAGCGCGCCCGTGCGCCGCCTCGTACATGTCGCAATTGAAGTAATCATACGCAAATACCGCGCAGCCGACCGGCGCAACGCCGATCGTGTGGTCCTGAACGCCCAATTCGTCGATTGCCTCGGCGACCAGGCGGTGAATGATGCCGTGCGTGCAGCCCGGGCAATAGTGGAGGGGCGCGTCAGTTAGCATTTTGGTTTTTTCAAATACAACGGCCATTACATTCCCTCCTTCATCTTGCGCACTTCTTCGACGATTTCACGCACGCCCGGGATCATGCCGCCGGTGCGTCCGTAGAATTTGACCGGGCATGCGCCGTTGACCGAAAGGCGCACGTCCTCGACCATCTGACCAAGCGACATCTCGACGGTCAGAATGCCCTTGAGGGTCTTCGCCTTTTCCGAAATGGTTTCGCTGGGGAAGGGCCACAGCGTGATCGGGCGGATGAGGCCCACCTTGATGCCCATCTCGCCGCGCAGGCGCTTGATGGCGCTCATCGCAATGCGCGCGGTGGTGCCGTAGGCGACGATGGCGTACTCGGCGTCTTCCATGAATTTTTCTTCAAAGCGCACTTCGGCCTTCGCCAGCGCCTGCATTTTTTTCTGGATTTTGAGGTTTTGATTTTCGCACGCGTCGGGCTGAATGTAGAGCGAGTTGATGATGGCGCGCGCGCGTCCGCAATCCGGCGTCCATCCGGTCGCGGCCCAGGTCTTTTCAGGCAGTTCCGGCCTTTTGTATTCCGGCATGGTGACCGGCTCCATCATCTGCCCAATGACGCCGTCGCCCAGCAGCATGACCGGCGTGCGATACCTATCCGCGACGTCAAAGGCGTGCTGCGTAAGCTCGACCGCCTCCTGCACCGTCGCGGGCGCAAACACGCACAGGTTGTAATCGCCGTGCCCGCCGCCGCGCGTCGCCTGAAAGTAATCCGACTGCGCCGGTTGAATGGAGCCAAGCCCCGGTCCACCGCGCACGATGTTGACGATCACGCACGGAAGCTCCGCGCCGACGATGTAGCTGATGCCCTCCTGCTTGAGCGATATGCCCGGGCTTGAGGAACTCGTCATCGACCGCGCGCCCGCGCCCGCCGCGCCATAGACCATATTGATCGCGGAGATTTCGCTCTCCGCCTGCAAAAACGCGCCGCCCACTTCTGGCAGCCGCTTGCTCATATATTCCGGAATTTCATTCTGGGGCGTGATGGGGTAACCGAAGAAGTACCTGCAACCCGCCTGCACGGCCGCTTCTGCGATGGCCTCATTGCCCTTCATCATCTGTCTATCCGCCACTTGTCATACCCCCTTTTGGTTACTTTTCGACGGTGATCGCGCAGTCCGGGCACATCCGGGCGCAGAACGCGCATCCGATGCACTTTTCCATCTCGACACATTCGATGGGATGATAGCCCTTGGAATTGATTTTTTCAGACAGGTGCAAAATGCCCTTGGGGCAATTGTCCGCGCAAAGGCCGCAGCCCTTGCAGATTTCTTGCGCAATGGTCACACGGGCCATATCAAGCGCCTCCTTTTTTTCTATATACGCCAAGTATTATATCGGTTTCTTGCGTTAAGTTCAACCGTGGAACCAATCTATTTTCCGACACAAAACGTAGAAAATATGTGGTCTATCACCTCTTCAGACGCGTTTTTGCCGGTGATTTCCAATATTTTCGAAAGGGCCTCCTCGAAATCGAGCGCGGCCAGGTCAAGCGGCGCGCCCGACGTCAGGGTCTCCCGCGCGCGCGCAAGCGCCGCCAAGGCGCACTGCGCAAGGCTTATGTGCCGCCGCTCCGTCAAGAGAAACCCCTGCGCGCCCGCGCGCCCCAACTTTTGCTCGATGGCTTCTTGGACGTCTGAAAGGCCCATTCCGGTTGCAGCCGACACAAAAAAAACGTGCGTCCATTCAGGCAGGCTAATTTTTTTCGGCAAATCGCACTTATTGACCAGCAGGATTGTGCGCGCGTCCATGGTTTTTAACAGCGCCTCGTCCTCGCGCGTCAATGGCTGGGATCCGTCTAGCACCAATAGCACCACGTCCGCGTCATGCTGCGCCTTTTTCGCGCGCGCAACGCCGATCTGCTCGGCCTCGCCCAACGCCAAGCGCTGGCCGGCGGTGTCGGTGAGCGTCACGTCCAGTCCGCCCAGGCGCAGTCGCGCGGTCAACAGATCGCGGGTCGTGCCCGGCGCGCTTGTGACAATGGCGCGCTCCGACGCCGTGAGCGCGTTCATCAGCGAGGATTTTCCGGTATTGGGTCGCCCGACCAGCACGACCGACGCGCCGTCTGTCACGAGGCGCGCGCCGCGCGGATCGACCGCGCCCGCCATCTGCCCGATCAACTGGTCAAGGCGCGAAAGCACGTCTTCCTTGGCGGCCGCTTCCTCGATCTCCTCCGGAAAATCGTCCGACGCCTCGATGAGCCCGAGCAATTCGATCAATTGCCCCTTCAATTCGTCGATCACGCGCGTCACGCCGCCGTCCAATTGCCGAAGCGCGGCGCGCGCGGCGCTTTCGCTCTCAGAGGCGATCAGCGCCATCACGGCCTCGGCTTCGCACAGGTCGATGCGCCCGTTTAAAAACGCGCGCTTGGTAAATTCGCCCGGCTGCGCGGGCATAGCGCCCAGCGCGAGCACGCGCGAAAGCACCTGCTCCACCACCGCGCGCCCGCCGTGCCCCTGAATTTCCACGACGTCCTCGCGCGTGTAGGTGCGCGGCGCGGGCAGGTATGCCGCCATCACCTCGTCCAGCACCTGTCCGTCCTCACCAAGCACGTGCCCGTAGGTCAAAGACCGCGCGCGCAGCGCCTTTTTTTCCGCCGGAACAAAGCAGGCGCGCAATATAGGTAGCGCGTCAGGTCCGCTGATTCGGATGATCGCGACCGCGCCTTCGCCCGCTGCCGTCGCGATCGCCGCAATGGTCGCATGCTGCATACCGGTCACGCGGTGATGCGCACCGGCAGCATCAGGTACAGGTACGCGTCGCCCTCGACCGGGCACACGACGCACGGACTGACCGGCGTATTAAAGCGCATGTAGGCCTCGCCTTCCGGGAGCGCGCGCAGGATGTCGCTCACGTACAGCACGTTAAAGGCGATCGACATGGGCGCGCCCTCCATTTCGACGTCGATCACGTCGTAGGCATCGCCGCTTTCGGAGTTCGAGGTGATGACCATGCGCCCCTCCTCGATGTCCATCTTGAGCAGGTTGTTCTTGCCCTCGCGCGCAATCAGCGCGGCGCGCTCGACGCACATCGCGAGCTGGTCGCGGTCAAAGCGCACGCGCGTGGCCCAGTCAGCCGGCAGGATCCGGCGATAGTCGATAAATTCGCCCTCGATTAAGGTGGAGTAGAGCTGGGTGTCGCCCAGGTTCACCACCATCTGCGCGCCGCCGATCATCACGGTGGCCAGCTCGTCCTTGCCGCCTTCTAAAATGCGCGCAATTTCATTCACGGTCTTGGAAGGGATGATCGCGCGCAGTTCCGGCGCGTCTTCGCTCACGCGCGCAAGGCGCATCGCCAAGCGAAACCCGTCGAGCGCGACCATGCGCGCTTCGCCGCGCTTTATCTCAAGCAGCGCGCCGCACAGCACCTTGCGCACGTCGTCAAGCGCAATCGCAAACGAGGTCTCGACGATCATGTCGCGCAGCATGGATTGCGGCAGCATCAGCGAATTTTCGGCGCTCACCAGCGGAAGCGCCGGATAGAGCGAACCGGACTGCCCCGAAAGCGTCATGCGCACGCATTGGCAGGACAGCGTCGCGACAAAATTGTCGTTCACCGAAAACGACAGCATGTCTGGCGGCATCTTTCGGCACACGTCTAAAAACAGTTTGCCCGGCATGACGACGTCGCCTTCCTCGGAAATGGTCGCCGGAACCGTGGTGACCACGCTGATCAGGCCGTCGGAACAGGTGATCTGCAGGCCATTTGCGGTGGTTCGAATCAGCACGCCTTCTAGGATCGGCTGGGTTGTGCGCGCCGAAAGCACGCGAGAAGCAATCGAAAGGCCACCCAGCAGCGTGGCGGTCTGGCAAAGAAATTTCATGGGCATTCTCCTCCCCCTTTAGAAGGGTTATTGTAGAAGTATAAGCATAGTAGTCA
Organism: Clostridia bacterium; assembly: GCA_036645575.1. Lineage (GTDB taxonomy): Bacteria > Bacillota > Clostridia > Christensenellales > Aristaeellaceae > JAVXNW01. The sequence continues at coordinate 618 of JAVXNW010000122.1, read as the reverse complement.
TCATAGTAGGGCGTGTGGATAATGTGGAAAAGCCCAGATCATCCAGATCCCATAAGGGTTTTGGGGCGGTTCCCGTCCGGGACAACCTGTGCAAGACTGCGTACAAGCCACGCTTTTTCGCACATTTTCTCCCGAATCCTGGAGAATTTAAGAGAAAAAAAAGAAGCGGGAGATGGGACGGAGCAGCCTGCCCTCCCCATGAAAAAGCCCCCTCATTCCGATCCGCCGTGAGGAAATTCACACCCGCATCCCTTGAGGGGAGGTGGTACCCGAAGGGTGACGGAAGGGTGGGGTCCGGGGCGAGGGAGAACGTGCGAAGGAGACCGCACGAGGGAGACCGCGAGATAGCCCGAGTTCGGTCGGGCGATCTCTTGAGATAGTGACAATGTTCTAGCGCTGCGAGCATTCCTGCGGCTTGTGCGGCTGCGCCGGACGGTTTACTCGCCCATCGGCTACGAGGTTCGAGGGACTTTGCCGATGGGCGAGTTGAGCTTTTTGGACGAGGTTCGAGGTTCGGAGAGGCGCAGGAACGAGGTTCGAAGTATTTCGCTTGTTGCGACAAGCGACCGGCGCCGCCGCCGGCTCCCGCAAGGCTTGAAGCCTTGACGACATCCTTGC